>CAYRTS010000007.1:68816-77571 GCA_964427285.1 uncultured Anaerolineaceae bacterium
AATGCAGTGTGGTCGCACGACCAAGCGGGCTCGTGGCCCGGGATCAACTCAGAGTTGAGCGCCGCGGACGTGCCGAGCTGATCCGACCCCGCGTCGAGCCGGCAACCTGGCTGGCGGCCCAGATCGCTCCCGACTGGTAGGCTGACGCCGTAACGGGCGACGGCCCACACCCACGCGACCCAGCGTCCCAGCGAACCCGCACGAGAGCTGCACTTGCCGAAGCCGCCGAGGCACCGCGCCGCCCCGACCTTCGTTCTGGCCCTGATCGTCGCGATCGCGCCTTTAGCCGTCGGCAACCCAGCCCCGGCGGCCGCCGCCATCGCCAGCGCCTACGCCTCGGTTGGCCGTGAGCCGCTCGCGCCGGGCGTCGTGCACGATCAGGGCCGAATCCTGACCACCGCCGGCAGCCAGGCCGTCAACATCGTCGAGATCGACCTCTCCAACCCGGCCATCTCGTTCGAATCGTCGCTGTCCAATGGGCTGGTCGCCGGTCTCGAGCGGACCAGCAGCCAGGCCGCCGGACGCTCGGTGGAAGGCCACCGGGTGGTCGCCGCGATCAATGGCGACGTCTGGGCCGGTTACGCCAACGACATGGAGCTAGCTCCAAACGGCCTGCACGTTGAGGCCGGCGAGCTGGTCGCCGTGGGTCCCGCGGCCCGTCCGACGTTCGGGATCGGGGCGGACGGCCGGCCGCTGATCGGCGCGCCGCTGGTCAGCATCACGCTCACGACGTCGCTGGGCGCCCAGCACCTGATCAACCGGGTCAACCAGCTTCGGCGGGCGGGCGAAGTGGTGCTCTTTACGCCGCGGTTTGCGGCCAGGACCAGCAACGCCTCGTCGGGGATCGATCTCGTCATCGGCGGGCTGGCGCTGCCCTTGCGGACCTCGGGCGTCTGGACCGGATTTGTCGTGGCCACTAGAACCGCCGATGGTGGCGGACCGATCGATCCAGGGACGGTGGTGCTGACAGTGCCGGTCACGTCACTGCTGGCCGCCCTCGTGCCAGGCGAGCCGGTGACCCTGTCGACGACGGTCACCGCCGGCTGGGAGTCGATCCAGCATGCGGTCGGCGGGCGTGAATGGATCGTTCGTGATGGAGCCGTCTTCATCTCGCCTCGACCGGCCAGCGCCGACGAGATCCACCCGCGCAGCGCCGTTGGGCTGACCGCTGATGGGCGAATGATCCTGGCCACCGTCGACGGCCGACAGGCCGGCTGGAGCGATGGCGTGCGGCTCCCCGAACTGGCCGAATTCATGCTGTCCCGCGGCGCGATGGTGGCGCTCAATCTCGACGGTGGCGGGTCCACGTCGCTCGCGATCCGCCGCGCCGGAACGGCCGGGCCGGTCCTGGTGAACCGGCCATCGGACGGCACCGAGCGAGCGGTCACCAACAGCATCCACGTCGTCAGCAACGCCCCGACGGGGCCGCTCGCTGCGCTCAATCTCCGGCCGGGAACACCGGCGATCTACGTCAATGCGGCACTGGATTTCACCGCCAGCGGCATGGACGCCGCCTACAACCCGGTCCCATTGGGGGCCGGACAGGTCTCCTGGTCCGTATCGCCACCCATCGGCACGATCGACGCCGCTGGTCACTTCAGCGCGACCCAGCCGGGCACCGCAAGCATCGTGGCGACCGCCAATGGCGTCTCCGGGACGACCCCGATCACGGTCCTTGTCGACGCGACGGCTCCGCTGGCCAGGCCGCCAATCGTGACCCTCCCGGTCAATCGTGGCATCGGCAGTGGGGTGCCTGTCACCGTCAGCTGGGACGCCGCCACCGACACGGAGTCCGGCGTGGCGAGCTACGAACTCCAGCGAAGCGTCGATGGCGCGGCCTGGGCGACGATGCCCGTCTCGTCTCCCACGGCGCGAACCGCTTCGCTCACGATGCCGCGCAATCGGACGTATCGGTTCCAGGTCCGGGCCGTCGATGGCGCCGGCAATGTCGGGGAGTGGAGCGTGGCCAGGTCATTCCGCCTCGCTGTCGCCCAGGAGACCACGCGCGCACTCTCGTTCATCAAGGGCACCTGGAGTCGGACCACGTCCAGGTCGTACGACGGCAAAGCGGCGCGGTCGACCCAAACGGTTGGCGGGATCGCCCAGTTCACGTTCACCGGCCGATCGTTCGCCTGGGTGGCCGCGAAGAGCCCGGTGCGCGGCGCCGCGGACGTTTACATCGACGGGGTCCTTGCCGGAAAGGTCGATACCTATCGCGCGACCACGGCGGCCCGGATGATGGTCTTCTCGCGAAGCTGGCCGGACTCCGCCGCACACACGGTGGAGATTCGCGCTATCGGGACGCCTGGCCACCCACGCGTGGACCTGGATTCCTTCGTCGTCCTGACAGACGTCGCGGACCCGGGCACACCCGCGTCACCTGCCCCACCTGGGCCGACCGCTCCACCAGCACCATCGCCGACCCCCACGGCGCCGCCTTCGCCGACCCCCACGCCGCCGACAACGGCCGGCGCCGTGCTCGTCGGTGCGGGTGACATCGCGTCATGCGGCCTGACGGCGGACACCGCGACCGGCAAGCTCGTCGCGGGGATCCCCGGGACCGTCTTCACCGCCGGCGACAACGCCTACGAAACCGGCAGTGCGTCCCAGTTCCGCGACTGCTACGAACCGACCTGGGGCGCCTTCCGCGATCGAACCTGGCCGGCGCCTGGCAATCACGACTATGGGACCTCGGGCGCGGCCGGCTACTTCGACTACTTCGGGGCGAGGGCCGGCCCAACAGGCACGGGCTGGTACGCCTACGACCTGGGCAAGTGGCGGATCTACGCGTTGAACTCAAATTGTGCCGCGGTCGGCTGCGGCGTCGGCTCCGAGCAGGAGCAATGGCTGCGCGCCGATCTCGCCACGTCGCCGCGGGCCTGCGTGCTGGCGTACTGGCACCACCCGCGCTTCAGCTCCGGGGAGCACGGCAATGACGCCGTCACGGCGCCGCTCTGGGACGCGCTTTACCAGGCTGGCGCGGACGTGGTCATCAACGGCCACGACCACGACTACGAGCGGTTCGCGCCGCAGACGCCGGCCGGCACCGCCGACAACGCCAGGGGCATCCGACAGTTCGTGGTGGGCACCGGCGGCGCGTCCTTGAGGAGCTTCGGGACGATCCGGGCCAACAGCGAGGTCCGCAACAGCACGACCCACGGGGTCATCAAGCTGACCCTCTCGGCGACCAGCTACGCGTGGCAGTTCATCCCCATCGCCGGCAAGACCTTCACCGACTCGGGCACCGGCACCTGCCACTGACAAGTCGATCTCACATTGCCCCGAACGCCCCGGAATGATGGCGTTACTATCAAGACGTGATACTATCGTATCGTGATACTATCTTGGTCTGATTGTCTTTGACCTGAAGGCACCCGGCGGAGGGACCGCTTGACGACATTCTTCGGTCGGAGGCGCGAGCTGGAGGCGCTCGACGCCGAACTCGAGCTAGTGCGGCGCACGGGCCGGGGCGCGTTCATCCTGATGAAAGGGCGACGGCGCGTCGGCAAGAGCCGGCTCGTCGAGGAGTTTGGCGATCGCCAGGGCTTGCCCGTCGTCTATTTCCTCGCCAGCAAGCAACGGCCCGGCTACGAGCTTGCGCGATTCGCCGACGCCCTCGAGCGGTCGAACCTTCCGGAAGCGGGCGGCGTGTCCGGCGTGCGATTTGAGAGCTGGGAGGCTGCCCTCGGATACGCTTCCGCAGGCGCAACCGCAGACAACCCGATCATCATCGTGATCGACGAGTTCCCGTACCTCGTTCAGACCGACGCGGACGGAGTCGTCGAGTCGAGCTTCAATGCCGCCTGGGAGCGGACTCTGGCCCGCCGTCCGGTGATGCTCGTCCTCGTCGGCTCCGACCTCTCGACGATGCGGGTGCTGACCGAGCATGGGCGTCCACTCTACGGTCGTCCAACCACAACGTTGACTGTCGGTCCGCTCGCAGTTGACGAGATTGCGTCGGCAGCGGAGTTGACGGGCGTCGAGGCGATCGACGCCTACCACGTCATCGGCGGCTTCCCCCGGCTCGTTCCTCTCTGGCGCCCGGGTACGACCCTTCGATCTTTTCTCACGCGGACGTTGGTCGACGAGGACTCGCCGTTGATCGCCACCGGACAGCGAATCCTGGACTCGGAGTTCCCGGACGATGTTCAGGCCCGAACGGTCCTGTCCGTGATCGGCGCCGGCGAACGTACCTACAGCAACATCGCGCGCGTCGCGAACGTCGCCAGCACCAACCTGCGCCGGTCGCTGGACCTGCTCGAAAAGCGGAAGCGGGTGATTGCGAGCGAACGGCCCCTCTCGATCAGGCGGTCGACCGATACTCGCTACTACATCGACGATCCCTACCTGCGGTTCTACATGCGGTTCATTGACCCGAACCTCGCGGACATCCAGCGGGGTCGCCAGCGACTCGTCATCAATCGAATCATCCGCGACTGGCAAACCTACATCGGTGTGGCGATCGAGCCATTCGTTCGCTCCTCGCTGGAGCGACTCCTGCCCGACGAGGCCCTGGCGGGCGCGGACAAAGTCGGTGCCTATTGGACCAGAGTGAACGATCCCCAGGTCGATCTGGTCGGCACGGACGATCGAGAGACGCAGATCGCGTTCATCGGATCGATCAAATGGCGCGACAACGAGGCCTTCCTGCCCGGCGACCTTGAGTCGCTCCGGACCGCGGCCGTCGATCACCCCCGAGGCGGCGTCCCGGGTGCGACGGCCGGGACCCCGCTCGTCGCGGTTTCCCGCACCGGGTTCGCGTCCGTCGCCGGGCTCGCCAAGGCATATGGGCCAGATGACCTGTTTGCCGCGTGGGCGGTCTGAACGTCCGCGGTATTATCTGGGGACGCGCCCGTAGCTCAGTGGATCAGAGCGACTGACTTCGGATCAGTAGGTCGGGGGTTCGAATCCCTCCGGGCGCGCCATGACAACCTGAGGCAGAGCGAGGGCCAGGCCGTTCGAGTAGGCCGCCGGCGTCAGGCGTGCCGCAACGATCGACCGACCCTTGACGACGATGCGTTCGTAGATCGCGTGCAGCAGGTCCGCCCTGGCCCCGGGGACGTCGGCGTTGACCCACGTGTCCGCCAGCACCCGCAGCCACTCCACCGCCCGCTGCGCGGCCAGCTCGCCGCGCGGGGTTGCATCGACCGTCGCAATGTCCGTGCGGAACTGCCCGAGACGTTCGAGGTAGGCCGAGTCGTCGATCCGTTCCGCAACGTGGTCCAGGGACACCTACCGCCTCGACGCCTACCGGGTCGGGACCGGGTTCGACGAGGGCGGCGGCCAGTCGATGGAGGGCTGGCTCGCGGAAATCGAGAGCGACCTGATGGAGACCGGCGGCGAGATCGACGACGCCGAGTAGATGGCAATCGACGACGCGACCGAAAGGAGAACGGACATGACCACCACGAAGAAGTGCATCGGATCGGCGACGTTCGGGATCGAGGCGCACGAGGCACCGGCCGACGAGTTCCCGGCCCAGCCCAGCCAGAAGGACGGTCTGGGTCGGATGTGCAAGCCCCACTGGAACCAGTACACGAGCGCGCTGCGGAAGGCGGCCCTCGCCCGCAAGGCCGCCGAGGGCGGGGTGGCCGCCGAAGGAACGCCGACCAAGTCGGAACCGGCGGTGGCTGTCGCTCCCACGGCAGTCGGCAGTCGGAAGGCCAAGCAGGCTCGGACGCCGAAGCCGGAGCCAATCCGGACGCGGGCGCCCCGACGGCACCAGACCCTCGTTCCGGAGGCTGGTTCCCAGGGCGACGCCGGATAGCCCGACCGCAGCGAGCCGACTCTGGGGCCCTGGGCACCAACCCGGGGCCCTTTCTCGTTGGGTGGCGCCAGTGGCCATGCGCTCACTCATCCCAGCACCCGGGCCAACCGTGGCGCCCACGGGCGGACGTGGTCGGGTCCTGAGTCGGCGCCCACGGATATTTTTCGGGAAACTCGGCCGCGTGCGTACATCTGGCGGGCGCGGTCTTCCGAGGGTGCGGATCCCGCGTGTGGGTACCCCCGGTCGGGCTCCGACGCACCCTTGGTCGAGTTGCACGATCGACAGAGCACGGCGAGGTTGACGATGTCGAGCGGTGCGCCGCCGGCTGCGAGCGGCACGACGTGATCGGCGGTCAGGTCAACGGTCGGGTGGGCGCCACGCTGGTAGCCCGGGCAGTGGTTCCCGTATTGGCCGCGATGCCGGGCAACCACCCTCGCGCTTAGACGCTGCCATTCGCGGGTGTTGTACAGGGCGTTGTGGCGGCTCCGGTTCGACTGTCGGGCGTGGATGGTGCAGCGGCTGCCGGGTCGACTGGTGACGACCCCACAGACGGTGCAGAGCTTGTTCAAGATTCGGGCGCCGCTATACGCACGAGGCCGCGCTCACGCGTCGCGCCGATCGGGAGGGAAGGGGAGCGGGCCACGCTCCCGAGCCTAGATGCGGGGCCTGGTCGCAGATACTGGGACGTTGTGCCAGTGGTCGGGGCAGTAGCGCCGGTATCCTGCCAAGCACTCCGGGGGCCTTCGTGCCCGGTCGGTGGGGCGTGAATGACGAAGACACCGAGCGACTATGTGATCGATCCGGTTGACGGGCTACCTGCGCGGGTCGTCAGGGAGTGGGCGCGGCGGAAGCATCACTATCTCGAGGGCTACGCGGACATCTTCGCGACCGGGATGAAGAAGTTCCCGCGACGCGCCTACCTTGATCTCTTTGCTGGGCCGGGGCGATGTTTCGAGCAGGAGACCGGTGAAACCTACGATGGGTCGCCGCTCATCGGGTTGCGGAGGAACTTCACGGACCACATCTATGTGGAGCTGGAGGACGAGGCAGCGGCGGCGCTCGACGCGCGATGTTCCCCGTGGAAACGGGAGCGGTACGTCACGGTGATTCCGGGCGACTGCAACGCGAACATTGATGAGGTGATCAGACGCCTACCGCGGTACGGCATCACGTTCGCCTTCATCGATCCAACGAACTGGCAGATCTCCTTCGATACGATCAGGCGGTTGACGGCGACTCGCCGCGTGGACCTTCTCGTGTCGTTCTTCGGTCCTTCGATGAAGCGTGTCGCAGACCTGGACCAACCTCGTGTGGACGCCTTCTTCGGCACGAAGGCGTGGAAGACGGATCCGCGATTTCTGGGACCTGACCTTCGCCCAACCCTCTCCGGGCTCCTCGCCTGCTATCGAGAGCAGCTGGCCGGAATCGGGTACCTCAACCAGCTCTCCGCGCGCGAAATCGCTGTCACGAACTCCAAGAACGTCCCCATGTATCTGATGGCGTTCTTCTCGAAGCACCCGTTGGGGTACACGTTTTGGGACCGGATCACCACCCAGGACGAGAAGGGCCAGATCGCTCTGGACTGGTGAGTTCTACGCAGATGCGGCGAGACGTGTCTTCTGCAACCGCGAAGCATTCGCTGGCCCCAAGTCCGGCTCCGGGTACTGATCCCATGTTCGTCCGTCGAGCTCGCGACCATGCGACTTCGGCGTGCGGCCGCCCCACTGCTTGAAGAAGAAGGCGACACCAGCGGCTAGGCAACGGTCGCGAAGGTCTCGGACCCAATCCGGGTCCATTGGCCGGTGACCCGCGCCGGACTCGCCGCCAACGATCAACCAGTCGACTCCGGTCAGGTCGAGCGAGGGGAGCGGCCCGAGAAGTGGCTCCGCGCTGATGAACCGAACCGCAGCCGGCGTTGCTCGCAGGTCGTTTGCACGGCCGACCCAGCGGTCGTTCTCTATCGATGTACCGAGCCATACGTTGGGAAGGATCCCGTGGCGATCGGTCCATAGCCGGTGGAGCTCGCGCATCCGCTCCGGGCGCTTGCTCAGGACCTGGAACTCGTGACGCGGGCATTGGGCCATGACCTCGAAGACTTGGCGGATGTACGGGTCGGGCACGAGCTCGTGGAAGAGGTCACTCATGGAGTTGACGAAGACGCGCCGCGGCTGCCGCCAGCGAGTCGGCAGAAGCAGGCGCTCGGGGTGCAGAATCACGTTCTCGGCGGCGTTGGCCGGCGTCCAGGGCTTCGCCGACCAGCCGAAGCGGAGGCTCAGGGTCTCGGCGTAGCAGTTGGCGCAGCCCGGCGAGACCTTAGAGCACCCGGTGACTGGGTTCCAGGTCGCGTCGGTCCACTCGATCGGGCTATTGTCGCTCACGTCGTTTCTCCCTCGTGGCCGTGATAGTAACGGCGGCAAGAAGACCGACCCGGTCGCGCCTTCTCCTCACGTCGCCCGCAGCCGCTCGAGTTCGTCGCGGTGCGTGAAGCCCGCCATCGCGTCGTCGACGCAGCCGCACCGATCGAACAATCGCGCGAGGTGCCAGTGCACGGTCCTCGTCTGGATCCCGAGGAGGGCGGCCGCGCCCTTACGTGAGCCCGTCTGGCAGCGGGCGAGCAGGACCTCGAGTTCCCGGCGGGTCGGGCTCATGCCGACCGCCGCGGCGTGGCCCATGGCGCTCGCGAATCGGCCCACGAAGTGGAGGGAACGGCCCACGGATGGGGTTCTTGCACGTTCCAAGGGGCCAGTGGGGCCGATTGGGCCGGTTCTTGAGTGGAAGGACGTCTCGCCTGCCTCGATTTGCCCATGCGGCGAGGGTGCCCGTCCGGCGACCGCGACGCTGCCGGTCCGTTGCGCCCTTCACGCGACCGCACGAAGGGCCTCGGCGATGTGAGCCGGAACTATGATCCGAGTGATGGGACCGGGAGGTTCAAATCCTCTCGCCCCGACCAGACTCACGTTCGTGCCCGATCTCGAACACGGCCGGCCG
>CAYRTS010000008.1:0-72544 GCA_964427285.1 uncultured Anaerolineaceae bacterium
CCGCGCCCCCGTAGCTCAGTGGACAGAGCGAGGCCGTCCTAAGGCCTGCGTCGGCGGTTCGAGTCCGTCCGGGGGCGCCAACAACGAAGGTCCGCGAACCCCTCCATCGCGCCAAATGCCATCGGTACGACCGTCCCGCCTATCAATCGCTGATTGAGCGGGCCCTCGACCCTCCCTGCCCACGGTTCACGGGCACGGTCCCGCGAACTCGGGGGTCGTTCAGGATCGGGCGCGGCCTGGGTTTGCCCCATGCCGCGCCTTTTTTTGCGGGTATTCTGCCCAGGTGACTCGATCGCGAATCCCTGACGAGGTCCTGACCGCTGCGCATGATCGATCCCTTGCGCGAGTCGCCCGGGACTGGCCCGAAGCTGATCGGCTGCGGGCACTGATCGAGGACGCCGGTTGGAAAGTCGAAGATCGCGGCAAGGACTTCGCTCTATCACTGGCCCAAGCGCGTGACGTGGTGGATGGCAAGCGGGTCCGGTACGGAACGAGCCGCAGCGTGCCGTCGCGCCTCGAGGAGCCACCCGTGGGTCTCGCCACGATCGTTCTCACTGCCACGGACCGACCCGCGGACCTGGCACGGACGCTTGGTGGCCTGATCGCCAGCGCGCCCCTGGGCACGTCGATCGTGATCGTCGGGAACGGTCCTTCAACGGAACAGGCCGAGGCGCTCGACGTCGCGGTGGCAACGTCCTCGGGCAGGCTACCGGTTGAGGTCGCGTGGACCAGCGAGCGGCTCGGCCAGGGCGCCGCGATCAACGTGGGCCTCCGTCGCGTGACCGGTCCCGTCGCAATCCTACTTGACTCGAGCGCTGACCCAACCGGTGACTTCGTCACGCCACTCGTGCGTGCGCTCGACGACGCGACCATCGCCATCGCGGGACCGTGGGGGGTCGTGTCCGCGGATCTCCGCCATCTTGAGGGCGCCCCATCGGGCGACGTGGTCGCGATCGATGGCGTGTGCCAGGCATTCCGGCGCGCGGACTATGTCGAGCGCGGTCCACTCGACGAGCGCTTCACGCACCACGGCTACCTCGACGTCTGGTGGAGCCTGGTCCTGCGTGATCGCGGCGAGGATGAACCCCCCATGCGCGCGGTCAGCCTTGACGGTCTGCCGATCGTCCGCCACGAGGAAAGCTCCGGCGACGACCTGGCCAGCGTCGAGCTGGAACGCCTGGTCAAGCGCAATTTCTACCGTTTCCTGGACCGCTTCGGCGCGCGCCGCGACCTGCTGGTTCACCCGGGCTGAGTGATCTGTCCCGGGCGGGCCTAACGATCCCGACCGCGACCCGTTATCGCTCGCAGAGGTGTCGCGGCCCGTTCATCGTTCCCCCGGCGGTGTGGACTTGCGGCGCCTCCTTTTCATGGCCCTCCGGCCCAGCGAGGCGCCCGGACCCGGCCTCGACGGGCCGTCGGCTGCCCGCCCCTTATACTCCCCGCGATGCGCCGCACGGTCCTCTATCTCGCCCTGCTCGCGCTGCTCGGGTCATGCACCAGCTCCATCGCGGCCACCTCGCCCTCCGAGCGGCCGGCCAGGATCCTCGCCGGGACTGCGACCTCGCTCGACCCCGCGGTTCTGGGCGACGCCGGCAGCGCCGCGATCAGCGCACAGCTCTTCGAGTCCCTGACCGCATTTGATTCGGACCTCAAACTCCGCCCCGCGCTGGCCGAGTCCTGGCAATCTGACGAAGGCGGGCGGCGAATGACATTCCACC
This sequence comes from uncultured Anaerolineaceae bacterium, assembly GCA_964427285.1. Taxonomy (GTDB): domain Bacteria; phylum Chloroflexota; class Limnocylindria; order Limnocylindrales; family CSP1-4; genus SPCO01. The sequence goes on from CAYRTS010000008.1 coordinate 1,719, forward strand.
TGCGCTCGGAGCTCGCCTTCTCGGACGGTAGCCCTATCCGCCCATCGGACGTCGTCCGCAGTTGGCTTCGCCTGATCGACCCGGCGCAACCGTCGCCGCTGGCCGAGCTCGCTCTCGACATCGCCGGGTCCGAGGCCTATCTGCGTGGCGAGAACGAGGATCCGGGCTCGGTCGGGCTGCGTGCCGATGATGGGGCCGGTGACCTCATCGTCGACCTCGTGCGACCCGCTTCGGATTTCCCGAACATCATCGCTGGTCCGACATTTGCGGTGGTCCCACCCGGGGTCGGCCAGGATCCATCGGCCCTGGGGCCCGGGAAGGGCTTCGTGGCGAGCGGCGGCTACGTGTTCAGCGAACAGACGGCGACGGCCATGATCCTGACCGCCAACCCGCACTACTGGGCCGGGACCCCGGCCGTCCTTACCGTCGAGCTCGTCGGCGATCTCGGCGGGCGCAGCCCGGTCGACGCCTTCGAATCGGACGAGCTCGACTATGCCCCGATCGGCAGCTTCGACGCCGACTGGATCAGCTACGACGAGACGCTGGGCCCGCAGCTTCGCGAGGTCGGCTCGCTGTCGGTCCAGTACTACGGCTTCGACACGAGCCGGCCGCCGTTCGATGACGTCCGGGTCCGCCAGGCCGTGGGCATGGCGGTGAACTGGCGGCGGATGGCCGCACTGGCTGGGTCCGACGGCTCCGTCCAGGTGGCCAACTCCATGGTCCCGCCCGGGATCCCCGGGCGAAGCGAGCAGGACTTCCTGCCGGTCTACGATCCGGCCACTGCCCGCGAGCGGCTGGCCGCGGCCGGCTATCCGGGTGGTGCCGGCTTCCCGACCACGACCCTGCTCACCTTCGGTGGCGGTTTCGATGAGGCCATTGTCGTCGAGCTGAAGCGCGAACTCGGGATCACGTTGCAGAGCGAAACGATGGGCGACGGCTACTTCGACCGGCTGACGATCGAGCCGCCGCAGATGTGGACGCTCGGCTGGGTCGCAGATTACCCCGGGCGCAACGACTTCCTGGGCGTGTTGCTCAACACCGGTGCCGCCAGCAACTACGGCCGCTGGAGTTCGGCCGAGTTTGACGCGGCCATCTCCGAGGCGCTCTCCGCCACCGATCCGGGCGCTGCCGCGGCCGCCTACGACCGGGCCGAGGGGATCGTGCGAGACCAGGTTCCCGTTGTGCCCGTCACCTATGCCGCCGGCTGGGCGCTGTCGCGGACCGAGCTGCTGGGAGCGGACCAGAATGGCCTTGGGATCATCCGGATGGCCGGGCTGGAGTGGGCACAATGAGCCCGCGACGGAGCGTTCGGCGTCGAGGTCGGGGTCTCCTCCTCGGACTCGCCATCGGCACGGCGTCCGTCCTGCCCGGCGGCTGGGTCCAGGGCGCGACTGCGGCCGACGCGTTGGCCACGTTCGGAACGCCCACCGCCACGTCATCGTTCGGGACCGGGGTTACGTTCAGCCAACCGGTCGTGCTCAGCGCCGAAGCGAGGCGAGCGGAACTGCTGGTGACCTTCGGGCAGGCCATCGGACCCACCGTGATCGAACTGCCGCCCCCGTCCGGAACCGGCAGCCAGACGCTGCGCTACACGCTGGATCCGGCGGCGGACGGCCACATCGCACCGAACACGCCCGTCGCGGCCCGCTGGCGTCTGATCGGCGCCGGGCCGACGGATGTGATCATTGGACCGGAGGTCCGGATCACGTATCTCGACGACCGGTTCAACTGGCAAACCGCCTCAGGAGACCTGGTCAGCGTGCATTGGTACGAGGGAACTCCCGCCTTTGGGCGGCGCGCGCTCCAGATTGCAGAGGACGCCGTGCGCGAGGTCTCCGACCTGCTCCGCGTGACCGAAACCGACCGCGTGGACTTCTATGTCTACGCCGATGTGGCGCCGTTCTACGACGCCCTGGGCCCCGGGACCCGCGAGAACGTCGGAGGCCAGGCAAACTCGGAGATCCGCACGCTGTTCGCGCTCGTGGCGCCAAGTGAGATCAACGATCCATGGGTCGCCACCGTGATCCCGCACGAATTGGCCCATCTCGTCTTCGACTCGGCCGCGAGCAACCCGTACCACTTCCCGCCACGCTGGCTCAACGAGGGCCAGGCGGTCTTCCTGAGCCAGGGCTACGACGCGTCCGATCGCGCGGCGGTCGAAAGCGCTGCCGAGGCGGGCACGCTGATCCCGCTCGATGGCTTGACCGGCCAGTTCCCGACGGGGTTTCTGCGTTTCTCATTGGCCTACTCGGAGAGCGTGTCGGCGGTTGACTACCTGGTCAGGACGTACGGCGAAGAGGCCCTCGTGTCGCTCATCCGGTCCTACGCCGACGGACGAACCGACAACGAGGCTTTTACCGACGCGCTCGGGGTGGACATGTCGGCGTTTGGCGCTGCCTGGCTGGACGATCTGGGCGCAGCCGCGCCCGCCCGCTTCGGACCGCAACCGGCGCCCGAGGGCCCTGTCCCCAACGCCTGGCTGGGGGATGCGGAGGTGCCGCCGCCACCAGCCACCACGCCGGATCCGGCCGCCAGCGCCCCCGGCGGAGGCACGAGCCCATCCGCCGCGCCCGCCGCCCCCGCGTCAACGAACGAGAATGGGGAGTCGAGCGGATCGGTGCTCCTGTTGGTCGTTGCCGCCGGCGTGCTGCTGCTCGTTGGGGTCGTGATTGTCCGTCGCCGCCGAGTCGATCCCGACGGGCCCGGATGACGCTGAAGCGGCTGCTCGATATTCCGAGCTGGCAGATCACCTTGGGCGTGGCCCTGCTCGCGCTCGGGTTTCTGATCGCGGCGCAGCTCGGTGCCGAGGGGCCGCGCGTCCGCTATACGACCCAGGCACGCACCCCCCTGCTGGAGACGGCCGGTGAGCTGCAAGCCCAGCAGGACCAGCTCAAGGGCCGGCTCCTCGACGTGCGCGAGGCGATCCAGGCCGCCGAGCGCGAGGGCGTCGGCTCGGCGGATGTGGCCCGCCAGCTGAACACGGATCTCGAGGCGGCGCGCATCGCCGCCGGTCTCATCCCGCTGACCGGGACGGGGATCGTCCTCCAGCTTGATGATTCGCAGGCAACGGTGCCACTCGGTGCGAGCCAGGCGGATTACCTCGTCGGTTCGTATGACATCCGGTCCGCCGTTGAGGAGCTGTGGATCGCCGGCGCCGAGGCGATCGCGGTCAACGGTGAACGCGTCACGCCGACCACCGCAATTATCGACATCGGGTCGTCACTGCTGGTCAACTCCGCCTATCTCGCCCCGCCGTACCAGATCACGGCTCTCGGACCCGACGATCTGTACGACCGTCTGAGCCGATCGCCCGGGTTCATCGACTTCGTGCGGTCGAGGGCGGAGGCGTACGGGATCCGCATCTCGTTCGCCGAACCAGAAACGGTCGACATGCCGGCCTTCGCCGGGACGGTGACCCTGCGCTACTCGCGGCCGCTCGCGTCGCCGTCGCCGTCGCCGCTCGGATTCAGCGGCGGACGGGCGGGCGGGTAGTCCATGCATCGCCAGTCAAGTCAGTTGCTGATCGGTGTCGTGACGCTCCTCCTTGGCGTCCTCGGGGTCGCCCAGTTTCGCGCCCAGACGGGCAACGACGGACTTGCCCAGTTGTCATCCCAGGACCTGACCGTCCTGGTTGCCAACCTCAACGCTCGCAACGACCAGCTTCGTCGCGAGATCGCTTCGCTTGAACGCGAACTGATCGTGCTCAGCGGCAACCGATCGAGCGGCGACGCGTCGATCGACGAATTGCGCGCGGATCTCCGGCGCGTTCGGGCATATGCGGGGCTCGATCCGGTCGGCGGGCCCGGCGTCGCGATCTCCATCAGCGGCCCGATAGACGGTTCAGGCGTCGAGGAGCTGATCAACGAGCTGCGCAACGCCGGCGCCGAGGCGATTGGGGCGGGCGGGTTCCGGATCGTGACTGGAGTCGTCGTCGTCGGGTCGCCGGGCGACGCTTCGCTCGCCGGGGTCCCACTCGGCGAGGCCTTCGAGTTGTCGGCCATTGGCGCTCCGGACAAGCTCACGGGTTCACTGACGCGGTCCGGTGGCGTTATCTCGCAGTTGGCGGCAACCCAGCCCGACGTCGCGGTGACGGTGACGCCGGTGGACCGGATCGAGCTGCCGGCAACGAATCGCACCCTGGTTCCGGCGCACGGCGAACCACGCCTTTGATACCCTGACGCGCCCCATGTCGACCTCCCCTGACGTTGCGCTGCCTCCGGGCGACGCATCGGCATCCCTCGAGGGTCCGCGGACTCATGGAGCCGCCGAGCCGCCGGAGTCGCGCGATCCCCAGCCGTCCTCTGTCTTTCGCAACGCGGCGTTCCTGCGGCTCTGGCTATCGCAGGCGGCCACCCAGATCGGCGGCAACATGGTCCTGTACGGCCTGACCGTCATCGTCGTCAGCTCGACCCGATCCAACACGGCAGTCAGCCTGCTGATCCTCAGCTTCCTGGTTCCGGCCGTGCTCTTTTCGGCTGTGGCCGGCGTGTATGTCGATCGGATCGATCGGCGGCTGATCCTGCTCGCGACGAACGTCCTGCGCGGCGCAGCCCTCATCGCGCTCTACCTGGCTGGGACCAATTTCGCCGTCATTCTGCTGCTCAACGTGTTTGTCTCGACCGTCACGGTCTTTTTTGCCCCGGCCGAGGCGGCGATGATCCCCGCGCTGGTCGCCCGCAACCAGCTCCTCGCGGCGAATGGAATCTTTACGATCACCCTCAACGCCGCGTTCGCGCTGGGGTTTGCCCTTCTGGGACCGCTTGTGGTCAACCTGGCCAACCCGGAGGCGGTGATCCTGGTGGTTGCCGGCCTCTATTTCCTCGCCGCGATCTTCTGCGTCACGCTTCCGGCCTCGCCACCCCCACGGGGCGCGGCGCATCGCGGACGGCTCGGCGTGGGAGAGGCCGAACGTGCCGTCGAGTCGACGTTTGCGCAGTTGCGCGAGGGCCTGAGGTTCATCCGTTCGAACCCGAGGGTCGGCTGGTCGTTGTTGTACCTCGGGATCGCGGCGTCGCTGGTCGGGGTGCTCGGAGTCCTGGGGCCCGACTTCGCGCAGTCGGCACTCGGGCTGGACGCCAAGGATTTTGCGGTCGTGGTGCTGCCACTCGGATTCGGGATCGTCACCGGGATCCTGTTGCTCAATGCCTACGGCCATCACCTGCCGCGACGGCGGGTGATCGAAGGTGCGCTGATCGCGCTCGGGGCGCTGCTGGCGGCGCTGTCGGTGGCCGGCCCGATCAGCCGACTGCTCCAGCAGGCGGACGGACCTGGGGGTTTGGACCTCACGGCCGTCACGTCGCTGCTGGCGATCGTGGTCGTCATTGCGCTGTTCGCCGGCATTGCCTATGGGCTGGTGGCCATCCCGTCCCAGACGCAGCTCCAGGAGGACCTTCCGGCAGACGTACGGGGCCGAGTCTTTGGCGTACTGAACATGCTGGTCTCGGTTGCGAGCTTTCTGCCGATCATCATCGTTGGCCCGATCTCGGACCTGATCGGGACGACCACGGTCATCTTCCTGGTGGCGCTGGGCGTTTTGTTCATCGGAGTGATCTCGGTGCTCACTCGCGGACCGCTGCTCGCCTCGGACGCGCACCCCGCGGCAGGTGCGCACATCGAGGATCCGATCGCCTCGGCGCTCGGCGCCAGCCGGACGGCCTGGGCGGCCGAAGCTGGCGCGGGCGCGACGACGGAGGTGCCGCCCGATCCGGCGCCAGCGCCGGCGCCACGGCACGTTTCCAAGGGCTGAGCCGGGAGGCTCTTGTCTGATGCCCCTTGAGTCGCTCATCACGGGCCGCATTGCCACGCTCGCGGGGGCGGCCGGTTTCGGATGGGTAGAGGCGATCGGGATCCGCGACGGTCGGGTCGCGTTTGCCGGCACGGAGGTCGACCTCGAGACACGCGCCGACGCCCACACCCGACGGATCGCCCTTGAGCCGGACGAGGTGGCCGTCCCGGGACTGACCGATGCCCACTTGCATTTGGCCCAGTGCGCTGTCGCGAAGCAGCAGGTTGACCTCTCCGGGGCGGCGACCCTGGCCGACGGACTGGCGGCGATCCGGGCAGCTCATGACGGCCTCGCCGCTGAGGCCTGGTTGGAGGGGCACGGCTGGGATTCGGATCGATGGGGCCGCTGGCCGACGGCAGATGACCTGGAGTCGGTGGCGCCGGGCCGTCGGTGTGCCCTGTGGGCGCACGACCACCACGCGTTGCTCGCCAGTCGCGCGGCGCTTCGCACGGGCGGGGTGCATGGGGCGATGTCCGATCCCGCGGGTGGCGTCATTCGGCGCGACGTCAGGGGAGATCCGGAGGGTGTCCTGCACGAAGCGGCAGCGAGGTTGGTCTCGGTGCACGTCCCGACCATGTCCGTGGCGGATCTGGCCAGCGGGATTGCAGGGGTGGCGCGAGAGTTGCTCTCGTTGGGAGTGGTGGCCGTCCATGACCCAGGCGGTCTCATCCCGGAACCGGATCTTGACTGGTCCTTCCCGGCCTACCGGCAGCTGGCGGACGCCGGACGGCTGCCGTTGCGCGTCCACGTGTCGCTTCGCGACGACGCGCTGGAGACCGCGATTGCGCTGGGTCTGCGCAGTGGCGCCGTGATCGGTGACGACCCGCGGAGCATGGCCCGGGTCGGCTGGCTGAAGTGCTTTGCCGACGGCTCACTCGGCTCGCGCACCGCGGCCCTGCTGGAGGACTTCGAGGTCGAACCGGACCGCCCGTTACCGCCCGAACGTCGGCGGGGCGTCTGGATCACCGAGCCCGCCGCGCTTGCCGCGCTCGCAGAGCGGGCCGCTGGCGCCGGGATCGCCACCCAGATCCACGCGATCGGGGACGCGGCGGTTCGCGCGGCACTTGAGGCCCTGGCCGCAACCGCCTCCCGGGTTCCGTTGATGCCGCGGGTGGAGCACGTGCAGCTGCTAGACCCCGCGGATCGAGGCCTGTTCGTCGCGGCCGGAGTTGGCGCGAGCGTCCAGCCATTCCACGTTGGCACGGACGCGGCCCAGGCCCGGATGCTGTGGGGAGCGCGCGCCGAAGCGCATGGCTACACCTGGGCCTCGATCGCGGCGACCGGGGCGGTCCTCGCGTTCGGCACGGACGCCCCTGTCGAATCCCTGGACCCGTGGCCTGGTCTCGCGTTGGCCGTCCGACGCCAGGATCCACGTTGGCCGGCGGGGACGCCACCATTCGGAGCCCACGAGGCGCTCAGGCTGGACCGGGCACTGCGGGCGGCGTGCGTCGATCCGGCCCTGCTGGCCGGGGAACTTGATCGCGGCCGGCTGACCGTGGGCCAGCGGGCGGACCTGGCGGTCATCCCAGCCGCCGCGTTGCGTGAACCCGTCGAGCCGGGTGGGGCGCTGGCGTCGACCCGACCCAGCCTGGTCATCCTCAACGGGCAGGTCGTCTTCGAGCACTGACCGTCTACGACGTCGTCCTACGACGTCGTAGCAATCGTGGGCTGCGACCCGCCCCGGGACGCCGGACTCCCAGGGCCCAGCTGCCGTCGAGCGTCGGCAAACAGCCCGTTGAAGATCCGCGACGTGGATGGGAACGCATGGATCGTCTCGGCAAGGACATCAACGCTGACATGCGCCTTGATCGCCAGGACACACTCGTGGATCGCGGCAGAGGCGTCGGGGCAGGCCATCGCCGCGCCGACAAGCTCCCGAGTCGCCCGGTCCACGACGATCGAAACGTGACCGACCGTGGCCTGGACGGCGTATCCCCGCGCAGTCGTGGCGAACTCGGCCACGAGCTCGAAGACGTCCAGACCAGCGTCGCGGGCCTGGTCGGGCGTGAGACCAACGGAGGCCGCCTCCGGATCCATGTAGGTGGCCCGTGGCAGGGCTCGATAGTCGGGCGCAACAGGCTCACCGAGCGCCATCCGCACGGCGATCTCGCCCTGGTAGTGCGCCTGGTGCGTGTGCAGCTCCGGACCGGCGGCGTCACCGATCACCCATAGACCGTCCGCAATCCGCAGGCGACCGTCGCGTGGGAAGGGGGTTCGACCGCTTGTGTCGATGTCGTAGTGCTCGAGCCCAAGGTCGTCGATCGGGAACGTGCGTCCGGCGGCCAGCAGGATGACGTGACCCTCTGCCGTCGAGCCGTCATCGAGATCAATCACGTGCGCGCCGCCTGCGCCTGCGCCCGCGTGGGCCCGCATGGCGCGGACGCCGGTCCGAACCGTCACGCCGTCCCGTTCAAGGGCCGCCCGGATTGTCTCCGAGTTGCGCGGGTGATCGGTTGGCGCGAGACGAGGACCCGACTGGATGATCGTCGTGGGCACCTCGAACCGGGCGTAGACCTGGGCAAGTTCGCAGCCAGTCGGCCCGCCACCCAGGATCAACAGGCTTTTCGGAAGTTCACGAGTGAGCGTCGCATCGTGGTTGGTCCAGGTGGGAACGTCCGCGAGCCCATCGAGCCGGGGCTGCCTGGAGACCGAGCCGACGGCCACCACGACGTTGCGCGTGTGGAGCTCATGGGTTGCCCGGTCATGCGCGACGCTGACGAGGCCACGACCGGTGATCGTGGCGGTCCCCCGGTAGACGGCGACGCCCGCGCCCTCCAGGCCACGAACGTGGCCCGCGTCGCTGGGTTCGGTGGCATCGGCGGCCCGATTGACCATGTAGTCACGCTGGTCAGAGGCGGCCGCCCAGTCGTAGCGTGCGGGATTGGCCGCATGGCGGGCCGCACCGTCAAGCAGCGACTTGGACGGCAGACAGCCCACGAATGGGCAGCTGCCACCAAACCATCGGCGGTCAATCACGGCGACCGAGGCACCGAGCTCGCGCGCCTTGTAGGCGGCCGCCTCACCGGCGGGCCCAGCGCCGATGATCACGAAGTCGTGGCTGTCCATTGCGTTACCCTCTCCCGCGCTCCTGGTCGTTCCGGCATTGTCGTCCCATACCGTGACCGTGTTACAACGCCGCTCGCTGTCTTCGCGCCTCGTAGAGCAGGATCCCTGCGCTCACGGAGACGTTGAGACTGTCGGCGACACCGAGCATCGGCAGGCGAACCGCTTCAAAGCCGGCGCCGGCCCACGCCGAAGTCAAGCCCTCGGTCTCAGTCCCCAGCGCGATCGCGATGGGGCCGGTCAGGTCGATCTCCGTGTAGAGGCGATCTGCGTCCGGACGGGCCGCCACGACGCGCAGCCCACGGGCCCTGAGCCACGGCACGACCACTTCCGTTGTCGCGACTGCAAGGGGCACGCTGAACACGGTCCCGGCACTGGCTCGAATCGCATTCGGATTGAACGGATCGGTCCGGGCGTCGGCGAGGATCAGGGCGTCCACGCCCGCTCCATCTGCCGAGCGCAGGACGGCACCGATGTTGCCGGGCTTCTCGACCCCCTCAATCACGACGACCAGCGGATCGGCCGCCAGGGTGAGGTTAACCAGGTCAAGCGACGGGATCGCCACGATTGCCACGATCCCATCGGCACGCTCACCGAAGGCGAGCTTGGCGAGGACGGCCTCACTGACCGAGGTAACCCTGGTGCCGGCAGCGGCGATTCGATCGAGCACGGCTCGCGCGTCGGCGCCGGCCAGCCTTGGTTCGCACAGGAACACGTCGGTCGCGATCACGCCGGCATCCAGGGCACGACGCAACTCGCGGGCGCCGTCGATCAGGGTCAGCCCAGTTCGATCTCGCTCGCGACGGTCACGCAGGGCGATGGCCGCCCTGATCCGGGGATTGGCCGCGCTGGTCACGACCCGCCGGGGAGGGGAGGCGCCCTGACTCATGCGTCGCCGCCCGGCCATCTGGCGAACGCGCCGAGATCGAGTCGACGATTGTCGTCGGTGGACAGCGCGAGCTCGCCGCGATCGAACGCGCGAGGCGGCCGCCCGAGCGCTTGCGCCAGGCCTGTAGCAAGCCGGTCACCATCGTAGCCCGGCGTATGGGCGGTGAGCAGGACGAAGCCCCCTGGTTCGAGCGCCCGCGAGGCTGCCGTGAGGAGCCCATCGAGGTGGTCCTCCAACCGCCAGGGCTGGCCGGCCGGACCGTGGCCGTAGGTCGGCGGATCCAGCACGAGCCCGGCGTACCGACGAGTTCGTCGCGTCTCGCGTTCCGTGAAGCCACGCCCGTCGTCCACGATCCAGCGGATGGGCCGGTCACCCAGCCCGGACAGTGTCGCGTTGTGGCGTGCCCAGGCGACGGTGGGCCGCGCCGCGTCAACGTGGGTCACCGCCGCACCCGCCGCAGCCAGGGCGAGCGTCGCAAGCCCCGTGTACGCGAACAGGTGGAGCACCGTCGGCGTGCCTCCGACCTCGATCCGCTCGGCCACCTGAGTCCGCAGCCACGGGAGCATCGCGAGGTGTTCGGGGAAGAGACCCAGCTGCCCGGTCTCGGTGGGACGTAACTCCATCACGAGCTCATCCAGCCGGATCGGCCATGCCCCATCGTGGGCGGCCGGCCCGGACCATCCGCGCTCGCGATCGAAACGCAGGTCGGCCGCAATCCATGAAGCCGGTGCCCCTCTGGCGCCGAGGGCAGCCGGGTGTGGACGGTCGACGACGCGGTTGTCGAACGCCTCGAGGCGAGCGCCGCCACCGAAGTCGACCAGACTGCATGCCCCATTGGTTTGCACCGGCGGATCATGACGGCCTCACTCGATGCAGGTTGGGTGACCGCGTCTTCAGGTTCGCCCCCCGAGCGCCTACGTTTCGACGGGTAGGGTAGGGTTGTGCCCGGACCGCGGGAGCCGATGCACGAATGCGGGTCGCGTCACCCGCGCTCCCCAGAGGATTTCCTCCATATCCGACCCAGGCGAGACCCAGGCAGCTCCTGAGCGCGCATTCCTGCCCCACGTCGAGGGCCTGCGCGCGGTCGCCGTACTCGCCGTGCTCTGGTACCACGTGGGCCTGCCGGGGATGCCCGGCGGGTTTGTCGGGGTTGACATCTTCTTCGTCATCTCCGGCTTCCTGATCACCGGGCTCCTGCTGCGCGAACGGGAGGTCACCGGCCGGATCTCGCTGCGCCACTTCTACTCGCGGAGATTGCGCCGGATCCTGCCGGCCGTACTCGCCACGATTGTCGCCACGACGGCGATCGCCGCGCTCGTCCTGGCTCCGTTGCAGGTTCCCGGGATCGCGCTCGATGGGGCCGCGTCAGCGCTCTCGTTGGGTAACGTGCGGTTTGCGCTCGAGTCGGCGGACTACTTCTCGGCGTCGGAGCCGTCGCCCTTCCGCCACCTGTGGTCCCTCGGCGTCGAGGAGCAGTTCTACCTCGTCTGGCCGGCGCTCCTGGCTGTAGCCCTGAGGGTCAGCCGGTCCCGTCAGTCCGTTGGGGCCCTGGTGGGCGGGCTCGCGATCGCCTCGTTCGGGTTCGGCCTGTGGTTGACGGACCTCTTCGCACCGTGGGCGTTCTATTCGCTACCGAGCCGGCTTTGGGAGCTTGCGCTGGGCGCTTTCATCGCGTTCTGCGCGGCCTGGATCGCCCGACGACCCGCACCCGTGCTCCTCGTCGTTGGCTGCCTCGGCGCGGTGCTTGTCGGCGCAGCCGTGGTCATGATCGACGGTTCCACGCCCTATCCGGGCCTGGCTGCCCTGCTGCCCACCCTTGGGGCGGCGGCGCTGATCGTGGGCGGCGGGGTCGGCCCCGTCGGCTGGATCCTGACGCGACCGCCAGTCCGCTTTATCGGGCGGATCTCTTATTCGCTGTACCTGTGGCACTGGCCGATCCTGGTGCTGCCGGCCCTGGCGACCGCCAACTCGCTGCCACTTGAATTCCGATTGGCGCTGGGAGGCGCGTCCATCGTCGTCGCCGCCGCAAGCTGGCGTTTCATCGAGGAACCCTTCCGCCGGGGATGGCGATGGACCGGGCACCCCCGTCTGGTCGTGGCCACGACGCTGAGCACCGCGGTAGCGGTGGCGGCCCTGGCGATCGGGATCGGGGACTTCAGCCTTGGACGGCTGGCATCGGGCGGGGCATCGGGCGTGGCATCGGGCGGAGTTGCAGCGGCCGCGCCTGTCGCCTCGGCGTCTTCAGCGTCGGGCTCAGCGGTGCCAGGTAACGAGGGCAGTCCCCAGGTCTCGGCACCCCCTCTGCCAGTGGCGTCGGCGGGTGGATCATCCGTGGCCACGGACCCCCTGGCATCCGTGGGTCCAGGCAGCTCACCGGCAGGTTCCGGCGCACCGCCATTGCTCGAGCCGACCCCCGCTCCAACCCCCGCTCCGACCCCCGCTCCGACCCTTGAGCCGACCCCGGTGCCGAACCCATGGCCGATCCCGCCGGACCTTCGACCGACCCTGGCCACCGCCGCCAAGGACAAGGAACGGATCATCGCCGACGGCTGTTTCATGAGCCTGCGCGGCAGCCGGCCACCGGATTGCGTCTATGGCGATCCTGAAGGGCTCGTTACGGTCGCGCTCGTCGGCGACTCCCACGCGGCGCACTGGTTCCCGGCTGTGGAAGCGATTGCCAATGCCCGCGGCTGGCGGCTACTGGTCTTCGTCAAGGCCTCGTGCGTGTTCGTCGACCTGCCGATCTACTCACCGCTCCTCAAGCGCCAATACACCGAATGTGAAGCCTGGCGCCCCAACGTAGTCGACCGACTGATCGACGAACAGCCCGATCTCACCATCGTGTCGTCCGATCGCTGGTTGCCCACATCGGTCTCGCGCGATGCCGATCCGACCCGCCAGGGCGAGGCGATGGCCCGCCTGCTCAACCAGATCCCGGGTGCGATCGCGATCATCGCCGACACGCCCGCGTCCCGGGTCGACGTGCCGGTCTGCCTCTCGCAGAACGCGGCCGATATCACTCGCTGCGCCACGACCCGGGTCGTGGCCTTTGGACGCCAGCAAGCCGTGCGCGAGCGGGTCGCGGCCCTCGCAGCCAACGCCACGTTCGTGGATCTCTCGGACGCGATCTGCCCTGCAGAACCGTGCCAGGCAGTCGTGGCCGGGATGATCGTGCAGCGCGACGATCACCACCTGACCGCCACGTTCGCGACCTCGCTGGCGGGTGTCCTCGAATCCGCCCTCCCGATCCCGCCCTGATCGGCGCGTCCACCTGATCGGCGCGTCCACCTGATCGGCGCGATCACCCGACCGGCGCGGTCAGCTGGCGCTGATCGTTGTCGCGCGGCGGCGGCCCGGGGTATGATGCCGGTCGCCGCTGGCACCTCGATCCCGCGGTCACGGATTCGGCGCGGATGTGGAACACCCGCGAGCCAACGAACCCGAGGCTTCACGGAACGGGGTACCGGCGACGTCGGGCGGCTAGCTCAGCTGGTTAGAGCACTTGCTTGACATGCAAGAGGTCACTGGTTCGAGTCCAGTGTCGCCCACCACACATCAACATTGGAGGCGGGCGGACCCGCGGGATCGTCGATTCTCGGGGAGGCGCGCGTGACTGACCAGCGGATCGACGAAGCCATCGAGGTCGGCTTCGAGGCACCGGAGCGCGGCTCAGCCCATGAACTGCTTGACGCCGGCGCGCACAGCGAACTCGATGCCATGCGTCACTCAGCCGCACACGTCATGGCCGAGGCGGTTCTTGCCCTGTTTCCCGGGACCAGGCTCGGGATCGGCCCGGCCATCGCCGATGGGTTCTACTACGACTTCGCGCTGCCGCGACCGCTGACCCCGGACGATCTCGCGTCGATCGAGGCGCGGATGGCCGCCAGCGTTGCCGCCAACCACCCATTTGTCCGCCGCGAGTTGCCACCAGCGGACGGCCGCGCGTTCTTTGCCGACCAGGGTCAGCCGTTCAAGGTCGAAATCCTCGACGACCTTGCCTTCGCATCCCGGCGTGACGGAACGCCGATGCCGCCGACCTCGGTCTACGAGCATGGTTCGTTCATCGACCTCTGCAAGGGTCCCCACGTCACCTCGACCGGAGAGATCGGTCCGTTCAAGCTGCTGGCCGTTGCTGGCGCGTACTGGCGGGGCGACCAGAAGCGCGACATGCTCCAGCGCGTCTACGGCACGGTCTGGCCGTCGCAGGAGGACCTGGATCAGTACCTGTGGCGGCGCGACGAGGCGAAGAAGCGCGATCATCGCCGGCTCGGGGTTCAGTTGGACCTGTTCAGCTTTCACGACATCAGTCCCGGGGCCGCCTTCTGGCACCCGAAAGGCTGGACCCTCTACCGGACCCTGGAAAACGCCATGCGGGAACTCCAGGCGGCGCGCGGGTACCAGGAGATCTACACGCCCCCGCTGGTCCATCAGAAGCTATGGGAGCAATCCGGTCACTGGGACCTCTACCGTGACCACATGTTCCTGGTCGAGGCCGAAGAGCAGACCTTCAGCCTCAAGCCGATGAACTGCCCCGAGTCGACGTACATCTACAGGAGCCGGGTCCGCTCGTATCGGGAGCTGCCACTTCGCTTGTCGGAGTACGGGAAACTGCACCGCAACGAGCTGTCGGGCGCCCTGTCCGGCCTGACCAGAGTCCGGCACTTCGTGACCGACGACGCGCACATCTACGTCCGACCGGATCAGATTGGCTCGGAGATCGAAGCGCTCCTTGGCGAAGTGCGCGAGTCATATTCGTGGGTTGGGTTGACCCCGCGCTTCACCTTCGGGACGCGGCCGGACAAGGCGCTTGGGGACGCCGCGCTGTGGGACAAGGCCGAAGGCCTTATCCGCGCAGCCCTGGAGAGCTCCGGCGTCGACTATCGCGTCAAGGACAAGGACGGGGCCTTCTACGCGCCCAAGATCGACATCCAGATCGAGGATGCGCTGGGTCGCGAGTGGCAGACAGCGACGATCCAGGTGGATCTCGTGATGCTGCCAGAGCGGTTCGACCTGCACTACATCGACGAAGAAGGGCTCCAGCAGCGTCCGGTCGCCATCCATCGCGCCATCTACGGCTCCCTCGAGCGCTTCATCGGCGTGATTACCGAGCACTTTGCGGGCGCCTTCCCGTTCTGGCTGGCACCGGTCCAGGCGATGGTCATCCCGATCGCCGATCGGCACATCGAAGCGGCGAACGAGCTGGCTGCGCTGCTCCGCGCCCGGGGGCTCCGGATCGAGGTCGACGACTCCTCGAACCGGATGCAGAACAAGATCCGGCTGGCCCAGGAGCAGAAGATCCCGTACATGGTGGTGCTCGGCGATCGTGAGATCGAGGCACGAACGGCATCCCCGCGCACTCGCGCCGGCGAGCAGCAACCGGCCGAGGGGTGGGACTCCTTCGCAGATCGCCTGGCCGCCGAGTCCAAGGAGCGACGGGTCAACTAGGGCGGGCTCGGCTCAACGCCCGGGCGCCGAGCGCCCCATGGAGTGCGGGCGCGACTGGCAGTCGACACTGCCTGCGTAGCACCGTCCGCTCGGTCACCTCGCCGGCCAGCCGGGACTCGCAGCTACCAATGGACGCGGGAGGTAGAGGTGCCGCCGGTCTTGACTTCGCGAAGTCGAATGGCAGTCGCGTCCGGCGCACCCGCTTCGGGGAAGGAGCCTCGTCGACCCGGTGCCACAGCCGGTCGGCGCGGTCCGACGCCTTCGCAGATCGCCTGGGCCGCCGAGTCCATGGGAGCGATGCGTCGACTGGCCCCCGATCACCGCCCGAGCGCTTCAATGGACACAACCGCGACTGAGAGTCGACACGGGCAGGCGGGGATCTCGAGGCGACGTCGCTCCACGCGACAACGCGCCCGGCAGTCGCGAGCCGCCACCGAGCCCGGTGGCACGGCCGTGGCCGGGCAGGGCTCGCTGCTCAGTGTCGCCTGGTAGTCGCGCTTCGCTCGGAGCAATATCTGATCGTCCGCCTTCCCGACGTGGCCGCCCAGCGCGACCTCCGGAACCAGCGCGGGCGCCGCCCCTGAAAGCCGGTGTGCTATCCTCCCGCATCGGCCGTGCCGGGTCTTCGTGTACCCGCGCCGACCGCGAAAAGCGGTAGTCACCAAGGGGACAGACCATCAGTCGAGACCTGCGCGTCAACCAGATGATCCGGATCCCACAGGTCCGGGTGGTCGATGAAGAAGGTGCCCAGCTTGGGGTGATGCCCACGCCGCGGGCACTCGAGATGGCGCAGGATCGAGGCCTCGATCTCGTCGAGGTTGCCCCGATGGCGTCGCCGCCCGTCGTCAGGTTCCTGGATTTTGGACAATACAAATACGAACTGACGAAGCGGGAAAAGGAAGCCAAGCGCAAGCAGCGCTCGGTGACATTCAAGGAAGTTCGCCTGTCGCCGAAGATCGGCATCGGCGACTTCGACACGAAGGTGAACCGGGCCGTTGAGTTTCTGGAGGATGGCGATCGAATCAAGGTGACGGTTCGCTTCCGAGGACGCGAGCTGACGCATCCGGAGCTCGGGCGGAACCTGCTCGCCAGGTTCACGGATCGGGTGAAGGATCATGGGCTCGCGGAACGGACGCCGTTGCTCGAGGGCAAGTCGATGCACATCACCATGGCATCGATTCACAAACCGAAGGGCCACGACGCTCCAGCGACCAAGGGTGGGGATGCCGGCGAGTCTCGAGGGCCGGCATCACCGGCTCCGCTTGGGGCTACCGGACAGTTGATATCACCGGCTCCGGTTGCGGCTCCGGTACCACCGGCTCCGGTTGCGGCTCCGGTGGCGGCCCCGGATCCAGTGGCAACCAGCGATCCAGCAGCAGCGCCAAAGGCAATCCTGGTCGAAGCTCCGAAAGCGGTTCCGTCAGACGCGCCACCGGCTGCAAGCCCCGCGGCTGCAAGCCCGGCCGGCGATGCCAGCCCGGCGGCTCCAAGTTCCGCCGAAGTCAATCCCTCAGAACCCAAGCCGCCACGGGCGACAGCAGCAGTCAGCGCGAAACCGAGGGCCATCAGGACACCTGCCAAATCGGGAACCGCGGCGGAGCCCGGGGACGCAGACGCCGACGCAGTGACTCGGAGCGCGGCCCAACCCCGGGCCACCCGAACAACCAAGGCCAGGACCCCGGCGCCAGAGCCGGTCGCAACAGGAGAGTGAGGCCGAAGTGCCAAAGATCAAGAGCCACAAGGCAGCCCAGAAGCGAATCGGCGTGACCGGCACAGGCAAGTTCGTCCGCGTCAATGCCTGGAGCGGCCATCACCTCGAAATCAAGTCGTCCCGTCGAACGCGCCGCTACGCCGGAAAGTCCGTGCTCGGGCCCGAGCACGCCAAGCAGGTTCGTCGCCTGCTGCCGTACCTCTAGGAGCTGGTTCACCTCATGGCACGAGTCAAGCGGGGCGTCACGTCCCACCGGCGCCACAAGCGCCTCCTCCATGATTCTGAAGGTCGCAAGGGCGCCAAGTCGCGGCTGATCAAGCCCGCTCGTGAAGCCCTGCTCCACGCACTCGCCTATGCGACCCGCGATCGCAAGCAGCGCAAGCGCGCCATGCGCGAGCTGTGGATCATCCGGATCAATGCCGCGGCCCGACAGCACGGCCTGACCTATGGCCAGTTCATCAACGGCCTCAAGAAGGCCCAGGTGGAGGTCGATCGCAAGATCCTCGCCGACCTGGCGGTCCGCGATGCGGGCACCTTCGGTCGGATCGCCGAGCTTGCGAAGGGCGCCTGACAGCCAGCCCCCGTTTCGGCAACCGATGGCCCGCTACCCTGTCCGAGCCCTCGACGTCGGTGACGGTCGAGGGTTCGTGATTCTGATCACCGCCGCACGGCTACGAGGAACTGTGTGGACCTGGCCGGCCTGACCCGCGACCTGGACGCTCTCCGGGCCGAAGCGCTGGCCGCCATCGACCATGCCCCAGACAGCGCGACGCTGGATGCCGTGGCCCTTGACGTGCTCGGCAAGAAGGGCAGACTCACGACGGTTCTGCGCGGAATCGGGGCCCTCCCGCCCGACGATCGCCCCAGGGTTGGCGCCGTGGCGAACCTCGTTCGCGGCGCCATCGAGGCCGCCCTTGCCGAGCGCAGCGCAGCCATGCGCGGCTCGGAACTGTCCGCACGGCTGGCGGCCGAGACTATTGACGTCTCCACGCCGGGTCGGGGGATCCGTCGCGGCAGCCTCCACCCGAGCATCGAGGCGATGCGCGAAATCGCCGAGATCTTCGAGCAGTTCGGGTTCGTGACCTACGAGAGCCCGGAGATCGAGGACGACCGGACCAATTTCCAGATGCTCAACATCCCGCCGGATCATCCCGCCCGCGACCTGTGGGACACCCTGTACGTGGACGTTGAGGGCCGGCTGCTTCGAACCCACACCTCGCCTGGACAGATCCGGGTCATGCACACGGAGCGACCGCCGATCCGGGCGCTGCTGCCCGGTCGCTGCTATCGCTACGAGTCGATCGACGCCAGTCACGCCTCCGAGTTCTTCCAGGTGGAGGGCCTGATGATCGATGAAGGCACGACGATGGCGCACCTCAAGGGCCTGCTGGACCAATTTGCGAAGGCGATGTTCGGGGCGGACAAGCAGACACGGTTCCGGCCCGGGTACTACCCATTCACCGAGCCGTCCGTGGCCTTTGACGTGGAGTGCCTGGTCTGCGGGGGTTCCGGCTGTCCGGCCTGCGGGCGAACCGGCTGGATGACGATTCTCGGGGCCGGCATGGTCCACCCGGTGGTGCTCCAGTACGGTGGCCTGGATCCGGAGCGCTACCAGGGCTTTGCGTTTGGCATGGGCCCCGAACGGATCAAGATGCTCAAGCACGGGATCACGGATCTCCGCCTCTTCCTTGAGAACGACCTCCGCTTTCTGGAGCAGTTCCGGTGAGGGTGCCACTTTCGTGGCTGCGCGAGTATGTGGATGTGCAGCTGACACCCGAGCAACTGGCCGAGCGGCTGACCCTGCTGGGGATGGAGGTCCGCTCAGTCGAGACCTGGGGTGCCGATTGGGACAACGTCGTGGTGGGCGAGCTGCTCACCGTCGAACGCCACCCGCGCGCGGACCGGTTGTCCCTGACCCGGGTGGACGTCGGGACCGGAGCACCCCTCGAGATCGTGTGCGGCGCCACCAACATCGCGCCCGGCCAGCACGTGCCGGTCGCCCTGCCCGGCGCTGTCCTGCCTGGCAACCGGCGGATCGAACGGACCGAGAAGATGGGCGTGGTCAGCAATGGGATGCTCTGTTCCGGCAATGAACTGCACCTGACCGGTGACGCGGACGGGATCCTGATCCTGGCCGGTGACGCCCGGATCGGGGCGCCGCTGGCGGACCTGTACGGCGACACCGTGCTCGACGTGGACGTCAAGCCGAACCGCGGTGACGCCCTGTGCATGATCGGCCTGGCCCGCGAGGTCTCGGCGGTCACCGGGGCACCCGTGCGGTTCCCGGACACCGACCCACCGGAGTCGACGGCCGTCGGGGACCGAATCGCAAACCACCTGCGAGTCGATGTCGAGGAGCCGCGCCTGTGCCCGCGATTTGTCGGCCGGCGAGTCCATGACGTGAGCGTGGGTCCCTCACCAGATCTGATCCAGATGCGCCTGATCGCCGCGGGTCAACGTCCGATCAGCAACGTGGTCGACGTCAGCAACTACGTCATGCTGGAACTGGGCAAGCCGATCCACACGTTTGATGCGACAGCTGTGCCCGACGGCAGGATCGTGGTCCGCCTGGCTCGGATCGGCGAGACCATCGAGACACTCGACCACGTGACCCGCGAACTGGAGCCCGAGACCCTGCTGATCGCGAGCGTACACGGGCCCCTCGGGATCGCCGGCGTCATGGGCGGAGCCAGTTCGGAAATCCGCGCGGCCACCAC
This sequence comes from uncultured Anaerolineaceae bacterium, assembly GCA_964427285.1. Taxonomy (GTDB): domain Bacteria; phylum Chloroflexota; class Limnocylindria; order Limnocylindrales; family CSP1-4; genus SPCO01. The sequence continues at coordinate 21,329 of CAYRTS010000008.1, forward strand.
GGAGGTGATCGTCGAATCCGCGATTTTCGATCCGGTGAGCATCCGCCGAACGGCGTTCCGGTACGCCCTGCGCTCCGAGGCCAGTCTCCGCTTCGAAAAGGGCCAGGAGCACCGCCTGGCGCGCCTGGGTGCTGATCGAACGGCGCGACTCATCGCCGAGTGGGCCGGTGGCCGGGTCATGGCCGGCGTCGTGGATACCAACTCCGCCGAACCTGTGCCTGCGAGGGTTGCGTTCCGGCCGGCGCGGATCAGCCGACTGCTCGGGGTGGACCTGCCCACGCCCGAGCAACGTGAGCTGCTCGGGCGCGTCGGCATCGCCACCGATGACGCACCCACCGGCACCCGGATTGTCATCTCATCGGAGCCAATGCCCCTCGTCGTGGACGCGGACAGCGCGCCGACGCTCCTCGCGACCGTTCCGACCTGGCGACGCGACCTCGCCATCGAGGCCGACATCGCTGAGGAGGTCGCCCGGGTCCGGGGCTTCGACGTCATTCCCGGGATCCTCCCGCACACGCCGATGCCGCACTACCGGCCCTCGCCGCTCCGGTTGCGTCACCTCGTGCGCGAAACGCTCGCCGGGGCCGGGCTCAGCGAGGTGGTCACCTCCGCGCTCGTCGCCCCGGCGATGGTCGGGCGGTTCGGGCCATCGAGCGACCCGCTCCTGGCCGGCGAAGGCGACCCGGGTGGACGTCCCGTCACGGTCACGAACCCGCTTTCCAGCCAGCATTCGGTCATGCGTCAGAGCCTGCTCGGGAGCCTGCTGGAGATCGTTTCCTCCAACCAGCGCCAGGGTCGCCCGGACGTCGCCATCTTCGAGATCGGCAAGGGCTATGGCGCGACCAAGGACGGCGACGCGACCCACGAATGGTGGCGCCTTGGCATCGTACTCACCGGTGCTGCAGACAACCCAGCCTGGAACCGGCCGGCGCGTGGCTCCGACCTCGATGATGCCAAGGCCGTAATCGAATTGCTGGCACGGCGGTTGGGCCTGCCGTTCCCGACCTATACGCCGCTGCGGGATGACCCGCGGTTCCATCCTGGCCGCGCGGCGCGGATCACCGCAGGTTCCGGCCTGTCGGGGCGCATCGGCTCGCTCCATCCGGGCCTGGCGGACGAGCTGGAGTTGCGCGCCGCTGAGGTGGTCCTGGCCGAAGTCGCGATTGAGGGCCTGTCCGGCGGTCAGCCGAGCATCCCGCGCGTTGTCGCTCCGTCCCGCCATCCGGCTGTCGAGCGTGACCTGGCCGTCATCGTTCCCGAGGCGACGCCGGCGGCGGACGTCGGGTCCTCGATCCGCGGTCATGGAGGACCCCTGCTCCAGTCCGTCGTCCTGTTTGATGTCTACCGCGGCAGACCGCTGGCTGAGCAGGAGAAGAGCCTGGCGTTCCGGCTCGCCTTCCAGGCCGATCGGACCTTGACCGAAGGCGAGGTCGATGTGGCCCTCGCCGCCGTGACCCGCGCCCTCGTCTCCGAGGTCAACGGTCGCCTGCGCACCTGACCGCTTGGGACTCGCCCAAACTGACCACAACCGTGGTGGCCTCTTGCCGGGGCTGGATGGCCGCTGCTACCCTTGGCCGACTCTGGCCCCGACGCGAACCGGGAGCCTGATCATGGAGGCACTGCGTGAACCTCGGGGAGTTCTTCGGCGGGTTTGGCACCGTCGACCTGCTGATCGTGCTCTACTTCATCGGCTTCTTTGTGCTCGGTTTTGCCCAGGGGACCATCCGCCGTCTCCTTGGCATCGGCTCGGTCCTCTTTTCGTTTCTGTTCGCCGCCAACCTGGCCGATACGCTGGGCCAGTTCCTGGGTGACAACTGGACGCAGTTCCCGCGGTCGTACAGCTACATGCTGGGCTTTGGGCTGATCTTTTCCGCGTCGGTGGTCGCGCTGGCGCTCATCGTCCAGAGCTACTACCGGCCCCAGCAACTGTTCCAAAAGGCCCGCTTTGCCGACGAGATCATCGGTGGCTTCCTGGGCCTGCTTCAGGCGGCCCTGTTCTTCGCGGCGGTCCTGGTGATCCTCGACAGCTTCTTCCGGATCCCGGGGCTCCCGGTCGACGCGCAGGAGTTGCCCTTCCTCCGCGAATTCTGGGGCGGCCTGGACCACACCCAGTTTGCGGCGGTGTTCCGAAACACGATCATCCCGCTGAGTTTCGTGCTCACCGGTTTGTTCATCCCGGACAACATCAAGCAGGCGTACCCGCTGCGCTGAGCCGGCCGCCGGTCTTCGCTCGGGAGGTCCTGGCCGGGCCGACGCTCGATGCGGCGCGTGCGCTGCTTGGTGCGCATCTGGTCCGGGAGGCCGCTACGGGTCGGCGGGTTGGCCGAATCGTCGAAGTTGAGGCGTACATCGGCCGGGATGATCTCGCCTCCCATGCCCGATTCGGCGTGACCGCGCGCAGTCGGCCGATGTTTGGGCCGCCCGGCATGACCTACGTGTACCTTGTCTACGGGATGCATGCCTGCCTCAACGTCGTGACCGAACCGGACGGCTCGCCGGCCGCCGTGCTGATTCGCGGGCTGGCGCCGGTCGAAGGACTGGATCAGATGCGCCTGGCTCGGGCGACCCAGGCGACGGCTGCACGCCGCGTGACGTCCCCCGATCAGCCGGCGAGCGACCTGGAGCGCATCGCCAAAATCCCGGACCTGCGGCTGGCCAGCGGCCCGGGGCTGGTGGGGGCGGCGTTCGGCCTTGACAGAGGCTGGACCGGAATCGACCTGTGCGATCCGGGCTCCTCGCTGCGCCTCGCGCCGCCGACCTTCGACCCCACCCGGGAGGCGCCAAGGATCGTTGCCACGCCCCGCGTCGGCATCGACTATGCCGGGGCGCCATGGACGACCATGGCGTGGCGCTTCCTCCTTGCCGGCGACCCGTCTGTCTCGCGCCCGCACAGCGCCACCTGACACCCTCGATGGACCAACGATCCGCCGTCCTGCTCGAATTCCCGGTCGTCCGCGCGAGGCTTGCAGCAGCCACCTCCTTCCCGCCCTCGCGAGCCCTGGCGGATGCGCTGGAACCGTCCGCGGAACCCGTGATGGTGGCCCGCGGCCTCGACGAGACGGATCAGATGCGGGCACTCCTCGAGGAGCGACCCGGCGTCGGGATCGGTGGATCGCATGACATGGGCCCGGCCATCGAACGGTCGATCCGTGGCGGCCGCCTCGAGCCGTCGCAGTTCCTCGAGATTGCGGACACGCTCGACGCCGCCGCCCGGCTGGCCACCGCGCTCGGGGACGAACGGCGGCCACTGCTGCGCGGGCTCGGCCAGGAGCTCCATCCGCTGCCAGCCCTGCGATCCACCCTGGCTCGCAGCTTCGATCCCGTGGGCGAGCTGCTCGACACTGCCTCGCCACGGCTCGGTGGCGTTCGCGCGGCCGTGCGCGTCGCGTTCGATCGGTTGCGGCGCCGACTGGATGCGCTGATCGGGGCGGAGCTCGGCGACGCGCTCCAGGAACCCATCGTCACGCTGCGCAATGGCCGCTACGTGGTGCCGGTCAAGGCCGAGGCGCGATCCCGCGTCAAGGGGATCGTCCATGACGCGTCGGGCAGCGGCCAGACCCTGTTCATCGAACCACTGGTGATCGTGGAACTGGGGAACGCCTGGCGGGAGGCCAAGGCTGCCGAGGCCGAGGAGGTCGCACGAATCCTCGACGAATTGTCGGCCTTCGTGGCGGCCAATGGGTCGGCCCTGCGCGAAACGCTGGATGCCCTGGCGCGCTTCGACTTCTGGGCGGCCAAGGCGGCGCTCGCGGGCGAGATGGGGGCGGTCCGCGCCGAGACCGTCGAGCGCTCCGAGGTCACGCTCTTGTCGGCCCGACATCCCGGCCTGACCGGCCGCGTCATCCCGATCGACATCCGGCTGGGCGACGGCTATTCAGCGCTGGTCGTGACCGGACCAAATACCGGCGGCAAGACGGTCACGCTGCGCACGCTGGGCCTGCTCAGCCTGATGCACCAGGCCGGCCTGCACATCCCGGCCGCACCCGGCAGCCGCCTCCCGATCTGGCGCGACGTCTTCGCCGACATCGGTGACGAGCAGTCCATCGCGCAGTCGCTGTCCACCTTCTCCGGCCATCTGCGCTCCATCATCCGGATCGTGGGGTCGGCGGGCCCCCGAACGCTGGTCCTGCTGGACGAGCTCGGCGCGGGGACCGACCCAACCGAGGGGTCCGCCCTTGCCCAGGCGCTGCTCGATCGCTTCATCTCGGCCGGCGCCCTGGTGGCTGCGACGACCCACTACGCCGAGTTGAAGGCCTATGCCCACACGACCCCGGGCGTACAGAACGCCGCCGTCGAGTTCGATCTCGAATCGCTCTCGCCGACCTATCGCCTCACCATCGGGCTGCCCGGCGGCAGCCAGGCGTTCGCGATCGCCGAGCGCCTCGGCCTGGACAGTGCCATCGTGGCGGATGCCCGCTCGCGGCTGACCGAATCCCAGCGCTCGTTCGAGGCGACGCTCGCGTCGATTCGCACGGCCGAGTCGGCCACCGGCGATGCCCTGGACCGGGCACGGGTCGCCGAACTTCGGGCGGCCGACGCGTTGCAGGTGGCCGAGGACGAGCGCCGACGCGCCCGTCGTGAGCGGGACGACACAGTCCGCACGGCTCGCGCCGAGGCCGAACGGATGGTCGATGCGCTGCGGGCAGAGGTCAGCTCCACCAGGCAGGCCCTGGACCGCGAGACCCTCACCGCCGCGTCCATCGATGAAGCGGTCAGTCGGGTCGAGGCCGACCTGGAGCGCGTGCCGTCGGCCGAGCCCATCCACGAGCCCGAGGCCGAGCCGGCGGCCCCGATCATCTGGCAGCTGGGGGATCGCGCCCGGAGTCGTTCGGGTGGCTGGGAGGGTCGCATCGCGGCGCTGGAGCGCGGTGGCAAGCGGGCCACGCTCGAAGCGGGCGGCATGCGCGTAACGGTTGACACCGAGGACCTCGTGCCCGCGATCGGGGGCGGCCCGGTCAGCCACGGTGCCGGAGCAGGATCCAGCGGCGACGGCGGCTCTGGCTTCGCATCGAGCACGTCATCGCTCCAGTTCGAACGGGCACGCAGCGTCGCATCATCACTGGACCTGCGCGGCGCACGGGTGGACGAGGCGCTCGATGCCCTCGCGCGCTACCTCGACGACGCGAGCCTGGCGAGCCTGGCCAAGGTCATCATCATCCATGGCATGGGCACTGGTGCCCTGCGCGATGCGGTTCGGGCCGCAGCCGGCAGCCATCCGCTGGTGCGCTCGCTCCGGGCCGGGCAGCGTGGCGAAGGCGGCGACGGAGCCACGATCGTCGAGTTGTAGTCGCTACGGGCAGCTGGCAATACTCGGGCGAGAGCGCAGGGTCAGATCGACGCTGCTTCCCTGGGAGATCGGGGTTCCCGCCGGGGGGACGGAGTCCGACACCACGAAATCGCCGCCCGGATCGTTGGGCTGGATCTCCCCGAGAGCGAGCCCGGCGCCGGTCAGGGCGTCGGCGGCTTCTTCCAGGGTCATGCACTGGAGGATGGGGACGAGGCCATCAAGTGGCGGCGGATCCACACCTGGATCCACGATCGGCGGGGGCGCGCAGGTCGGTCGCGGCGTCGGCGTTGCGAATGGGTCGGCCGGATCGGGCGACGCGAACGGATCGGGCGACGCGAACGGATCGGTCGGGCTCGGGGTCGGGGTCGCGAACGGATCGGCCGGATCCGGGGCAAACGGATCGCAGATGACCTCGACGACGGGGCACAGCTCAAGTGGCGGGAACGGTGCCCCCCAGGTCTTGCCATATGGGGCGAATGAGTTGTTGTAGAAGTACGAAGTTCGGGTCCTGTCCTGCCCGTCCTCGGCATTTGGGTCGCCGACGAGGCGCACCGTGCCGGGCCCCTCGGCGGCGCGCGCCGACCATTCCACGTTTGCCAGTTGCCAGATCGGGAAATTGACATCGACCGCCGCGAGGTCGAAGAAGCCGGTCGTGATCATTGGCCCGGCGCAGCCGTCCTGCCAGAGGAGGCCGGATGCCTCGTCGATCCCGAGTGCGACCCGGCTCGTCTCCTCCTGGGTCGGCACCGTGCCGGGCAGGAAGATCTCCTTGATCGTGACTGTCGTGAAGGGTCCCGGCTTGAACCCGGTGAACGCGTCCACTTCGGCCGTTTCCAGGTTCTCCGGGGCCACAAAGTCGGCGATCGGAAGCCCCTGGCTGATCTCGGTCAGGATCGCCGACCAGAGCGGAGCGGAGGTGTCGAGCGACAGTTTGCCGTCGTTGGGCGTGTTGTCGCTGTTGCCCATCCAGACGCCCACCGCGAGCGCGGGCGCCGTGTCGTCCTCTGGAGGGGCCAGGTAGCCATAGGCCGCCACGTCACGGTTGTCGGAGGTCGTACCGGTCTTGTAGGCGGCGGGCCGGCGCGTGTCGCCCTCGAAGATCGCCCATTTGCCCCAATACGGATTGACCTTGCGGTCCGTGTTGCCGGCCAGGATGTCCGTCACGATGTAGGCGCTGCCGGCGTTGATCACGCGGGTGCCCTTCTCGACCAGGCCGCTCAGCGGCCAGACGGTCCGGCCGTCGGCGTCCACAATCGACACGATCATCTTCTGCTGAGCCCGGACACCACCGTTGGCGAGCACCGAGTAGGCCCCGAGCAGCTCGATTGGGCGCAGCTCCAGGGTCCCGATGCCCATCGACGCGACCGGGAGGGCCGTCGCCGGATAGGTCAGTCCAAAGTCGAGGGTGCGCCCAAAGACGCGTTCCAGACCCGTGATCATGGTGGCCTTGATGGCGGGAACGTTGAGCGAGAACTGGAGCGCGGAGCGGACACGGACCGGGCCACGCTCCAGCTTGTCAGCCTGGGTCGGCACCCATGGGTTGGCCTCGTTGCCAAAGTCCGTCGCCACGTCCATCAGCATCGTTGAGGCGGTGATCGCCCGATCATCGATCCCGATCGCGTAGTTGATCGGCTTGATCGCGGATCCGGGTTGGCGCCAGCCGTCCGCGAGCACGTCGTATTGCGGCTGGAATGTCTTGGTGCCCCGCGAGGTGTAGCTGGCACTGCCGACATAGGCGAGGATCTCACCCGTCCGGTAATCCTGGATCGCCGCCGCCGCGTTGTGGATGTCGTGGCCGCGCAGGCCCAGGATCCACTTGTGGGCCGCCTCAGGGATCTTGCGCGAGGTCAGGACCGCCACCGGGTCCTTGGCGTTGGTCGCGCGGGCCGCCGCGAAGACCCACTTCTCGGCGACCTGCTGCATCTCCCAGTCCAGGGTCGTGGTCACGCGGTAGCCGCCTGAATCCACCGCCTGGCAGTCTTCGGGGGTGTCCGGGCAGAGGATGCGCCCCAGCTCCTCACGGACCTGCCAGACCAGGTGCGGCGCCTTCCAGTTGACCGAGACCTTCTGGCGAAGCTCAACCGGGTCGTCCTTGGCCGCCTCGTACTCCGCGGCCGTATGCCCGTCACCACTCAGCGGACTGCGTGTCTTCATCAGCTCGAGGACGAAATTGCGCCGCTGCACGATCTCGGTCTCGGGCGGGACGATGAGCGTGAACTTGGCGCATTCGACCTCGTCGGGCAGGTCCTCGAGGCAGATCGATTGCGCATTCCGGACCAGGTCAAAGCGGGTGGGGGACTGCGGGATCGCGGCGAGGATGGCCGCCTCCGCCAGGCTCAGTTCATCGAGGGTCTTGCCAAAGTAGCTCTTGGCCGCCGCCTTGATCCCATAACTTTGGTTGCCGTAGAAGTTCTGGTTGAGGTAGGCGGTGATGATCTGTTCCTTGCCGGCCTCGCCCGGGAAGGCTTCGGTGAGACGGATGGACTGGATGATCTCCCGAATCTTGCGATCGAACGTGGAGCCCGCAAATGCCTCGGGCGGCAGGAGGCGCGAACGCACCAGTTGCTGGGTGATGGTTGACGCGCCACGCGGCCGGCCGGTAACCGTGTCGATCCCCGCAGAGACGATCGCAGACAGATCAAAGCCGGGGTTGGTCCAGAAGTCCTTGTCTTCGATCGCCGTCGTGGCGTCCAGGACCTCGGCCGGGATGTCTTCGAACACGATCAGCTCGCGCTTGAGTTCACCCAGCCGAGCAAGCTCGATCTTGCCGGTCCGGTCGTACAGGATCGTCTGCTGCTCGAACTCGATCCCCGCGAGCGCGGCAACGGGCTCCGGCAGACCCTGGGAGAAGTGGTTGTACCCGCCCACCAGGACCAGGAGTCCGATGAAACCGGCGAAAACCGAGCTGGCGATGAATGTGCCGGCAGCGGCACCGAGGACGGTGAGCGCGGTGGCCGCAGCGCGTCCGCCCGGTCGGCGAGCGATGGCTCGGCGCAGGCGCCGGCGCCGCGCGAGACTGGTCTGCATCTGTGCCCGCACGATAGCATAGGAGGCATGAACCAACGGTCGGGCGCCTCTCCGAGGGTCGTGACGTCTCAGCGGGTCTGCCTGTGACGAGTCGAACCGGCACGGCCGCGATGGGGGACGAACCCGGGGGCACCGCCACGGAGTCAGGCGGCGGAGGGCCGGGCGGGTTGCTGGCCGAGCTGGAGTGGCGCGGCATCCTGCACGCCACGACCCCGGGGCTCCCGGCTCGACTGGCCAGCGGGCGCCCGATCTCCGCGTATGTAGGGTTCGATCCGTCCGCGCCGTCGCTCCATATCGGCAGCCTCGTGCCGATCTTCGGGCTCCTCCGATTGCAGCGCCACGGCGGCCGACCCGTCGCGCTGGTCGGCGGCGGTACCGGGATGATCGGCGACCCGTCCGGGCGGTCCTCGGAACGGAACCTCCTGGATCGCGACACGCTGGAGGCCAACGTCCTCGCGCTGCGGGCGCAACTGGAACGCTTCCTGGATTTCACCCCGGGAGCCGGCGGGGCGGTCCTGGTCAACAACCTGGACTGGCTTGGCGAGCTGGGCCTGATCGACTTCCTGCGTGACACCGGCAAGCACTTCACGATCCCGTACATGCTGGCCAAGGATTCCGTGCAGACGCGCCTGGATCGCGGCCTGTCGTTCACCGAGTTCAGCTACATGCTCCTGCAGGCCTATGACTTTGCCCACCTGCACCGAACGATGGGCGTCGAGTTGCAGATGGGCGGCGCGGACCAGTGGGGCAACATCACGGCCGGGCTGGAGCTCATCCGGCGCGTCGGCGGTGGGGGGGATGAGGCCGCCGCCGACGCCGAAGGTGCGCACGGTCTGGCCTACAAGCTCCTGCTCACGCCGTCCGGGACCAAGTTCGGCAAGAGCGAGGCCGGGGAGTCCGTCTGGCTCGATCCCGCCCGGACGACACCCTTTGCCTTCTACCAATACTGGCTGAACGCCGACGACCGCGATGTCGGAACCTACCTGCGCTGGTTCACCGAGTTCAAGCCCGAACAGATCGAGGCACTCGAGGCGGAGGCGGCCCGGGCGCCCGAAGGACGACCCGCGCAACGAGCGCTGGCCCGCGATATCACCACCCGGACCCACGGCGAGGCCGCGGCGGCGCAGGCCGTCACCGATTCCGCAGCCAGGTTCTCCTCGGAGGCCATCGCCGACCCCGCGGCCCTGCGGGCCCTGTTTGAGGGTGGCGGCGGGTTCACGTTTTCGTCCGCGCTGCTCGCCGGCGGAACGGCGGTCCTCCTGGCCGAGGCGGGCCTCTTCCCGTCACGCGGCGAGGCACGCCGAATGGTGGCCGGCGGCGGTGTGACCATCAACGGCATGCGTGTCACGGACGCATCGTTCGTTCCTGACCTGATCGCCGGGGAGTGGCTTGACGTCCGCATCGGCAAGCGCCGCCGCGAGATCGGGCGGCTTCTGGCCTGACCGGCCGCCGCCTCAGGCGTGGTGGCGGGCGCGCAAGGCCTCGATGGCCTCGGAGGGCGGCAGGCCGCGCTCGGCGAGGAGCAACAGGGTGTGGAACAGCAGGTCGGCAGCCTCACCAGCCATGGCGCCCCGGGTAGGCTCCCGATCTGTCCCGATCGCTTCGGCCGCGGCGTCGTCCTTGGCGGCCAGGAGCAGCTCGGTCGCCTCTTCGGTGACCTTGCGGGCTACGGCATCCACGCCGCCGGCAAGCAGCTTGGCGGTATAGGAACCCTCCGGACGCGAGGCAACCCGCGAGGCGATCGTGGCCCACAGCGTCTCCAGCCAGGCGAACCCCTGCGTCGATCGTAGGCCCGGCGCGCCATCGGGATCGAAGCAGCTCCGTGTCTCGCGGTGACAGGTCGGTCCGACGGGTTCGACCGTCAGCAGGAGCGCATCCCCGTCGCAGTCGGTCGCCAGATCCACCAGGCGGAGCGTGTTCCCGCTCGTTTCGCCCTTGCGCCACAGCCGATTGCGCGACCGCGAGTGAAAGTGGACGTCATTGGTCGCCAGCGTTGCCGCCATGGCTTCCGCGTCCATCCAGGCGACCATCAGGACCCGGCCGTCGGTCGCGTCCTGGACAACGGCGGGCACCAGCCCATCGGCGCCGAAACGGACATCGGGTGTGGCGAGCCCGGTCATGCGACGGCCTGCGGGACCAGGCGAACCGGCAGCCCGGCAGCCGCCATGGCGGCCTTGACCTCGCCGATGGCGTAAATCCGGCGATGGAAGATGGAGGCCGCGAGGACCGCATCCGCCCCGCCATCACGAACCGCCGCCACGAAATCATCCGGACCGGCGGCGCCCCCGGACGCGATCACCGGGACCACGACCTGCGAACTGATCGCGCGCAGGAGCGCGGTGTCGAACCCTGAACCGGTTCCGTCCCGGTCGATCGAGGTGACCAGCAACTCGCCCGCCCCGAGCGTCACCGCGCGTCCCGCCCAAGCCACGGCGTCGAGCCCGGTCGCCCGCCGACCGCCCTCGACCAGGACCTCCCAGGTGCCGGGGGCCGTCTGCCGCGCGTCGATCGCGACCACCACCGCCTGGCGACCAAAGCGCTCCGCGCAGGCGCTGATCAGCGAAGGCTCGGCGACGGCGGCGGTATTGAGCGAGACCTTGTCGGCCCCGGCCCGCAGCACGGCGCGCATCTCGTCGACCGTCCGGACACCGCCGCCGACCGTGAGCGGGATGAATGCCCGCCGAGCCGTGCGTTCCACGATGTCCAGGAGCGTGCCCCGCCGCTCGGGTGCCGCGGTGATGTCGAGGAACACGATCTCATCGGCGCCCTCGCGCGCGTAGCGTTCGGCCAGTTCCGGTGGGTCACCCGCATCGACGAGGTCCACGAACCGGGTCCCCTTGACAACCCGGCCGTCCGCCACGTCGAGGCATGGGATCACCCGCCGGCGAAGCATCAGGCGACCCGCACGAGATCGACGAAATTGGCCAGCAGCCGGAGACCGTCCGGCCCGCTTCGCTCGGGATGGAACTGGACGCCGACCAGGGCTCCGCGGGCGGCTGCCGAAACAAATGGGCGTCCATGGGTCGTGCGCGCGAGGACCAGTGGCTCGTTGCCGTTGGGCGCCTCGTCGCTGTCGTCTGGCGGCGCTCCCACATACGAGTGCACGAAGTAGAAGTCGGCGCCGTCCTCAATCCCGTCGAAGATCGCGTGCGGTCGGGTGCGCTCGACCTGGTTCCAGCCGATGTGCGGAAGCGTTGGTGCGTCGACCAGCCGGACGCTCCGTCCGGGCAGTGTCCCAAGCGTCGTCGCGCCGTCCTCGTCACTGCCTTCAAAGAGGAGCTGGAGACCCAGGCAGATGCCCAGCAATGGCCGATCCGCGGCGATCCACGCGCTGAGCGGGGCCGTCAGCCCCTGGCCCTCGAGCCGGGTCATCGCCGGCCCGGCCGCGCCAACACCGGGGACCACCACGGCGTCGGCACCCGCGAGGTCCACCGCCGTCTCCACGATCCGGACCTCGGCGCCCACGGTCGTCAGCGCCTGATGGATGCTCACGAGATTGCCTGCCCCGTAGTCAATCACCGCCACGAGAGGCCGCGCCGCCCGTCCGCCCGCCCGCAGGCTCACCCGAGTGCGCCCTTGGTCGAGGCGACGCCCGTCCGCCGGGGGTCGAGCTCGCAGGCGACCCGCAGCGCGCGTCCCAGCGCCTTGAACGCCGCCTCCGCGAGATGGTGATCGTTGCGCCCCGAGCCGGTGACATGCAGCGTCGCACCGGCGGTCCGGGCGAACGCCTCAAGCGCGTGTTCGACGAGCTGGAGCGGCAGGCCGCCAACCTGTTCGCCACGGAACGGCAGATCGATCACGGCATAGGGCCGCCCGCCGATGTCAAGCGCAACGCTGGCGAGGGACTCGTCCATGGGGACGGCGCTCTGGCCAAACCGGGCGATCCCGGCCCGGTCCCCGAGGGCTTCGGCAAACGCTGCCCCAAGCACCAGCGCCGAGTCCTCCACGGTGTGGTGTTCGTCGATCTGCAGGTCGCCGTCGGCGCTGATCGCGAGGTCGAACAGGCCGTGGTGAGCCATCGAGCCCAGCAGGTGATCGTAGAACCCGACTCCGGTGTCGATCGAGGTCGAGCCGCTGCCATCGATCCCGAGCGTGACCGTGATCGAGGTCTCACGGGTGGACCGGGCGATCGTGACTCGGCGGCCGTCCCGCGGCCCGATCGTCAACTCACCAAGCGGCGTCGTCATACCGAATCTCCCTGTAGGTGGTTGGCCGCCAGCGCCTGCGCCACGGCAATCAGTCGGTCGTTCTCGTGCGGGTCGCGGACGGTCAGCCGGAGATGGCTCACCAGCGGGTGCCCGGCCCCAAACGTGCGCGGCACGAGACCCGCCCGGAGCATGGCGTCCGCGACAGCGGCGGCCCGTTCGGCGGTCCCGAAGTCCACCAGGACAAAGTTGGTCACGGACGGGCCAACGGACCAACCCGCGTCCCGAAGCGCCTCGCCAAGGCGTGCCCGTTCGCGAACCACCCGATCGAGGTTGGCGGCAAGGACCATGTCGTCGAGGAGGGCCGCCGTGGCGATCGTCACGGACATCACGCTCACCGACCCGGGCGGCCGGTAGGGGTTGAGTCGATCAATGATCTCCGGGCGGGCAATCCCGAACCCCACTCGCAGCCCGGCCAGCGCGTACGCCTTGCTCACGGTCCGGATGCCGATCAGGTTCGGGTACGCAAAGCGCAGATCGAGCAGCGACCTTCCGACGAATTCGGCGTAGGCCTCATCGAGCACCACGATCGGCGCTTCGCGCTTGGCGGCGTCGGCATCGATCAGGAGGCCGGCGAGCAGTTGCGCGATCAAGCCGTCAGGCTCGGCCAGCGCGGTCGGGTTGTTCGGGCTGCACAGCCAGATCACGGAGGCGTCACGAGCAGCGGCCCGGACCGCGTCGAGATCGAGCGCCCAGCTACCCGCTGCCCCTTGGCGCGGGACGGCGAGGACAGTCGCCCCGCGTTGTTCCGTGTCCACCCGGTACATTGCGTAACTGGGGATGGGCACGACGGCCCGGCCGCCCGGTGAAATGAACACCTTGGAGATCATGTCGAGGATCTCATCGGCACCGGCGCCAACCACGATTTCGTTCATGGCCACGCCGTAGCGCGCGGCCGCCGCAGCCACCATCGCGCGGTAGTCGGTAGGCGGATACTCGGACAGCGACGTGACGAATTCACCGCCGGCCAGCAGTCGACCGGCCAGCTCCGGTGGGGTGGGGGAGGTGTTCAGGTCGAAGCGGACGATCTGCTGCGGATCGACGCGATAGCGGCTGGCGACCTCCTCGTTCGTGGCTTCCCAGGTGTATGAGGAAGGAGCGATGGGCGTGCTGAAGGTCACCGGTGTCGGACTCATCACTCGTCACCCGCGAAGCGGATCTCGACGGCGTAGCGATGGGCCAGTAGTCCTTCGGCCTCGGCCAGGGTGCCGACCGTTTCGCGGATGGAGGCGAGCCCGTCGCGGGTCACGCGCTGGATCTGGCTGTACTTGCCGTAGTGCTCCACCGCCAGGGCCCCGGACGCGCGGGCCAGACCACCGGTCGGGAGGACATGGTTAGCACCGGTCGCATAGTCGCCGGCTGACTCGGGTGCCCACGGTCCGGCGAAGATCGATCCCGCATTTCGCAGGCGGCTGATCGTGGCTTCAAGCGGCTCCACGTCGACCGACAGGTGCTCGGGGGCATAGTCGTTGACAAAGTCGACGGCGGCATCGAGCGTGGGGGCGAGGGCGATCAGACCGTGGTCGCGGAGGGCTGCGGCCAGGATTCCGTGACGGCTGGCGTCCGCGAGCGCGACATTGACCGCTCGTTCGACCGCGTCGGCGTACCCGGCATCGGTCGTCACCAGGATCGCTGGTGAATCCGGCCCGTGCTCCGCCTGGGTGATGAGGTCCGCGGCGACGCGTGCCGGATCGGCCGGTGGCATGGCCAGGACCATCCCTTCGGACGGGCCGGCCGGCAGATCGATCCCGATCTCGCCGATCACCTCCATCTTGGCGGCGGTGACCCAGGCATTCCCGGGACCGACGATGCGATCCACGGCCTGGATCCCGGCTTCGGGCAGGCCGTAGGCGAGGGCGCCGATGGCCTGGGCGCCCCCGGCCACGATGAAGCCATCGACCTCGAGCAGTCCTGCTGCGCCAAGCAGGATGAGGTTGGTGGTGCCGTCGCGATCGGCCGGCGAGGCGACGATGATCGTGTCGACGCCGGCGACCCGGGCCGGGACGACGGTCATGACCAGGGACGAGGGATAGGGTGCGGACCCGCCCGGGACGTAGGCCCCGACCCGTGCCAGGGGCATCCAACGGCGCTCGATCTCGATCCCTGGGGCGATGATCGTCGTAGTTGAGGCAACCGGGCGCTGGGTCTCGGCGAACCGGCGCACGTTGGCGATGGACTGGTCGAGGGCGTGGCGGATCCGCGGCGCGAGCGTGTCGCGCGCCTGGCGGAGATCGTCCGCGTCAAGGACGAGACGACCGTCCGCGCGGCCGCCGCCGACGCTGCTGTTGGCAGCTCGAACGGCGGCGTCACCGCCATCGCGGATCGTCGCGAGGGTCGCCCGGGCACCTTCACGAATGGCGGGATCCGGCACCGCACCTCGGCGGACCAGGGCGACGTACTCGCGCCGGGCGTCCTCGTCACCGGCGGCGACGGCTGCCAGATCAAGACGTCGCAGGCGCAGGCCGGCGGGCTCTGGCACCCCGGTCGCGGCAGGCGTGGCAGGCGCGGCTGGCTCCCGTGTCATTGCGCTCACTGGACGATCTTTTCGATCGGGAGGACGAGGATGCCTGACGCTCCGGCAGCCTTGAGCTTCGGCAGGAGCCCCCACACCTCATCTGCGCCGACAACGGAGTGGATCGCAATCATGCCGGCATGCGCGAGCGGGATCACCGTTGGCGATTCGAGCGCCGGGAGGAGTTCCTCGATCTCGGGCAGAGTGCTCGCCGGCGCATTCATCATCAGGTACTTGCGTCCGCGGGCAGCGATGACAGCGCTGAGCATCGTGTCGATCGCCGCGAGTTCGTCGGCGCGATCCCGCTGGGCCGCGGGATTGGCGACCAGGACCGCTTCGGACGCGAGCACGTCGCCAATCTGGCGAAGCCCGTTCATGACGAGCGTGGAACCCGTGGACACGAGATCGACGATCGCCTCCGCAAGTCCCAGTCGCGGGGCGACCTCCACGGCACCGGAAATCGGGATGATCTCGACCGTGATCTGGCGGTCCGCAAAGAACCGGCGTGTGGTGTTCGGGTGGGCGGTCGCAATGCGCAGCCCGGCGAGGTCTTCGACGGTCCGATACGGCGCGTCGTTGGGCACGGCCGCCGCCAACCGACAACGCCCGTAACCAAGAGTCCTGACCCGTGGCAGATCCGTTCCCGCTTCGCTGATCAGGTCATCGCCGGTCACGCCGAGATCGGCCACGCCGTCGCCCACGAATTCGATGATGTCGTTGGTCCGGACGAACAGGATTTCCAGGTCGTAGTTCTGGACCATGGCGACCAGGCTCCGATCGTGCTCATCGAAGACGAGCCCGGCATCATGGAGCAGGCGCAGGGTGGGTTCGACCAGCCGTCCCTTGTTCGGGATCGCCAGTCGGAGGCGGCGTGGTGCGTTCATTGGCCGCCCAATCCAGTCATCGGTCGCCCACGACGGGATACGGGGTCGTCCCCGTCCGGGATGCCTTGTCAAGCTTGGCCAGCATCGCCCGGTAGCCGCCTTCGCCATGGTTGAGCCACGACGCGATCCTGGTGATCGTGGCGGTGCTGGCACCGGTCCGCCGCGATATGTCCGCATAGTGCAGGCCGGCATCGAGGAGACGAACGACCGCCCAACGTTGAGCCATGTCCCGGAGTTCTGTCAACGTACACAGGTCGCGGAAGAACCGTTCAGTCTCGGCGGTCTCCTCGAGTCGGACGACCGCCTCCAGGAGTGCCTCGACATCTGGCGTCCGCCAGTCGTCAGCCATCAGCCACCGCCAGTCTGTCCGCGTCGATATCCAAGTAACATAGTAGCATGCTAATACGTTAGCATGTTGCCATGAGCGAAGCAAGCCCCTTCCAGGTCCTTCCCGCCATCGACCTGCGGAATGGCCGCGTCGTCCGACTGCGCCAGGGCGACTTCGATCGGGAGACGGCGTACGGCGATGATCCCGTCGAGGTCGCTCGCCGGTTTGCCGATGCGGGTGCCCGCTGGCTTCATGTCGTCGATCTTGACGGCGCGCGGAGCGGTGACCCTGTACACGCTGCGGTCATCGGCGCGATCGTTGCGGGGGTCGGTGGCCGGTGCAATGTGGAGGTGGCCGGCGGTCTGCGGGACGAGGCAGCGGTGGCCCTCGCCCTCGGATCCGGAGCAGCAAGGGTCACCGTCGGGACGGCGGCGCTGCGCGATCCTGACTTTGCTGGTCGCCTCGTCGCGATCCATGGCGCCGATCGTGTCGCGGTGGCCATCGATGTTCGTGATGGTCGCGCGGTCGGGCACGGTTGGGCAGCCACCGACGATGGGATCGACGCTGCGACCGCCATCCTGCTCCTGGCCGAAGCCGGCGTGACGACCTTCGAAGTTACGGCGATTGAGCGCGACGGACTTCTCAATGGGCCCGATCTGCCCCTTTACGAACGACTCGTTGGCCGCGACCTGGGCTCGATCATTTCGTCGGGCGGGATCGCATCGCTGGACGACCTGCGGGCAGTCCGGGACATTGGCTGTGCGGGTGCGATCGTCGGACGAGCTCTCTATGAAGGCCAGTTCACCGTCGAGCGGGCGCTGCTGATCGCGTCCGAGCAGACCGAACGGCACCGGCGACCCATGGTGTGACAGTCACGCCTGGCTGCTGAGACTGACCGGGTGCGCGTGTGAGACGCAAAATTGGGATTTCTCAGCGTGGACCGTGCCCTGAACGTGCAGAATCCGTCGAAACTCACGGGTGGCCGCGCTCAGGTGTCGCGGTTGTGCGTCTGGGAGGCGCGCGAATGGTCAGCGGCCAGGCGCAGGTGCCCATGCAACCGGTCGCGTGCCGATGCAACCGGTCGCGTGCTCGCCCAGCCGCGCGCTCGCCACGCCCCGCCGCGGCTCCCGCCTCAGTGGCCAGCCACGTGGCCGCCGGCCGCCTCGATCTCCTTGCGGTGAGTCTCGATCACCTTCTCGGCGATGTGACCCGGCACGTCGTCATAGTGGTCCATCGTCATCGTGAACGAACCGCGGCCCTGAGCCAGCGACCGCAGTTCGATCGCGTAGCTGCCCATCTCGGCCAGCGGCACGTGCGCGCTGATCACCTGCATCGAGCCATCCGTGTCCATCCCGAGGACGCGGCCACGCCGACCGTTGAGGTCCCGGTTGATCTCGCCCATGTAGGGCTCGGGGACGCGGATCTCGACCGCCATGATCGGCTCCAGGAGCGCCGGCTTGGCATGCTGGACGCCATCCTTCAAGGCCATGGACGCGGCAATCTTGAACGCCATTTCGTTGGAGTCGACCGCGTGGAACGACCCGTCGTAGAGCGTCGCTCGGAAGTCGGACAGGGGATAGCCGGCGAGGACGCCGCCCTCGGCCGCCTCCCGGATGCCCTTCTCGACGCCGGCGAAGAAGCCCTTTGGGACGGAGCCACCCACGATGCGCTCCGCGAACTCGACCCCGCCGTCCGGGTTCGGCTCCAGTTCCAGCCAGACGTCGCCAAACATCCCATGCCCGCCGGTCTGCTTCTTGTAGCGACCGTGGACCTGGGTCTTGCCGCGGATCGTCTCCTTGTACGGGACCCGGGGCGCGTGGGTCACGATGGCGGCCCCGAACTTGCGCTTGAGCCGTTCGATGATGACCGCGGTGTGCGCCTCGCCCATGGTCCGCAGGGTCTGCTCGCCGGTCGCGCTGCGCTCGAGGCGAACGGTAGGCTCTTCCTCGAGCATCCGCGCGAGCGCCGGACCCATCTTGTCGAGGTCGCCCTTGCTCTGGGGTTCGATGGCCAGCACCAATGATGGCGCTGGGAACGCCAGGGGCGGCAATGTCAACGGCTTGTCACGCAGCCCCAGGGTGTCGCCGGTCTCGGTCACGCTCAGCTTGGCCACGGCTCCGATCTCGCCGGCCTTCAGTTCACCGATCGGCTCCTGTTCCTTGCCATGCAGCAGCAACAACTGGCCGATCCGCTCGTCCTCACCGCGAACGGCATTCCACACATGCGCCTGGGAATGCAATGTCCCCGACAGGACTCGAAGGTAGGTCAAGCGCCCGACGAACGGGTCCGCCGTGGTCTTGAAGACGCGCGTGAGGAGCGGTCCCGACTCGTCCGCGGATACGGCGACCGTCAACCCGGCCTTGTCCGTCGTCGCCACCGGGGCTTCGTCAGCCGGCGACGGCAGATACCGGACGAACGCATCCAGCAGCGCCCGCAGCCCGATTCCCCTGGTCGCGCTCCCAACGAGGACCGGCGCCAGGATCGAATCCTTGACGCCCTTGCGCAGGCACGCCTCGAGCTCCGGATCACTGATCTCCTCGCCCTCGAGGTACTTGGTCAGAACGTCGTCGTCTGCTTCCGCGGCCGCCTCAAGGAGCTGATCCCGACGTCTCGCCACTTCCGCGGCGAGCGCCTCCGGGATCGGGATCTCGACCTCCTTGCCGCCCTCGGATCGCCAAGCCTTTCGATGGACCAGGTCAACATAGCCCTCGAAGGTGTCCGCCGCACCGATGGCCAACTGGAGCGGGGCGATCTTGTCGCCGAATGTCGCCCGCAACGCATCCAGGGCGGCCGTCGGATCGGCATTCTCGCGATCGCACTTGTTGATAAAGAAACACGCCGCGGTGCCGGTCGATCGTCCCAGCGCCACGGCGTGTTCGAGGCCCGCCTCCACCCCGCCGGAGGCATCCATTACGAATAGCGCCCCGTCGGCTGCAGCGAACCCTTCGATCACATCGGCGATGAAATCAGGGTAGCCGGGCGTGTCGACCAGCGAGATTCGCGTCCCGTCTGCCTCGAATGTCCCGACGGCCAGGCTCAGCGATGCCTTGCGCTTCTGCTCCTCGGGCTCGAAGTCCAGATGGGCGGTCCCATCATCCACCCGCCCCAGGCGCGAGATCGCTCCGGCCCTGAACAGCAGCTGCTCAGCCAGCGTCGTCTTGCCCGACCCGGCGTGGCCCGCCAGGACCACGCTGCGAAGATGCGGGAGGTCGACATTCTTCATCGTCATCGGTTCGTCGGTCCTTCCTGGTGATTGGGGGACTCGGGACGTCCGTGGTGTGGGGTTGGGCCATGATAGTCGGCTATACTCCGGCCCGCGATGTCAGGTCACTCAAAATGGTCAACCATCAAGCGTGCCAAGGGCATTACGGACGCCAGGCGCGGAGCCCTGTTCACCAAGGTCGCTCGGGAGATCTCGGTGGCGGCCCGGCAGGGGGGCGGGGACCCGGACGCCAACTACCGGTTGCGCTTGGCGATCGAGAAGGCACGCTCGGTCAACATGCCGGCGGACAACATCAAGCGGACCATCGACAAGGCGACGGGTGGCGGCGACGCCGAGCAGTACGAAGAGATCGTCTACGAGGGCTATGGCCCGGGCGGGATCGCGATCCTCGTCGAGGCGCAGACCGACAACCGCAATCGAACGGCGGGCGAGGTCCGCTCCATCTTCACCAAGGCCGGTGGCCAGCTGGCGGGTTCCGGCGCCGTCGCCTGGCAGTTCGAGCCGCGCGGCCTGATCTCCGTAGCGCGCCGCGGAGTGGACGCCGATGAGGTCGCGCTGAACGCGATCGACGCTGGCGCGGAGGACGTGATCACCGACGACGAGGAGATGATCGAGATCTATACGTCCCCCGGAAGCCTCGATGCGGTCCGCCGGGCGCTCGAAGCGGCGGGTGTTGCCACTGAATCCGCCGAATCGACGATGGTCGCCCGGCAGACCGTGGAGCTGGATTCGTCGCGCGCGCGCCAGGCACTCCGGCTCGTTGAGTTGCTCGAGGACCTGGACGACGTCCAGCGGGTGACGGCCAACTTCGACATCCCGGAGGATGTCTTCGCCGAGGTTGCCGGGTGATCGTCCTGGGCATCGACCCCGGGACCGCGGCACTGGGCTACGGGATCGTCGAGCGAACAGGCGAGCGGCTGCGCGAGATCGACCACGGCTGCCTGACCACCAGCCCGGATCTCACGCTGCCGGAGCGCCTCCTCGCGATCCATGCCCTCGTCGATGAGCTATTGGGGCTCCATCGGCCGCAGCTGGTCGCGGTCGAGCGGCTCTTCTTCTCGCGGAATGTCCAGACGGCACTGGCGGTTGGGCAGGCGCGCGGCGTGGTCCTGCTGGCTGCGGCGCAACACCGGACGCCGGTCCGCGAAGCTACCCCCAATGCGGTCAAGAACGCCATCACCGGGTACGGCGCGGCCGACAAGGAGCAGGTCGGGCGAATGGTTCAGCTGGTCCTCGGGATGTCGGCGCTGCCCCGTCCTGACGACGCCGCCGACGCCCTCGCGATCGCCACCTGGGCAGCCAATTCGGAACGGATCGGGGCCGCGCTTGTCACCGCGGGCGTGCTGGACCGGGCGGCCGTCGCGCCGATCACTCGCGGCGCAACCGGCTACGAGCGTGCTGTGCAGGCGGCGCTCGCCGGTGAGCGGGCCGACCGGCGGGGCGCGTCATAGGCGTGATCGCCTCGCTCGAGGGAGTTGTCGCAGCGGTCGCCACGGATTCGGTGGTGATCGAAGTGAACGGGATCGGCTACCGCGTCTTTGTCGGGCCAGCCGTCGTCGCGAGCGCCCTGCCGGGCGGTCGGCTCAAGCTCCACACCTACCATCTCGTGCGCGAGGACGTGCTGGCGCTGTACGGGTTTCGCAACGTCGAGGAACTGGGCTTCTTCAACCTCCTGCTGACGGTCACCGGTGTTGGGCCCAAGGTCGCTCTGGCGATCGTGGGCAGCAGACCGACCCCGGACCTCCAGCTCGCGATCATGGCCCAGGATCAGGCAGTCCTGGTCAGCATCCCCGGGATCGGCAGGAAGCTCGCCGAGCGGGTGATCTTCGAGCTGAAGGAGAAGGTAGCCGCCGCCGGCGTCGCGGTCGGGGGCAGTGGGGCGATCGGGGCCACCGCCGGCGAAAGCGAGATCGTCGCCGCGCTCCAGGCGCTCGGCTATTCGCTGGCCGAGGCTCGGGAGGCGTCGCGGGCTGCCCTGCTCGACGTCGGTGTGGCATCGACGCTCGAGGAGCGGGTCAAGGCGGCCCTGCGGAGTCTGCTCCGGGAGTAACCCGCTGAGGGAAACGCGGCCGTAGGCACGGTCCGGAACCGCGCCCGGGATCGTCCGGTCGCGCGGCCCTCGCCCGGCCGACCCACGATGCGCAGGTCCGGCTCAGATGATCCGGCGCTGCTTGATCCGGCCGGCGTCCGCGGCGAACGGGCCTCCCCCTCGGGCATACGCCACGATCATCGGCTGCATTGCCCCAGGAAACTCACCGACCGAAGACCGGTAGTCGATGTTCAACCGGAACAATCCGTCGCGGAACTGATCGCTGACCTTGGCGAGCCAGGCGTCATCGACGCCATCGAGCTCCTCGAGTTCGAGGGTGATGGCCGGTCGGGGCGTCCCAGTCTCGTCGTCGATCACAGACAACACGAACGAATGGACGCGGCGTGCCAGGGACGCGTCCCGATACAGAATGGTCTCGACATCCTCGGGATAGATGTTGGCGCCCATGACGCTGATCGTCGCGTCCCTCCGGCCGTGGATCCACAGGAACGGCAGCGGGATCGGGCGTGCCCACGGAAGGGGGCCTCTTGGTCCGTGGGCCTCCGGCGTCTCGCCCAATCGGTCCAGATCGAAGCCGAGGTTGCGCAGCCGGCTGCGGGCGGTGGCGAACTCGACGAGCCCCCCGGAATCGTGAACGTTGTACCGAATTCTCGGCGAAAGCAGGTCCAGCCGGCTGACCGTGCACACCACTTCGCCGTAGGAATTGACCTCCAGGTAGTGGATGAGCGGGTTGTACTGAAAGACCATCGGCAATCGTGGGTCGTCCTCGCCGAACAGCACGCGCCGGACTTCGGGGTTGGCTCGGGCCAGACGACGCATGGCGATGCTGACGGGCGATTCACCGGCCATCCCGATCTCGATATCAGTCGCGCCGTACCCGGAGTACACCGAATCGAACCGGATCAACAGGTGATCGCGCAGTTCCTCGCTCATGCCCTCGCCTCCCACCAGGGCATGGACCTCGTAGTCGGCCCACGGGAAGTCCGCTCGCTCAGCCTCGTCCAGCAGGTGCTTCAGGAATGGCGGATAGCCAGAGATCAGGAATCGGTACGTCGGCCCGAGATAGCGCAGGGTGGAGAGGATCTTGTCGATGTCCGGCCCGATCGACTTGACGATCCCGTGACGCATCATCCCGAGGCTCATGTTGAACCCGGCAGCCCAGGCGCCCATCGAAAAGGCATTGAGCGTGACGAGCGGTCCACTCCCGAACGAGTAGCGGGCGAAGAACCCGATATTGCGATGGGCCACGCCACGCTCGTGGCTACCCCGGATCCAGTTGTACGGCGTCCCGGTCGAGCCACTCGACTCGTCGATCGTGGTGCCCGGAAACGGGACGGCGCCGCCGATGCATCGATCCAGCAGCGCATACCGATCGACGT
Organism: uncultured Anaerolineaceae bacterium; assembly: GCA_964427285.1. GTDB lineage: Bacteria > Chloroflexota > Limnocylindria > Limnocylindrales > CSP1-4 > SPCO01. Next base: position 44,224 of record CAYRTS010000008.1, read on the forward strand.
AGCTGTGCTTGTCGGTCTCCGGAAGGTGCCGAAGGATGTCGAGCGGGAAGAGCCCAGCGGCATCTACCCCGGAGTCCGTCAAGTAGCGTCGGTAGGCGGGAACGCGTCTCGCGGCCTGCCATGCGGCTCGTTCCGCCCTGAGTTGAGCGACCACGCGGAGCAGACGCGGTGGTGTCCAGCTGAACAGGGTCTTGAGCCAGCCATAGCGCAGTCCCACCGTCCGGAACAACAGGTCAAGCGGTAGGAGCCAGATGCCGCGCCCAAGTCCGACAAAGGTGGCTCCCAGCGCGCGGAACCCTCGCTTGAAACGGCGGACGACAGGCATTGCCGGGGATCCTAGTCCTCCGCGACTGTCGAGGGATCCAGGCCGCACAGCGGGAGTAGGCCGAGTTCCCTGCAGGCGCCCGGGAGTGCCCTTGATGCGAGCCCGGGAGTGCCCTGGTGCGCGCCCAGTATTCTCAACTGGCACTTGAGCGAACCACATCGATGCCTCGTGGCTCACGACCCAGCCGACAATGAGGCGCCGCGACCAAGCACGTTCGTGCCGGCATCTCAACTGGGAATGGATCGACACGCCGGCGATGCTCGGCCGCGACGAGCGTGGCGCCAGCACAAGTGAACATCCGTGCGATATAGGCCCTCGCATGTTAAACTGTCATCTGATGGTCGACGACGTCGCGCACATCCTATCGGCGGACCTGGTGGATGACGCCGACCTCGTCATCGAGGGCACCCTTCGGCCCCGGACGCTGAACGAATACATCGGCCAACGCGAGGTCAAGGCCAACCTGTCGGTTTTGCTGACGGCGGCTCGGATGAGGGGCGAGGCGGCGGATCATGTGCTGCTGTACGGGCCGCCCGGACTTGGCAAAACCACCCTGGCCACGATCATCGCGCATGAACTCGGCGTCAACGTCAAGTACGCATCTGGGCCCGCGATTGAGCGTGCCGGGGATCTCGCGGCCATCCTCACCTCGCTTGAGGAACGCGACGTCCTGTTCATTGACGAGATCCATCGCCTGAACCGGGCCGTGGAAGAGATCCTCTACCCGGCAATGGAGGACTACGCGCTGGACGTGATGATCGGCAAGGGGCCCTCGGCCCGGAGCCTGCGCCTGAGCCTGAAGCCGTTCACGATCGTCGGCGCCACGACCCGGGCGGGCAGGATCAGTTCGCCGTTGCGGGACCGCTTTGGTGCCACGTATCGGCTCGACTTCTACTCGGAGCCGGAGCTCGCAGCCATCGTCGATCGGTCGGCGGCCATCCTCGGCGTGGCGATCGAGCCGGCCGCGACCCGTGCGATTGCGCGCCGCGGCCGGGGGACGCCGCGAATCGTGAACCGGCTCCTCAAACGGGTCCGCGACCATGCCCAGGTCCATGGCGACGGCAAGGTCGACGAATCGACGGCGACCGCGGCCATGCGCGCGATGGAGATCGACGACGAGGGCCTCGACTCGACTGATCGGAAGCTCCTGGCCGCCATCGTTCAGAAGTTCGCATCGGGTCCGGTCGGCGTGGCCGCCCTTGCCGCCGTCCTGTCCGAGGAGACCGAGACGATCGAGGACGTCTATGAACCGTTCCTGCTGCGGCTCGGCTTCATCGACCGCACGCCGTCCGGGCGGATTGCGACGGATCTGGCCCGAGCCCATCTATCGGGGCTCGGCTACGAGATTCCGCCGCCGAGGCGCGCGGAGCCGGGCCTGCCCAGCCTGTGGGACGATCCCGCCCCGGAGCCACCCGCGACGGACGCATGAGCGGCCCCACCATCGAGCGGGCGGAGCTTGACCAGGCGGCGCGTGCCCAGGCGGCGCGGTTCGAAGTCACGGTGCCGCCGCCGGCCGATGGGTCGACCCGGGCGCGGCTCGGCGAATTGCACCTCGCCCACGGGACGGTGCACACGCCCCAGTTCATGCCCGTGGGGACCAACGCCACGGTCAAGGCACTCAGCCCAGCTGACGTCCGCGACGCGGGTGCCACGATCATCCTGTCGAACACCTACCACCTCTATCTGCGACCCGGCCATGAGCGGATCGCGCGGCTGGGCGGCCTGCATCGGTTCATGGACTGGGACCGACCGATCCTCACCGATTCGGGCGGCTTCCAGGTCGTGTCGCTCGGGGATCTGCGGGTCGTGGACGAACACGGGGTCACGTTCCGCAGTCACCTCGACGGGTCCACCCACACGTTCACGCCGGAGCTGGCCATCGCCGTCCAGGAGTCGCTCGGGTCGGACATCGCGGTGGCCTTCGACCAACCGGTCTATCCGAGTTCACCACGGGCCGTGGTTGCCGACGCTACGGCTCGAACCCACCGCTGGGCAGAGCGGTGCCTGGCCGCCCACCAGCGCACTGACCAGGCCCTCTTCGGGATCGTCCAGGGTGGCCTGGATCCCGTCCTCCGAGCCGAATCCACGCGATTCATCGCGGCCATGCCGTTCGACGGGATCTGCCTGGGCGGGCTCGCCGGCGACGAAACGCCGGACCAGCGCAATGAGACCCTCGACATCGCCGTCCCGCTCCTCGACGGAGACCTGCGACCACGCTACCTGATGGGACTGGGTTCCCCGGCGGACCTGCTCGAGGCCGTCCACCGCGGCATCGACCTGTTCGACTCAGTGCTGCCTGCCCGCGTCGCGCGTAACGGCCAGTTGTGGATCCCGGGCGGCCGGCTCAACATCCGCAACCAGCGGTTCCTGGACGACCCGGCGCCGGTCCAGGCAGATTGCCCGTGTCTCCTGTGTCGAGGCTTCTCGCGGGCCTATCTCGCCCACCTGTTCCGGGCAAAGGAACTGCTCGCGTACCGCCTGGCAACTTGTCACAACCTCACCTTCACCCTAGACTTCATGGTCAGGATCCGAGCCGCCATTCGAGCCGGAACCTTCCCCGCCGAGATGGCCCAGTTGCGAGTCCGCGCGGGCCGGGTAAGTGGCGGTGAAGGCGCTGCAAAGTCGGCGTGAAGCGTCGGTCGGTAACCTTCAGCGAGACGCGGAGGCACAACGATGGGCTCCCGAGATCGACCGGGCAAGGAGACCAAGAAGAAGCCCAAGGCAAAGCTGGCGCAGCCCAGCCTGTCACCCATGGCGGATCCCCCACGGAACGTCGAGGTGATCCGCAAGCCGCGAAAGGAAAAGCCGGTCGTCTCGGACGCCGGCGAGGAAGGCTGACTCATCGGCGGGACGCCATCGTCGTCCGCTCCGGGGAGCGGTCCACAGGATCGAGTGAGGAGCGTGACGGATAGATGGCGATGACCGAAGAGCGAACCGCGGAACGAACGGCAGAGCGAGCCCTCGCGGAACGAAGCAGGGCCGTGGATGCCGCCCTGGCCACGATCGAAAAGCAGTTCGGGCGCGGGGCGATCATGAAGCTCGGGTCCCGTGAGAAGCTGGTGCTGGACACGATCCCCACCGGCTCCATCGCGCTGGACCTGGCGCTCGGTGTCGGTGGCATCCCGCGCGGCCGGATCACGGAGATCTTCGGGCCGGAATCGTCCGGCAAGACGACCGTCTGCCAGCACGTGCTTGCGGAGGCCCAGGCTCGTGGCGGTGTCGTCGCGTTCATCGATGTCGAACACGCACTGGACCCCGGCTACGCGAGAGCCTGCGGCGTCAACGTCGACGAGCTGCTGGTCAGCCAGCCGGATACCGGCGAGCAGGCACTGGAGATCACCGAGACGTTGATTCGCTCCGGCGGGATCGATTGCGTCGTGGTGGACTCGGTGGCCGCGCTCGTGCCGCGCGCCGAGATCGAGGGCGAGATGGGCGACAGCTTCATGGGCGTCCAGGCCCGGCTCATGAGTCAGGCGCTCAGGAAGCTGACGGGCGCCGTTTCGCGCTCCAATACCGCCCTGATCTTCACCAACCAGTTGCGCGAGAAGATCGGCGTCATGTTCGGCAACCCCGAGGTCACACCCGGCGGTCGGGCGATGAAGTTCTACGCCTCCGTGCGCCTGGACATTCGCCGCATCGAGACGATCAAGAACGGCACCGAGTCGGTGGGCAATCGGGTCAGGGTCAAGGTCGTGAAGAACAAGGTGGCCGCTCCATTCCGGGTCGCCGAGTTCGACATCATGTACGGCGAGGGCGTCTCCCGGGAGGGTGGCCTGCTCGACGTTGGCGTGGCCATGGACACCGTCACCAAGACGGGCGCCTGGTTCACCTTTGGTGAAACCCGCCTTGGCCAAGGCCGCGAACAGGCCAAGGAGTTCCTCAAGTCCAACCCACCGATCGCGGCCGAGATCGAGCGCCGCATCCGGGCCAGGATCAACGACGTCACGATCCCGGTCGAGGGCATCGAAGAGGCCGAATGACCCGGGTCGCGCGCCGGCGCGAGTCCATCGCAGAGCGGCGCGAACGGCGGGCCGGCATCGACGATCCAGCGCTCGTCCTGGATGCAGCGGCGCGGTTCCTCGAGGCGCGATCACGCTCCATCGCGGAGGTTCGACGGCGCCTGACCGGTGCGGGTTACGTCGCCAACCTCGTGGATGGCGCGATCACGCGACTCCTCGAGCTCGGCATCCTCGACGACGAAGCCTTTGCCCGCGCCTGGGTCGAGTCACGCGACCGGGCGAGGCCGCGCGGGGAACGCGCGATCCGCTCGGAGCTGGGACTCAAAGGCGTGGACCGGGAAGTGATCGATTCCGTCGTCGGGGCGCGACGCGACCGTGCACCCGGTCTGGGCAGCGTGGGCCACAGCGTTTCCGCGGACCAGGCAGCCGCTGAGCACCTCCTGGCACGGACCATGCGCACGCTCTCCCGGATCGACGACCCGCGCCTGCGTCGCCAGCGGGCGTACGCGCTGCTGGCCCGCAACGGGTTCGATTCGGAGACCTGCCGCATGGTGGCGGCGAAGGTCGTGGACGGCTCTTCTAAGGAAACGGTCGAGGAGCCCTGATCCGGGGGCGTGATCGGGGGCCGCATCCTGGGCATCTGACGGCACCGGCGTTTGCCGTCCGCGTCGCGCGGTCGTAGGCTACGCCCCAGATAACCATGCGCCGGCCGACGGCGCCTGACCCAGCACCGGTTTCGACCCCGGTCCCGAAGGGGTGCCCGCCCACAATCGGCGAAGCGCCTCCCGCGACCCGTCGAGCCGTCCACCGCAGCATGACCGCCGGCCGGCTCGTTCGGACGGACGGGAGGAACGACCAATGGAACTACTGCCCCTCGTGGCGGTGGCCCTCGGGGCTGCCGTCGGCGGAGCCGTACTTGGCGCGCTGATGCGCAGCTTCTGGGCCGCGCAGACGATCAAGGCGGCCAACGCCGAGGCCAGGCGGATCGAAGCGGAGGCCCGGGCTCGCCAGAAGGAACTGATCCTCGAAGCCAAGGACGAGAAGCTCCGCCTCCAGCGCGAGGCCGAGGACGAGGCCCGTGCCCGCCGCGGTGAACTGTCCGCCCTCGAAAGTCGACTCCTTCAGCGTGACGAGCAGCTGGACCAGCGCGGCGACATGCTCGAACAGCGAGACCGCAAGTTGGTTGAGCGCGAACGCGACCTCGACAAGACCCGCGACGAACTCGCCCGAGCCCACGGGGAGCAGGTGACCGCGCTGGAGCGGGTCGCCAACATGTCAGCCGACGATGCGAAGCGCGTGCTCATCGAGGCCGTCCGCGAGGAGGCCGAGCGCGACGCCGTCAAGCTCGCCCGCGCCATCGAGCGAAGTGCCCGCGAGGACGCCCAGGACAAGGCCCGCGACATCATCATCACCGCCATCCAGCGCGTCGCCGCGGATCACACCGCCGAACACACCGTGTCGGTCGTCCACCTGCCGTCGGACGAGATGAAGGGCCGGATCATCGGGCGCGAGGGCCGCAACATCCGGGCGCTGGAACAGGCCACCGGGATCGACCTGATCATCGACGACACCCCAGAGACCGTCATCCTGTCCGGCTTCGACCCGGTCCGGCGCGAGATTGCCCGGATCGCCATCACCAAGCTGATCGCGGACGGCCGAATCCACCCCGGCCGGATCGAGGAGGTGGTCGCCAAGGCTCGCGCCGAGGTTGACACGATCATGCGCCAGGCCGGCGAGCAGGCCGCCTACGACGCCGGTGTCCCGGGCCTCCCGGCGGACATCATCAAGACCATGGGCCGCCTCAAGTTCCGGACCAGCTACGGCCAGAACGTCCTCAACCACTGCATCGAGACGAGCCATCTGGCCGCCGTCATCGCCGCCGAGACCGGCGCCGACGTGGCGATCGCGAGGATGGGCGGCCTGCTCCATGACATCGGCAAGGCCGTCGACCACGAGGTGGAGGGGCCCCACGCAGCGATCGGCGCGGCGATCGCCCAGCGCCACAACCTGCACCCAAGCGTGGTGAACGCGATCGGCGCCCACCACCAGGAGATCGAGTACACCTGCCAGGAAGCACCGATCGTGCAGATCGCCGACGCCATCAGCGCCTCGCGCCCGGGCGCCCGCGGCGAGTCCATGGACACCTATGTCAAGCGGCTCGAAGACCTTCAGGCCATCGCCGAGAGCTTCACCGGCGTCGAACGGTCATTCGCCGTCCAGGCCGGCCGCGAGGTGCGGATCCTGGTTCGCCCCGAGGAGATCGACGACCTGACCGCCAGCCGCCTCGCCCGCGACATCGTCAAGAAGATCGAGGAGCAGCTGACCTATCCCGGCCAGATCAAGGTCACGGTGATCCGCGAGACGCGGGCCGTGGAGTACGCGAAGTAGCAACCTCCGGCGCGCTCAGCGGCGAACCGGCCGGTCGAACACGCCTGGGCAACACGCCCAACGGGAATGCGCCCCGCCCACACGGTGCCTGTCGCGTGCTGATGATCGGGGATCTGATCGGCAAGCCCGGACGGATCGCGCTCGAAACCCTGCTGCCTGACCTTCGTGATGAGCGCGGGATCGATTTCGTCACGGCCAACGGGGAGAACGTCGCCGGCGGGATGGGCCTGACCCCGGCCACCGCGGACTCGATCCTGGCGGCCGGCGTCGACGTCATCACGTCCGGCAACCACATCTGGGACAAACGCGAGATCTACCCCTACCTGGAGTCGAGTGAACGTGTCCTGCGGCCGCTGAACTACGGGACCCACGAGGTACCCGGGCGAGGGTGGGGGACCTTCCAGGCCCTCGACGGCACGGACATCGCGGTCATCAACCTCCAGGGCCGAACCTACATGCAGCCGATCGAGAACCCGTTCACCGATGCCGATCGGCTGCTCGACGAGGCGTCCGAGCCGCTGCCACCGGTGCGCCTGGTCGACTTCCATTGCGAACTGACGTCGGAGAAGAACGCCCTCGGGATCTACCTCGATGGCCGAGTCAGCGCGGTCGTCGGTACCCACACCCATATCGTCACGGGTGACGAGCGGATCCTGCCCAACGGCACGGCCTACCAGACGGACCTGGGCATGACCGGCCCGGTCTGGAGCGTCATCGGATTCGACCCAAAGACGGTCATCCCGCGCTTCCTCAACGCGCTCCCGACCCGCTTCGAGACCGGCAGTGGAACGGTCATCTTCAACGCCCTCCAGATCGACGTCGATCCCGCCACGGGCCGCGCGCTTGCCATCGAGCGGATCCAGCGGCTCATCGAGCCCTGAGGTGAGCCCGGAGCGCCCGCTGGCCGCGGCCGGGCCGACCGGCCTGGCGCGCGCTCCCCGGCGTCGTCACGATCCGACGCCGCTGGCCGACCCGATCGTCCCGCCCGGTCCGTCCACGGTCGACCTGCATACGCATTCGCGGCGCTCGGACGGCATCCTGGAGCCCGGCGCCCTGCTCGGCGCCGCCGCTGCGTGCGGTGTTACCACGTTCGCGCTGACCGATCACGACACGTTGGCCGGTTATCGCGAGGTGCTCGCCGCCGACGCGATCCCCATGGGAATGACCCTGCTGCCAGGGGTCGAGATCAATGCGCTGGTGACCCGGGACCTGGGGCTCTGGGAGGGCGAGCTGCACATCCTGGGCATCGGCATGGATCCGGCCGACGAGACCTTCGAGGCGACGCTCGCCGTTCAGCGCCAGCAGCGCCGGGTGCGCTTCGCAAGGACCGTCGACCGGCTGCGCGAGCTGGATCTTGGGATCGACGCGGAAGTGGCCGCGGTCCCGCTCGACGGTGACGACGCGCTCGGCCGTCCGACGATCGCCCGCGCCCTGGTCGGCGCCGGCCACGCGGCGAGCGTCGAGGACGCCTTCGCACGCCTGATCGGCCACGGTACCCCGGGCTATGTCCGGCGCGATGGCCTGGGGCCGGACGACGCGATCCGCGCGATCGTTGCGGCTGGAGGCCTCGCGATCCTTGCGCACTTCCGGGAGGCCTCAACCCGGCTGTCGCTGCTGCGCGAACTCATCGAGGTCGGGCTGGGCGGGCTCGAGGTGCACTATCGGAGCTTCGACGCCCCGACGACCGCCGCGGTCGGCGAGGTGGCGCGCGCGCTCGGTCTACTGCCGACCGGCGGCACGGACTACCACGGCGACCTGGGGTCATACGCGGCAGCTCACGCCGCGTCGTGGGTGCCGCCCGAGATCGGCCAGATGCTCCTGGATCGCCTCGGCCGCCGCTGGCCCTAGCGAGCGGCCGCCGGCTCGGCCTCCTCCTTGACGAAGGTCGGACGCAGCTCGATCGGTGGCTGCCGGCGTCGGCGAGCCCGCAGGTTGAGGGCCTCGACGAACACGCTGAACCCCATGGCCGCGTAGATGAACGACTTGTCAATGTGCAGACCGAAGCCGTCCGCGACGAGCGTGACGCCAATCAGCAACAGGAAGGACAGGGCGAGCATCTTGACCGTCGGATGCGCATGGACAAAGCGGGCAAGCGGTCCGGACGCCATGAGCATCACCCCGACCGCGATCACCACCGCAGCGATCATGATCGCGACTTCGTCCACGAGCCCGACGGCGGTCAGCACCGAATCCAGCGAGAAGACGATATCGAGCAGCACGATCTGGGCAAGGACGGCGCCCATCGAAGCCGTCGCGAGGCCCACCCCGGCGGCGTGCGCGGCTTCACCTTCCAGTGACTCATGGATCTCGGTCGTCGCCTTCCAGAGGAGGAACAGGCCGCCGCCGATGAGGATGAGGTCCCGCCACGAAAAGTCATGATCGAGGAGGCGAACTGCCGGTGCCGTCAGCCCGATGATCCAGGAGATCGCGAGAAGCAGCAGGATGCGCATGCCCATGGCCAGAGCCAGACCGATGCGCCGAGCGCGATCCTGGTCCGCGGCGGGCAGGCGCTGCACCAGGATCGAGATGAAGATGACGTTGTCGATGCCGAGGACGATCTCCAGTATGGTCAGGGTAAGCAGAGCGACCCACGTCTCGGGGTTGGTCAGGAGTTCCACGGTCGCATGGTAATCGGAAGATGGGCTTTTCCACGTACCATGGCCGCGCAGTGACCGAGATCGCCCCACCCAGACGCGCCCTACCCGTCCTCGACCGGGCCCCGTCGAGTCCGACACGACCGGTCCGGGCGCCCGAGAGGCTCGCCGACGACCGGCTCGCGGAGTACCTGCCCGAGACCCTGGCCCTCCCGCGCTTTCACCTCTGGACGCTGGGCTGCCAGATGAACAGGAGCGACTCCGAGGAGATGGCCGGCCGGCTCCTGGCTGCGGGCTGCGAGGAGGCGTCCAGCCTCGACGCGGCGGACCTCGTGGTCATCAACACCTGTGCCATCCGCGAGGCTGCGGAGCAGAAGGTGATCGGTCGACAAGGGCAGCTGGCCCGGCTCAAGGCCGCCAAACCGGGACTCCGGGTGGTCCTCACCGGCTGTTCGGTCCGTGAACCGGATCGGGCCGGTCTCCGGCGGCGTTATCCGGCCGTGGACCTGTTCCTGCGGCCAGACGAGGAACCCGAGCTGATCGACCGACTCGGGCTCGCCTCGGCGCAGGGACGGATCGGCTCGGCACAAGCGTGGACCGGCGCGACGGGCGCGACCGGGGCGACCGGGGCGACGACCACCGTCGGGCGCACCGTCGTCGGCGCGGCCGACCACCTGGCCGGGTCGCGCGCCCAGGCCCTCGAGAGCGGGGCCATCGCCCGCGGGTCGTCGATTTCGGCCTGGCTCCCGATCATCTACGGCTGTGACAAGACCTGCACGTACTGCATCGTGCCGTTCAGCCGTGGCCCGGAGCGCAGCCGACCGTTCGACGACATCCTCGACGAAGCGCGGACGCTCGCTGCCAGCGGCTACCAGGAGATCACCCTGCTGGGCCAGAACGTCAACTCCTACGGCCACGACCTCGCGCCGGAGCCACGATTCGACCATGTCTCCGAAGCTCGCTGGGCGGGTCACCAGCTCGAGCGTGCCGGCCGCCCTGACCTCGCCGAGCTGATCCGCGCCATTGACGCACTTCGAGCCCCTGACGGTCGGCCCGCGCTCGGGCGGTTGCGCTTCGTGACGTCGCATCCGTGGGACCTGTCCGATCGCTTGATCGCGGCGCTAACCGACTGCGAATCCGTCTGCGAACACCTCCACCTGCCGGTCCAGTCCGGCTCCGACGCCGTGTTGCGGCGCATGGGCCGCCAGTACACCGTGGAGCACTACCGCGAGCGACTGACCCGGATCCGCGCATCGGTCCCGGAGATCGCCATCTCGACGGACGTCATCGTGGGCTTCTGCGGCGAGACAGAGGCGCAGTTCGAGGAGACCCTGGCACTGCTCGAAGCCGTCCGCTACGACCAGGTCTTCGCGGCGGCCTACTCACCACGCCCCGGGACACCGGCCATGCGCCTCGCCGACGACGTACCCGCGGCCGACAAACGACGCCGGCTCAACACGCTCCTCGCGATCCAGGAGCGGATCGGGCACCAGCGCAATCAGGCCTGGCTCGGTCGGGAGGTGGCGGTCCTGGTCGATGCGGTCAACGCGCCGCGCGCGCATGGGCACGACGAGTTTGACCCGGGATCGCCCCAGACCGGTCGCGGCGAGCACGCGTCCCTGTCCGGGCGCACCCGGACCAACAAGCTGGTGCATCTCTCCGGTCCGCTCGGACTCATCGGGCAAACGGTCGCGATCCAGATTGACCACGCCGGTCCCTATGCCCTGCGAGGCGCCCTCGTCGGTGGTTGACCGGCTCGTCAATGGCTCGGTGCGTGCCCGCCCCGGGACCGGCTCGACCGAGCATCCGGAGGCACCGCCCCTGATCGTGGTCGCCGGGGCCACCGCGACAGGAAAGACGGAGCTGGCGATCCGGCTAGCCGAGGCGATCGAACGCGCGGGCCGGCCCACTGCCGTGATCTCCGCCGATTCCCGCCAGGTCTTCCGGGGCCTGGACATCGGAACGGCCAAGGCCAGCCCGGCCGAGCAGGCCCGCGTCACCCACCACGGCATCGATCTGGTGGAACCCGACAAGCCGTTCAGCGTCGCCGACTTTGTGTTCCACGCCCGCGGCATCCTGGCCGACATGGCGACGCGGAGTGGCGTCGTGATCCTGGCCGGTGGAACCGGGCTCTACCTGCGAGCCGTCGGGCGCGGACTGGACACCGCCGCCCTGCCCAGTGATCCCGACGTTCGTGCCCGGCTCGAAGCGGAACTCATTGCCGGAGGTCTGCCGCCGCTGGTCGAACGCCTGCAACGGCTCGCGCCGACGCTGGCCGCCAGGGTCGACCTGCGCAATCCGCGCCGGGTGGTCAGGGCGCTCGAAATGGCCACCCTGCGTGGTGACGTCGTACCCGCCGAACCGCGCGGCTACCCGGGTCCCATCGCCTGGATCGGCCTGACCGTGGAGCCAGGTCCGCACGCGGCCCGGATCGAACGGCGGGCACGCGCCCAGTTCGAGGCCGGCCTGATCGAGGAGGCGCGAGCCCTGCGCGAGCGGTTCGATCCGGCGTTGCCGGCCTTCTCGGCGATCGGCTACCGGGAAGCGTGGGCCGTCATCGATGGCGAACTCAGCCGCGAGCAGGCGATCGCGCTCGACGCCCGGCGCAATGTCGCCTTCACGAAACGCCAGCGCACCTGGTTCCGTGCGGAACCCGGGATCACGTGGCTCGACGCGACCTCCGATCTGCCGTTCGCGGCCGCCATCAAGCTGGCGCGCGAGACCATCGAAGCTGGCGACCGCCGCCGAGATCCCTGATCTGCACGGCCGAACCGCCGCGATGGTGCACTCGGCTCGCACGGCAGGTCCTCTCATCGACTGACCAACGTCCCCGGGTCTTGCTGCCCGAGGGTCTACACTGCCTCGCCATGCCCACCCACTCGCTGATTGAGCTCGAGCACGTCCCGGAGAAGGCCTTTCTGGTCGCCGTGGATACCGGCGCCGATGCCGGCTGGTCCGCCGAGGATTCGCTGGCCGAGCTGGCCAACCTGGCTACCACCGCCGGAGCCGACGTCGTCGGTGCCGAGTGGCAGAACCGCCGCCATGTGGACCCCAACTGGTACGTCGGCAAGGGTAAGGCCGATGAGCTCGCCGCCGCCAAACGGGAAACCGGGTTTGACCTGCTTGTGGCCGACGACGAGCTGTCGCCCGCCCAGCAACGAGCGCTCGAGGAGCTGCTAAAGGTCAAGGTCATCGATCGCAGTCGACTGATCCTCGACATCTTTGCGCTCCACGCCCAGACCCACGAGGGCCGGCTCCAGGTGGAACTCGCCCAGCTGGAGTACCAGCTGCCCCGACTGACCCGCCTGTGGACCCACCTGTCCCGGACCGGCGGCGGGATCGGCACCCGCGGCCCCGGCGAATCGCAGCTCGAGACGGACCGCAGGATCGTGCGCACCCGCATCGCGAAGATGAAGGAACGGGTGGATCAGGTCCGCCAGCAGCGCGCGACCGCCGCGCGCGGCCGGGATCGGCGGCTGTGGCCGACCGTCGGGATCGTCGGCTATACGAATGCCGGCAAGTCGACCCTGCTCAACGCCCTCGTCGGTAGCGAAGCCGCGAAGGCCGAGGACAAGCTCTTTGCCACGCTGGACCCGACCAGCCGCCAAGTCAAGCTCGGCGACGGCCAGACCGCGATCGTGACCGACACCGTTGGCTTCATCCACAAGTTGCCTCACCAGCTGGTGGAGGCCTTCCGCGCCACCCTCGACGAGGTCAACCGGGCCGATGTCCTGATCGAGGTCGTGGACGCCGCCGATCCACACTTCGCGGAGCATCGAACGACCGTCCAGACCGTCCTGGACGAGCTTGGCGCGGGCGACAAGCCACGCCTCGTCGCGTTCAACAAGGCCGATCTGCTCGATCGGGCCGCGCGCAGTGGTGCCGCACCGGCACCGGCCATCGCAGGTTCGGTCTTCGTGTCGGCCCTGACTGGCTATGGCCTTGACACCCTGCGCGCCGAGATCGCGGCGCTGCTGGCCTCGCTGTGGGTCGATGTCGATGTTGCGCTGCCGTACACCGCCGGCGAATTGCTCGCACGAGTCCGCGAGCGCGGAACGATCGAACTCGAATACGGCGAGCGAGACGTGCGCATCCGCGGACGGGTGGCGCCGTCCCTCGCTGGCGAACTCGAAACCGTGGCCGGCCGCTGGGCCGAGACGGTTGGCGACCCGTCGGTCAGCGTGTGACGGGTCTTGTTTGGTGGACTGGGTGTGGACAACTTCGTCCTACGGGCAGAATCATTGCGAAAGTCGTTGATAACCCCGTATCCAAATGACGACTCCGCCGGCTATCGTTGGCATTGCTCGAAGGGGCTCTGGACCGAAAGCGGCGTCGCGGATGCAAATCAGCGGCGGTGAGTACGGACCAGCGGTTCCTTCGGGCGTTTTGCTGTCCGGCGCGATCCCGGGGGCGTGGGATGATGCGGCGATGACGTTGCCTGAGCCTGCGCTGACACTTGAGGCCATCCAGCGCGCCCGAACCGGGATCTCGCCGGTCTTCCGCGACTCTCCCCAGTACGTGCACGAGCGCCTCTCTGCGCTGGCGGGCATCCCCGTCATCGTCAAGATCGAAACGATGAACCCGATCCGCTCGTTCAAGGGACGGGGATCCTGGCTGGCCCTCCACGCCCTGGCGGGGGAGGGGAGGGTCGGGCCCGGGCGGCCAGTCGTCGTGGCCTCGGCCGGCAACTTCGGGCAGGGGATCGCCTATGCCGCCCGGAGCCTGGGCGTACTCGCCGTGGTCTTCGCGTCTCGCCAGGCCAACCCGGCGAAGGTTGCCCGGATGCGCGCGCTGGGCGCCACCGTGATCGCGGCGGGGGAGGACTTCGACGAAGCGTGTGCGGCGTCGCAGGCGTACGCGACCGAACACCGCGCGGAACTGCTGGTCGACGGCGAGGACGTGCGGATCGCCACCGGCGCCGGGACGATGGCCCTGGAGGTGACGGACGCGGTGGAGGCCGGCGTCCTGCCCGCTCCCACGGTCGCGCTCGTGCCGGTCGGCAATGGGTCGCTGATCATCGGCGTTGGCTCGGTGGTGCACGCGGTCGCACCCGGCTGCCGCGTGATCGGGGTCCAGCCCGAAGGAGCGCCCGCCATGACCCTGAGCTGGCGCGCCGGTCGGCCGATCGATACGGTCTCCGTGTCCACCTATGCCGACGGTGCCGCCGCCCGCGTCGCAATCCCGCCGGCTGTGGCCCTCATGGCTTCGGCGGTGGACGACATGGTCCTCGTCAGCGACGACGCGCTCCACGCGGCGCAGGCGATCCTGACCGAGGAGCTCGGCGTCACCGTTGAGGGTGCCGCAGCGCTGGCCTGGGCCGGTCTCCTGGCGATCCCGCAACCCAAGGGACCCGCGCTCCTGATCATCACCGGGAGCAACGACTGACGGCGTTGCGACAACCGCGACCCGGGGGGCTCGTTAACGCCGCGCGCCCGGCGGTCCCGCTGGGCCTGTTGATCCTCGCCGCGGGCCTGCCGGTTACCCGACCGATTGTGCTCATCGCGCTCGTCGTCGGAGCCACCATCGCCATCCGGCGGCAGACACCGGCCCGCTGGTCCTGGGCGGCGCCGATCCCGGTCGCCATCAACCTCTGTTTCGGGCTGTTGCCGGCGCCACTGGCCGACGCATTTGGCGGCGACTGCACCGACCTCGACTCGCCTCCGGCGGTCTGGCGTGCGGCCGAGGCCGCGCTTGCCCTGGGCGGCCTCGCGCTGCTCGCCTACCTGCTGCGAGCTCGCCGAGCGGACATCGGGTTGCGCTGGCCGGCTCGCCCCGTCATCGGGGTGGCCGCGACCGGAGCGGTGATCCTGGGGCCGATCGGCCTGCTGCTTGGCGCACTTCTGGCACGCCCGTTCTTCGGCACCTTCGAGCTCGATCTCAGCCGCCCGGCATTCCTCGTGCCGGCGCTCATCTTCGCGGTCGCCAACGGGGCAATGGAGGAGTTGTCGTACCGCGGCGCGCTGCTCGACTGGACCGCGAGGCTGACCGGGACCCGGCTCGCCGTCGTCGGCCAGGCGATCGTGTTCGGGCTGGCGCACGGCGGAGCCGATGTCGGCGGCTCGCCGATCTTCCTGATGGTCGCGCTCGGGGCCGGTGGTCTCCTTGCCGGCGTGATCGCCCTGCGGACCGGCTCGCTGCTCCTGCCGATCGCCTGGCACGTGGCCTTGGACTTGCCGCTCTACGTCTACCTGGCCTGTCGGGCGCCCTGATGGGCAGCTCGACGCCACAGCAATCGCGACCATGGTGCAGCATGGCGTAGTATGCGACGACGATGGTATCAGTAGCTGAAGCCGCTCAACGGGCCGGTCGCGACCCAGAGACGATCCGACGCTGGATCCGGGCAGGGAAGGTGAGCGCCTGGAAGGTCGGCGGCCAGCACATGATCGACGAGGAGGACCTCGCTACCGCCATCCGTGGCGTTGGGTCTATCCAGCCAGGCGAAGTCCGAATGGCGCGAGAGGCCGGCGCCCCGTACTTCGCCGCGCAGGATCATCGGCCAGCAACCGCGATCGATCCGTGGTTGACAACGATCGTTGGACGCATCGTGCGCGCCATGGACCCGACTCGAATCATCCTGTTCGGGGCACGTGCTCGTGGCGAGGCCCGCGCCGACAGCGACTACGAGTTGCTGGTCATCCTGCCGGAGGTGCCGGATCGGATGGCGGCCAGGGTGGCCGTTCGGCGTTCGTTCGAGGATGTCCCGGTGCCGGCCGACATCCACGTAGCCTCGGTGGACGAGATCGACGGACAGCCATCGGGCGCGCTCTACTGGGCCCTCAAGGAAGGTTGCAGCGTGTATGCGCGTGCCGCGGCCCGCTGACGCCGCAGACTGGTGGCTTCGGACCGCAGTGGGGGACCTCACCGCGGCACGATCGCTCCTCAGCACGCCGTCCGCGCCGGCTCGGGGCGCCGCACAGTTCGCCCACCAGGCCGCCGAAAGGGCGCTCAAGGCGGCGATCGCTGCGACCGGTGAGGAACCGGTCCGGACCCACGACCTCGTCTTCCTGACCCTGCGCTGTGACAGCGCCTTGCAGCGGACCCTGGCCCGCATCGACATCCCGGTTCTGTCGGCCGTGCTGTCCAGATCACGCTACCCGGAGATGGACGATCCGGTCATCAGCCGCGACCAGGCCACAGCCTGGCTTGCCGACGCCCAGGAGATCGTTGCGGCCGCCGGACAGCATCTCAACATCGACATCGAGTCGTTGGCGGCCGCGTGAGGTTCGGCAGGGACGGGCCATGTGTTACCTTGTGACACATGGATCAGGTCGGCATGCGTGAACTTCGCCATCGACTCCGCCACTACCTCGGGCGCGTCGACGCAGGGGAAGGCTTCGAGATCACGCTGTTTGGACGGCCCGTCGCCCAGCTGACACCTCCGAACCCCCAGTTGTCGATCATGAGCCGACTCATCGCTGAAGGGCGGGTGTCACCACCGGCGAACCCGGACACTTCGACGCTTCCCGCCACCAGATCCGCCAGCAGCGGGATCACGGCGACCGAGGCGTTGCTCGCAGAGCGCCGGGGCGACGAGCGCTGAGCAGCCTCTATCTGGACGCCTCAGCGCTGACCAAACTGGTCATCGACGAGCGCGAGACGGCCACCCTCCAGGATGTCGTGCGTGGCCGAAGCCTCGTTTCGAGCCGGGTCGCCGTCGTCGAGGTGACCAAGGCCGTAGGGCGCGCCAACCCCGTCGCCGACGCCCATCCGCTCTTCGCCTTGCTGTCGTTCGTGGAGTTGGACGTGGACCTCGCCAGCATCGCCGGCGCCATTGGCGGACCCGGCCTGCGTTCGCTCGACGCGATCCACGTTGCGTCCGCCGTTCGCCTGGGGAGCGAGGTCGAGACGTTCATCTCTTACGATATACGCCAGTCCGAGGCGGCTCGTGCGGCCGGACTTCGCGTTGTCGCGCCAGGATCCGACTGATCCCGCGGCCTGACGGTCCATTGACTTGTGCAGACCGCCGCCTGACATCCTAGGAGCGTGTTGTAGTATGCAACAACCATGTTGACCGTTCCTGAAGCCGCCCGCCGAACTGGGAAGCACCCAGAGACCATCCGTCGCTGGATCCGCGAGGGCAAGCTGCGCTCCCACAAGGTCGGAACCCAGCATGTCCTCGAGGAGGAAGACCTGGCAGACGCGATGGGTAGCGCATCGTCAAGTGTGCCCATGCCCGACCATTGGAAGCACGCCTTCTGGGGCGGCCCGATGCCGGACTGGGCGGCGATCGTCCGCCAGCAGCGCGACGAGCATTGACGTCAACGCCGCTCGTCATCGATGCGAGCGCGGCCCTGCACCTTGCTCTGGCTGAGGACGCGACGCCTGGTCTATCTCGTTACCACCTGATCGCGCCCACGGTCTTCCTCTCCGAACGAACGTCTTCACTTGCTTCGGCGGCGTACCGCGCGAGCATGCCGGACACGGCAGTCGCGGACGCGTTCGATCGGCTCGAAGCGATGCCGGTTGAGATCGTGCACACAGACCGCAGCCATCGCCGGGCGGCACTGGTGCTTGCGCGGTCCCTTGGCTGGGCGAAGACCTACGACGCCGAATACGTCGTTCTGGCGCAGCGTCTCCGCTGCGCGATCCTGACGACGGACGACCGACTGACACGCGGTGCTCGGCACCTGGTCGAGATGTGCGACCCGCGCACGCTCGAGAACGAGTAAGGCGCAGGCAGCCCCGCTCCACTCCTTCCGATAATGTAAGTTATGTCTGCACAGCGAAGCCAAACGGGGCCGGGCGGTGTCTCCCGTACCCTCGATTATTCGGTGCTCTTCGGATGCCCGACGCTCGCCAGCATGAGGATCACGGTGCGACGATCGTCGTCGATCGCGTACCAGATGCGGCCGGCGCCGGTGACCTCGAGCTGCCACTGCGCAAGAATCCGGCCACCGAGCGATCTCGTCCCAAGATCGCCCTTCAGTGGATGTTGACGGTCGCTCCGGGCTCGCGGCTCCGAACGCAGGGCAAGCCACACGATGCGGGTCGCTGCCGGGGCCTGGCTCGAGAGCCGATCCCAACCAGTAACCGCAGCCGCATCACCGAATCGAACATCCCATTCCATCGGGCCAGGTGGCGGAGCGACCCGGTCGCCGCGCTTGGGCACCGGTCAGGGGTCGCGCGGTTCGGTAACGCGCGCGCCGATGTCGGCGATCGGGCGCTTCAATTCGATCGCCAGGGTCGGGTCAGCGTGGATGGCGGCGGTGGCCTTCCATTCGATGAGGATCTGCGCCAGGGCGGCCATCGATCCGAGCTCCGCGGCACCCTCCGCGGTACGGACGAATTCCTCGACGAAGATCGAACGTTCACTGGCGGGCAGGAGCGTCACCCACGGGATGTCGGCCGCTGCTTCGGCGAGGCGCTCGCGGAGGTCATCGTCGGCAAGGACGCGGCCAAGCAGCCGAGCCAGGAATTCGACGGCTTCGTCATCTGACTGGACCCGTGACCGCAGGCTCAGGTGCAGATCCGCCGCGTTGCGTCGATGCAGGACGACATCACGCCGTTCCAGCTGGGCGACGATGCCATTCGGATCGCGCAAGAAGTCGGTCAGTGTCGCCTCACCCGCGGATGTCATTGGCCGACGATATCAGATATATATCAGGTGTCAAGGCCTCCATGACTTTCTCGTTGACGCGGCCCGGTCTCAGCGCCGTAAGTCCCTGTTCGGTCGTGCGGGACCTCCTCGAGGCCTATGTGCGCGGCACCTGACGGGCGTCAGCCATAGCGCCCCGGGGTGACTGTCTTCAGAATCGCCAGACGGCGACGCGCTTGCCGGCGGGATCAGCATCAAGTCGTTGACGGATATCGTCGGGGTCGCTCGTGATGAGGATGGCCGGCACCCGTCGGAGTGCTTCGACGGCCACCAGTGCATCCACCACGTCAGGGAGTGTGGTGGACCTGATCAGGCTGGCCGCATGAATCGCTCGATCGATGTCAACCGTTACCAACTCGTGGGCAGTCCGCAGAATGGCCCGGACATGGTCCGCCGTGACGCCGCCGGCCATCGACTGGGTCACCACGATGATGGGCACGACGAGTGCGGAATCCGCTCGGTTAACGCGGCCTCGGCATCTGCGCCACCACGGTGTGGACCTCGTCTGGGACCGGTCCGTCCTCCTCGTCATATCGAAGCAGCAGGTCCGTCAGCCTCAGGCGCGCCAGGGCGTCCCACGCCGCGCTGTTGAGGAAACGGCTCTTGCCGCCACGCCCGAACCGCTTCGTCAGTTCCTGGTCGAGGTCCGCGTCAAGGCTCACCGATCGCTTGACGATGGCGACCGCATTGCGCCGCGGCGGTCGTCCTTCGTTGGGCGTCGCAACGGTCGCGCGACTCGCAGTGCGAGGTGAAGCAGAGGTCGACGGCGACGTCATGGGCGACCCCTCGTATCGTCGGTGCAACTCTCGTCCGACGCTACCGACCGTACTACCCAAATGTCAATAGCGCCGACGGTGGCCGGCGCTCCCGGTGCGCAGCCGGGAACAGCAGGGCGAGTCAATGCCGACGATCGGCCGGACCGGGATGGGCCCGGATCGACTGCCACACCTCGGCCGCCCAGGTGAGATCTTCAGCGGTCACGGTCACGATCAGAACGCGCCCATCGCGCACGATGATGCCGGTGATCGCCCGGGGGGCGCGGGCAGGCTGTGGGGCGGTGACGACGACCGCCCAACCGTCGAAGCCAGGTGGGAGCGCAGCGCCGTCACCCAGTTCGGCGGGGAATTGCTCGAGGATCAGGCGCGCACTGACCGGCCGCCCGTGGTCAGTAACGAGCACGCTCGTCATTGATATCGAGCGCCGGTCGTCCCAGGCGTGCCAGTACCCATCCTCTGGACCAAAGGTCTCTGCGAACCCAGCCGGGATGGTGATCGACCAATACGGGAAGACGTGACGCATGACGGTCGGCTCGATGCGCGTAGCAGCGTTGCTCATGTGCGCCACGGTACGTCCGCGCGCTTATCTGCCAGTTACTGCGTCCTGAACTCGATCTGCTACGGACCCGGCAGCACCGTGATGCCAGGTCGGGCCAGGTCGCGGTCGAGCGCGATCGCGGCGGTGGCGCCGGACCCGACCTGGTAGGACACTCATGTCATCTCGGGCGACGTCGAGCGGAACGCGCGCGTCAGGCGTAGCCAGCCTCGATACGGGCAGCCAGCGCGAAGGGCATGAAGTAGCGGTCGAGGGACTCGGCGGACTCGCCGTATGTGTTTTCGCCGGCGATGAAGTCGATGAAGAGTTCGCGGACCAGGCAGATCTCTCGCCGACGTGGGCCACGCCAGCGGTCGTCGACGATGGTCAGCTCGAACAACTCGAGGGCTCGGTTGAACGCCCCGTCGCCGCGTTCATCGTCGCCGGACTCCTTTGCGCGCGCGGCACGGGCGACCTCGGTGCCGAGGTTGCCCATCTGCTCCAGCACGCTCATCCGCTCCCAGCTCCCGTCCTGAAGTCCCTGGTGCATCCATCGGACGGTCACGGTGTCACCAGTTTGGCGAGGATCGAGGCGATGTCGTCTCTAGATCGAGGGTCGTCGACCGAGCGCGAGCGATTGCCGTGTCGTGGGCGCAGGTTGATCACGGAGTCGAACTCCAGCCAGTCCGGCCCGTCGTACCGGGCAGGATACAAACTGATTCCGCAGACATCCGCCTGCTGAGACCCGTCGTCAAGCAGCGCGGCCTCCAACTCCGCATGGAAGCGGGCACCTGCCGCGATGATCCCGCGACGCACGTCGACGACGGCCTTGACGAGCTCCCCATCCATGCGCGGGGTACGTCTGGCCAGGTCCGCGACCGAGATGTGCTCACGGATGATCATGATGTCCTCCCGTGGATCGAAATCGGCGGGAGTCGATGATCCCATTCGTCCCTTACCTGGCGATCAACGTGGGATCGGCGTCATGGGGGGTCGGCTCGCCGAGCATCCGGCACAGGTCCATGAAGTGGGACCGGGACGACGCCTTCTCCGTGGTCGTTACGCCGCGCCATTTGGCGGCGAAGGCGGCAGGTGTCAGGGTCGGCTGGGTCGTCACGTTCCCCGTCCCCGCTCGACACCGATGCGCCTGGCGCGACCGGATGCGATGGTGGCAACCGCGTCCGCGAGATCATCGGCGTACGGTCGGATCAGGTCGACATCGTTGTGCGGGATGAGGACGAAGCCGATTGGGTACTGGTCGAGATGCTGCTGGTGTGGAATGCCGCGATCCAGGCTGACGATGACGTCAAACCCCTCGTCGATGGCCCGGCTGATCATCTCGCCATTCGAGATTCCCGCGAGTCCGGCGTATGCGGCCGTCAGGACCTGGTGGTCTGGGAGGAACTGACGCACACCGATCGGAAGCATCTCGTCGAGCAAGACCTTCACCCAGCTGTGGCCTCGGCGGCGACCTGGTGTCGCGCCCGCTCCAGGATGGCAATCGCCATCTCGCGGGACACGGTTGGAAATTGCCCGAGGAAGTCATCGAGCGACTTTCCCGCTTCGAGGTACTCGAACAGCGTATCGAGCGGAACGCGGGTCCCGGCGATCACGGTGGCCCCCCACGCCACGTCGTCGCTCTGGGTGATGAGTGCATCCATGATGCCGTCCTCCTGCCTGGCTACTGCGCACACGCTACACCCCGAAGACGTGTCACAGCGTCACAAACGTGACCACCGGGGAGAGGCCGGTGAAGTTGGTCCGGATCTCGATCCGCTCGAGGTCGCTGACGATCAGCAGTGGTGGGTTGCCCAGGTCGTCCTTGTAGTTGAGCAACTGGAGGTAGGCGGCTTTGAGGTCGTGGCGCTTGCCCTTGTACTCCCAGGCGAAGAAGTCACGCTTCCAGACATCGGCGAAGCCGTCTCCTCCTCCGGCCTTGGTGACGCGCTTCTCAAAGGCGTACTGCTGGCCGGTCGGGTCGGCGTCGTGGGGGGTCGGCTCGCCGAGCATCCGGCACAGGTCGATGAAGAGCGACTGGGATCCGGCCTTCTCGCTGGTGGTGATGCCGCGCCACTTGGCGGCGAAGGCGGCGGGCGTCAGGGTCGGCTCGGTGGTCAAGCTCCCCTACGCTACGAAGTGACTCGGTGGCTGAGTCGCTAGCGAGTCTACGCGACGGTCGTGGTGATCACTCACAGCCCCATCTGAATACCGCCTACCGCCCCTCCACGAAGCTGTTTGAAGAGGCGCTTGATCGTCGTCGGGTTGTAGACCTCGCGGCGATCCGCAACCCGGACGATGAGGACAAGCAAGGCGCCATCGGCTATCTGGTACAGGACGCGGTAGTCGCCGACCGCCAGCCGCCAGATCCGTTCGTGGCTGGTTCCATACAGGAGCTTCGCGCGGTCTGGACGCGGGTCCTCCGCCAGTCCGTCGATGGCGGCGACGACCAGGGTGCGACCGGTGACTGGGAGTTTCTGGAGCTGGCGTGCAGCACTGGGGAGGAACTCGATTTGGTAGCGGGGCTCGTCGATCCGTCGGTCGTCCCCCGTCGTCACCTATCGACCCAACCTGGCTCGCAGTCCCTCCCAGGCGATCCGCTCTGTGGCCCCGGCCTCCGCCAGCGCAGCCCGGGCCTCTGTCAGGTCCAGTTCGTCCTCGATCGCCTCGAGCAGGAGGACGTCCGACATCGGCACGATGGCGACCAGATCACGCCCGCGGCGCACCACCGTGACTCGTTCCTTTCCATAGGCCACCCGATTCACGACCTCGGCGAAGTCCTGCCGCGCCTCGCTCATCGTGATGCTGCTCGCCATAAGCGTCTCTCCTATCGTACGAACCGTACACACCGTACGTCCCGGGGTCGCGGCTGTCAACCCGGGGAGAGGCCGGTGAAGTTGGTCCGGATCTCGATCCGCTCGAGGTCGCTGACCATGAGCAGGGCTATCTCACCCCAGCCGAATATCTCGCCTCTGTCGGGGTCGATGTGTAACGGACGTGCCGGACCAGTACGCCCGCTATGCAGCCGCGCCAGCGTGGATATGCTGCGCGCATGGCTCACTACACGTTCAGCATCCACGTCGATGCGCCGCCTGAGCCGGTGTTCGCCTTGTGGACGAACCTCCAGCGCATGGGCGAATGGGTCGGTGGCGTGACCGGCGTGACGGATATCTCCGGGCCGGTGGATCGCGTGGGCACGACCTACGTTGTCCACTTCGGGCCGGTGAAGCGTCCGACGGAGGTCCTCGAAGCCGAGCGGCCCGGCCGCTTCGCCACCCGATTCGGCAGCTGGATCCTGCGTGGCAGGTCCAGCGCGACGTTCGAGCCCGACGGCGACGGGACGCGCCTGACGCAGGCATTCGAGACGGTCGGACGGATCTCGGCGATCTCGTCGTGGCTGTTCTCGCGTGGCTCCTACGAGGGCAGCTTTCGCGGCGAGCTCGAGAAGTTCGGCAGGATCGCCGAACGCGAGGCGCGGGGATACGACGCCGACGACGTTTCGGTCTAGTGCGAGCCGCGGCAGCGGAGGTAGACGACACTCGACCTGAAGGTGCGGGTCTCGACGAGTTCGAGATCCACCCGGCGCTCGCCCTGGGGAACGTACGGGATGCCACCGCCAACTAGATAAGCCAGAGTGCAGTCCGGCTCACCATGATGCTCCTCGACACGTCCGCTTTATGTCGGACATAATAGCCAGGTGATATGGCCATCCGCTTCAGCCGATCAGCCGCTCGGCACGGCATCCGGCAAGATCGGTCGCGCTACGTCGTGGAGCAATGCGCGTGCCCGCTCTACTCGGGCGACCCAGAAAGGGAGGGCCTGGCCCTGTTCCTTCGACCTGACGCTCGCGGCGTCCCACTGGAGGTGGTCGGTCTCGAGCTTGCCGACGGTGGCCTCCTGGTCATTCATGCCATGAGACTGCGCGAGATTCACCGCGACGATTACGCGAGGGTGATGCGATGCCACGGACGGTGAGGACGAAGGGCGGCCGGACATTGTCCGAAGCCGACCTCGAGCGCTTGGCGTTGAGCGTCGAGCATGACCTGGATATCTCGTCGTGGAAGCCTCGACCGGGCCGGCCACCGCTCGACTCGACCGCGACCGCGCACGCTCCTAGAATCGCCGTTCGCGTGCCCGAAGACCTGCACAGGCGGGCCGTGGAGCGCGCCACGCGGGAGGGCCGAAGCATGAGCGAGGTCGTCCGCGATCTTCTCGAGGGTTACGCTCGCGACCCAGCGGCCACCGGGCCGTCGCCGGCCGGACGACCTCGATAGGTCCATGGTTGGTGACCTCCAGGAATGCCCGGCGGCCGAGGCCGCCCCCCAATTGACGGTGACGGCCCAGAGGTACTCAGCGGTCGCGATCTTCGCCTGCTTCTCCTTCCTGGCTTCGCCGGTGTCGTCCAGGGCAAGCGACCGACCTGGCCACGGCCCTGGGTCACG
The DNA here is from genome assembly GCA_964427285.1 of uncultured Anaerolineaceae bacterium. Taxonomy (GTDB): domain Bacteria; phylum Chloroflexota; class Limnocylindria; order Limnocylindrales; family CSP1-4; genus SPCO01. Next base: position 68,835 of record CAYRTS010000008.1, read on the forward strand.
GCGCGGACTGTACGGGGCCGAAGGCGGCAGGCACCGCCGTTAGCCACAGGCCAGTGCCTGACGAGCCGTCAGGATCTCCCCCGTACGATTCGAACGCGATGCGCGTCCCATCCGACGACCATGATGGCGCGCCGTCGTAGCCATCAAATCGGGTTACGGCCATTGGGTCGCCGGCGGCGAGACTGACGATGAACAGGTTTGCGAACTCCAGCGCCCCCTCATTCGAGCTGTACACGATCGATCGCCCGTCCGGCGAAAACGAGGCATCGGTCTGGTCGCCCGGCTGGTGCGTCACGCGGCGGTGCTGGCGACCCTCCGGATCTGTCACCCAGATATCCCAGTCGCCCAGCTCGAGCTTCTGATACAGGATGAGATCGCCGCCGGGCGACCAGTTCGGCTGGCGGCAATCCTCATCGGGTTCGGTGAGCGTCGCGTACTTGCCGGTCGCCAGGTCATAGGTCATGACGACGCCGTTATCTTCAGAGTCCAGGACATGGGTCTCGAAGACCGCCGACAACCCGTCCGGCGAAAGGGTGGGCTCGTACGCGACAAGACCCTCCCGCGTCGTCAAGCGGATCTCGTCGCCGGGGCCGCCGGCTGCGTCAATAACATAGATCTCGTCGTGCGGGTCGCGAGACGAGGAGAACACGATCCGGTCGGCGGCCGCGTTCCACGCTGAGCCTGGCAGATTCACATTGCCGCTACCGTCCGCGACGAGCTCCCGCAGTCCGCCGGAACCGGACTCGAACACGTACAGATCGGCCGGTTCGCGGTTGTAGCCACGGCGAAATCGCGTGAACACGACGGCCGCGTCGTCGGGCGACCAGGCTGGGTTCTGCAGGCTGCCCTCCAGCGGGATCGCAAGTTGGAAGGCGCCGTCTTCGCGCTCGTCGCCACTTGAAGGGAACGCCGGGGGAACGGCGACCTCCGCGGTGGCGGTGGCGGTGGCGAGTGCCGTGGGCGCAGGTTGCGTCGGCGTGCCGCCGGCCTCGAGCGTCGGTCGCGGCGGGGCGCTCGCCAGCGTTGGGGTCGGCTCGCGGTCCTCGTTTCCGGGGGCGATGGAGCCGCTGCATGCCGCCACTATCACGAGAACGGCCATCAGCCTCCACGACCGACTCGCCGTGACGCATCGTCTGCCCCCGGCGCGCCCTTGGTTCAGATCGCGCTGACGCTGATGACCAAGCCTGAGCCGATCGTTACTCACCAAGGCCCTTGTTTGCCCGGGTGCCTTTGGAAAACGCCGCCAGACACGGATGGACGCCCGGCCAGCGCTACTCCTCGCGCCGGTGCGTCGCCGCCAGATTCCCGAGCGCCTGCGAGTCGAGCGCATCGTGGGGGACACTCGCAACGCGGCCCGGTGTGCGGGCCCACAGCGTGGCTGTTCGCTTGCCATGCAGGAGGCCAGCCAGCTCCCCTACCACGGCGCCCGGACCGATTTCGGCAACTTGGCGATCATCGACCTCGACCACGAAGATCCCGTCGAGGATCAGGAAGACCTCCGTGCTTGGCTCATTCTGCCTCACGAGGTTCTGGCCCTCGGCGATCGTGCGGATCTTCGGCTTCGCGCCGCTGCTCATGATCATGCCCGACAGCGACCGCTCGAGCGCCGACTCAACCGCGGCGACCACTGCCGGCGAATTCTGTTCGCCCCATGGTGTTCGATCGCCGAACGAGTCCTTGAACCACTTCCCAAAGTCGATCACGCCGGACTTCTGGACGAGCTGGCCGTCGCGGTCGTAGATCCAATGGCGCGGGAACGGGCTCGCGCCGACGAGCTCGTGGCTCGAGCTGCCGTCGGTGTTGATCGTCAACGCGAGGGTCGTCCACGCGATCGACGGCCAGAACTGGACGAACGGCTTGTGCGGCACGGGCCGCGGTGTTGGCAGGCCCATGCGGCCGCCGACCGTCTGGACGAAGCGGGCCGATGACGGGCCGATCTCCGGCTCCACCTGGATGTCGGGCAGGTGAACGGCGGGAAACCGCAGGGCTGCCGGCCCCACCCGGACGGTCGTGGCGCCGATGTGGCCCTGGCCGAGATGGCCGGCGCTCACGATTCGGCCATCGTCGACTTCGATGAACGCGCGGACCTCGTTCGCCTCGCGGAAGCGATCGCTCGTCCTGAGCTGCTCGAGATCCTCGAGTCGATCCGGTGGCGGCTCGTCGTAATGCGTGACGCCCAGCCCGAATGGGATCTTGGACGGTCCCGAAATCGCCTCCGACGGGATCCACGAGATGGCCGTAACGGACGACTCGAAACGCTGGCTAGTCACCGACGTTCACCTCATACAGGTCGTAGCTGGTTGGGCCCGTTGCCTGTTGATTATGGCGCGGCGAACCAGGCTCCGGATCGAACAGCCGGCCCCTGAGCCAGGACGCAGTTACGGAGCGATCAATGCGAGATTCGGGAAATACGTCTGGTAGTGCGTCGCGTCGCGGGTGAGTAATCGATACCCAGCGACCGCGGCATGCGCGCCGATGTAGAAATCCGGCAGCGGTGATCGCCTGAGCCCCCCGCTCGTCGGTAGCGCAGGAAGCACTTGCCGGCGAGGAATCCGGCCTCGTAGGGAAACTCCTCGCGGCGGTAGAGATCGATCGGAAGCGCAGCCTCGAGGTCCTCGATCGCGTCGAACCCGATGGAGACCCCCGCGTACGCGAGCGGATTGATCACCAGGATCGTCGCCTCCGCAGTCCGCTCCAGGGCCTCGGCGGACCAGTCGCCCCACATCGGGTCGCTCGTGGCGACATCCCGGAGGACGTTGCTGTCGACCAGGACCGCCTCCATCACTCGCCGCGGGTAAGAGCCATGATCTCGTTCGTGGTCATGTGGAACCGCCCGCCCGCCCCTCGCAACCGCTGAACGGCCGCCGCTCTTCGCGACGGCCGCCTACCCGACATGGCCTTGATGATCCGGACATCTCCGCCGTCGACGACAAACTCCACGTCCGTACTCGGCAGCAGACCGGTCTGTTCCCGGACGGCCTGCGGGATCGTCACTTGACCTTTCGAGGTGATTCGCATCGCACAACTCCCCTTGTTTCTTACCAGACACAGCAAGACTGATGGGTGAATCGGTCAAGAGTCCGACCTGCTAGCCCGATTGGACGCAACACCGGTCGCGGCTCGTCGACGCGGTCCGCGACCTGGCCACGGACCAGTAGGCGATTTAGCGTCGGTCCGGATCATCGTGAGGGTCGCTCGAGGGCACAAGCAGGGCTGCGGCGCGGCGCGAGATCCCGGCAAGTAGGCCAGATTCGAAGGCGCCGGCGATCGAGCCCTCCACGAAGCGATCGGATCGCACGATGGCCGTCAAGAGTCGCGCGAGCTGGTCGGGCGTGGCGCTCGCGATCGCCGCAGGATCGTCACGCAGGGCGCGACCTTCGTCGCCTGCCAGCCAGCTCGACCAGTCGAAGGCGCCAACGATCCAGGCGCCATGCGTGACGGCGTTCCGCCAGGCCTCCGCCGTCCGCCCGAATTCGAACCAGCCGAGCGAGTGCACGCCGTCGCGAGGCGGCGGCAGCTCCCAGTGCCCGAAGTCTGCGTCGCTGGCCTCCAGCATCGACAGGACATCCGCAAGGGCTCGAAGTCGGTCGGTCAGGTCCACTGCCCCTCAGCGTATGCTGTCTCACCGACTCGAGTCGACGACGCAGTTCTGCTATCAAGGTGACGCCCGCAGATGGAGCCACGATGACGATGGCCACCGGGCCGGACAC
>CAYRTS010000009.1:0-13810 GCA_964427285.1 uncultured Anaerolineaceae bacterium
GAGATGCGACCGTCGTGGCCAGGGTGGCTCCGGACGTGCGCCTTCAGATCGGCCAAGCCGTCCAGGCAACCTTGGCGCCCGGTCGAGTCCACCTGTTCGATCGAGAGGGCGGGCAGCGGATCATCCATTGAGCGCCATGGCTGAAACCGGCGGCCTGGCGGAGCGGGTCGCCCTCATCACCGGTGGGGCAGGCGGTATCGGAGCGGCGGTCGCGGCGGCGCTGGCGGCAGATGGCGCGACGATCGTGGTCGCGGATCGCGACGGGACCAGGGCCAATGAGGTTGCCGCCGGCCTCCCGGGCGCGTGGTCATATGCGATCGACCTCACTGACCCTGTGGCCTGTCAGGCCATGATCGCCGCGGTGATCGAGCGCCATGGTCGCCTGGATATCCTGCTCAACGGCGCCGGCTTCCAGCACATGGCGCCGATCGTGGACTTCCCGATGGAGCGTTGGGACGCGATGCTCGCGGTGATGCTGACCGCGCCCTTCGTGCTCACCCAGGCCGTCCTGCCGGCCATGTATGCGCGAGGCTGGGGACGGATCATCAACATGGGCTCGGTTCATTCGGTGATCGCGTCCCCCAACAAGTCCGCCTATACGGCGGCGAAGCACGGGCTGCTGGGGTTAACCCGGGCAACTGCCCTTGAGGCCGGGTCGCATGGGGTGACCTGCAACGCCGTGTGTCCGACATACGTCCGGACGCCCCTGGTCATGGGCCAGATCGCCGATCAGGCGCGACTGGCCGGCATCGCGGAGTCAGATGTCGTGGACCGAATCATGCTGGCCGGAACGGCGATCCCCCGTCTGCTCGAGCCGGATGAGGTGGCGGCCTACATCCGATTCCTGTGCTCGGATGCCGCCGGCGGGATCACGGGGTCCGCCCAGATGATTGACGGTGGCTGGACCGCGCGATGAGCCTGCTCCCCCGTTGATCCCCTCACCGGAGCGCAAGGCGGCCATGCTCGCGGCGATGCCCAACGTGATCGTTGCGACCGTTCGGCGCGATGGCGTCCCGCAGTTGACCCCCAACTGGTACCTCTGGACAGGTACGGAGTTCTGGGTCTCAACCCCGACCAGCGCGGCGAAGACGCACAACCTGCGGCGCGACCCCCGGATCGTCCTGTGCATCGACGACGTGGCGAACGGCGACTACGTCCAGGTGACCGGAACGGCCACGATCATCGAGGGCGACGAGGCGCGGAAGCGCACCCTCGATGTGTGCCGCAAGTACATGGCTGAGGATGCCGTGTCGGCGCACTGGGAGACGATCACCGCCGCGACCGGGTACATCGTCATCGCGGTCAGTCCGGATCGGTGGCAGTGGCACGACCACTGACGGGTGGAACGGGCTCGACGCGCACCTCGGCGAACGCGGCGTGGGCGGAGCTGAGCGACCGCCCGAGCTTCGGACGCCAGACGTCATCCTCGAAGGGCGCGCCCGGGACCGCGACGCCGGCCATCGTCAGGCTCGCTCGTCGCGCACCGACGAACATGGCCCAGATGTCCTCGGTGTCGCTGAAGCCGCCACCCTGACCGTCGACCCAGAACGGGGGCTCGGGGTCGTCCCAGCGCGCCCGGATCTCCGGACCGTCCGTCAGGATCCGGAATCCAAAGCCATCTGACCCGTACGGTTCGCGTTCGAATCGCGCGAGCCGCGTTGGCCCGCTGCGGATCGCCCGCTCATCGCCCATAGCGCGGAGTCGCTCCTGTTGGCGCTGTCCGAGATCCAGGTTGTCGGTCAAGGTGGCCGCGAATGGCCCGGGGGCCGGACCGGGCGAGGCGGGTATCTCGACGACTGCGACATGTCCGGCCCCGAGCGACGCCGAATAGGCGATGGCGTAGAGGCTCAGGAAGGCCGTCTCCCGGCCGGCCGCATCTCGCAGCGTGATCACCAGGTGATCCCAGCAGTGGATCACGGCGCCGGGGTGCGTTCGGGCGATCATCGGCGAGGGGCCATCGTAGAGCCGTCAGCCTCCGCCGGCGGAGGCGCCCTGGAGCGCGGCCCAGATGCGACGCCCGGTCATCGGCAGGATCCGCAGGCGCGGCCCACCGGCAGCCACGATCGCGGCCGCCACCGCCGCCCCGGCCGGGATCACCGGCGCCTCGGCGATGCCCTTCGCGCCGAACGGCCCGTCCGGGGCCGGGACCTCCACCACGAGCGTATCGATATCCGGCACGTGAACCGCTCGCGGCACGGCATAGTCGAGCCAGGAGCCGCTCAGGAGCTGGCCACCCTCGTCGTGGATCAGGGCTTCGTACAGCGCCCAGCCGATCCCCTGGGCCGCGGCGCCGCGCATCTGGCCCTCAACCAGGGCCGGATTGAGCGCCTTGCCAACATCCTGCGCAACGACATACCCGAGGACCGACACCTCACCGGTCTCGCGATCCAGGCTGACGTGCGCGATGTGCGCTGAGACGGATGGCGCCAGGCTCTTCTGAACCGTGGACGCGTGCCCCTCCACGGGTGCCTGGCCGCTCCCGAAGTCATGCAGCTTGGCGGCAAATTCAGCAATCGGCCGTCCAAGGTCGGGCGAGCCGACGGGCCGGACGACGCCGCCGACGATTTCGAGGTCCCCCGGATCGATCTCCATCTCGTGCGCGGCGTAGGCCAGCAGCTGGCGCCGCGCGTCGGCGGCGGCTTCCCGGACCGCCCGCCCCGCCGAGTAGGTGATCACGCTGCCGCCGGTCATCGGCGACTGTGGAGCGCCGTCCGTATCGAGCGAGACGACGTGGACGGCGTCGGCTGCGACCCCAAATGTCTCCGCCGCGATCAGTGCGAACACCGAGGCGGTGCCGCTCATGTCGACCACGCCGGTCACGATGGTCAGGTTCCCGTCGGCATCGAGGCGACAGAGCGCGGCCGCGGCCTCCTTGCCCCCCGGCCAGACGCCCACCGCCAGCCCGACACCCTCGTTCTGCGGCAGGTCCGCCCGGCCGCGCCAGAGCGGATGCGCCCCCGCCGCCTCCAGCACCTGGCGATGGCCCAGTAGCGGCCAGGGCTCGCCGTCCACCATGGCATCGCCTTCTGCCGCCAGGTTGCGCAGCCGTAGCTCGATCGGATCCAGCTCAAGCTTGACCGCCAGCTCGTCGATCAGCGACTCGAGTGCGAAGGCCGCCTGTGGCCCACCGGGACCGCGATACGACCCCGTCCCGAAACGATTGGTCTGGACACCGTAGGCGCGCACATCGAGGGCGCCCCAGCGGTACGGCCCGCCGATCAGGACGGCTGCGAGACCTTCGATCCCCCACTCCGTGTAGGCCCCGGAGTCGAAGGCAAGGCGTGCGTCCAGACCGGTGAAGTTCCCGTCCAGATCCGCCCCGATCCGCACTTCGATGAGCGACGCGGGCGCCGGGTTGGTCGCCGCCATGTCCTGGCGACGATCGAGGACCAGCCGAACCGGACGACGAAGGACCAGCGCAGCCCCGGCGACCAGTGGGTCGACGATCAGGATCTTGGAGCCAAACGATCCACCCAGTGGGGTGCCCTGGACGCGAACCTTCGAGATCGGCCGACCGAAGATCCGGGCGAGCTGTTTGCGGACGTAGAAAGTCCCCTGGGTGGCCGACGCCACGGCCAGCGTTCCGTCCGGCTCCATCCACGCGGTCGCCGCGTGCGGCTCCAGATACGCCTGGTAGACCCAGTTCGTCTCGAAGCTGCCTTCGACCGTCACGTCCGACGCGGCGAGTGCGGCTGTGGCGTCGCCCCTGGCGTAACGCTGCCGGTTGAACACGTTGGCGGAGAGGTCCTCGTGCTTGAGTTCGGCACCCTCGCCACCCACCGCGGCGTGGGCCGCCTTGGCCGATCCGCCTTCAGCATGATCGTCCGGAAGAAGGGGGGCGAGCCGGGCGAGCGGGCTGTCGGCATGCATTGCCATGGCCAGATCCACCACGGCCGGGAGCTGCTCATAGTCCACCTGGACCAGCTCGGCGGCGTCCTCGGCTGCGGCTTCCGTTTCGGCCACCACGAGCGCCACCGGCTGCCCGGCGAACAGAGCCTCCCCGCGTGCGAGGGGCTCAAACATCCGCATGTTGTCGACCGCAACGATCGGCAGATCGGCGGCGCTCAGGACGGCGACGACACCGCGCAGCCGGAGGGCGGCCGTCGCATCGATCCCCCGGATGCGCGCGTGGGCATACAGGCTCGGCACGATCCGGGCATGGAGCAGACCGACCATCGGCATGTCGGCGGCATATCGAGTCGATCCCCGGACCTTCTCGTTCGAATCGGTCCGTGCGCGCGCGACGCCGACGATGCCGGTTGCCCTGTCCGGAGCGAGCGTCATCCTGGCTTCCTCCCTGGCGCGCCGGCGGGGCCGACCGGCGTAGATTGTCGACAATCGACAGCCGCCCGGTCAAGCGGTCCATTCTCGGCTGTCCATTCTCGGCTACGATCCGTGGCGTGAGAACGGACGCACGCCGACGCATCACCCTGCCGGCCCATCCCGACGAGGGCTTCACGATCGTCGAGCTTCGGGGCGCGACGGACGGGCCGACGATCTCCGTCGTGGGTGGGATTCACGGAGACGAATTCGAAGGCCCGGTCGCTTGTCTCCGACTGGCCGAAGCATTGGCGGGCATCCTGCTGCGGGGCCGTGTTCGCCTGGTCGCGGTCGCGCATGAAGCGGCCCATTTGGCAAGTCTTCGCTCGTCGCCGGTCGACGGTCTGAACCTGGCCCGCACGTTCCCCGGCGATCCGGACGGCTCACCCACCGACCGCATCGCCGATGCGCTGCGACGGCACGTCATCGAGGGCTCCGATCTGTTCGTCGATCTGCACAGTGCAGGGACGGCCTACGCGATGCCCCTGCTCGTTGGCTGGGCGGACGACGGCTGCACGACCTGCGCGGCGGGCGCGAGGGCGGCGGCGGTGTTCGCGGCCCCGGTCCTGTGGCGACATCCCGGGCCCGTGCCGCCTGGTCGGACGTTGTCAAGCGCGCACGACCTTGGGATCCCGGCCATCTACGCCGAGGCGGCCGGTGGCGGGACGGTCACGGGCGCGCATGTCGAGATGTACGTGGCCGGGATCCGGCGTTTGCTGGTCTCGTCCGGGATGCTGGATGCCCGCGAGGCGACTCCGGGTCCGGCGCCGCGCCGCCTGGTTGGCGAGGGCAACATGGACGTGCCGGCCATGGTGGCTCCGATTGACGGTATCTGCGAGATGTTCGTGGGGCCGCTTGATGCGGTCGTCGCGAGCCAGGTCGTGGCGGTCGTGACGGATCCCCTGTCCGGCGTCCGGGCGGAGGTCGCGTCGCCGGCGAACGGCGTGGTCGTCATGGCGCGTCGTGGGGCGAGGGTCGCCCGCGGCGACAACCTGGTGGTACTCGCCACCGAGGATGCAGGCGCTTCGTGATGGCCTCCCCCGGCGCGACTGGCAGGCGACACCGCTGACCGAGGACTGCACGCTGACCGGTATCAACTAGGTTGGGCCGGCCAAGCGCGACTGGTAGTCGGGTCGGGATCACTACCGGCCGCGTGGGGATCACCACCGGCCGCGTCGGGATCACCACCGGCCGCGTCGGGATCACCAAAAATCCACCAGCGAACCCCAACACCGGTGACTACAGGGACACTGTACGTGGCCTGTGAATCTATAGCATCATGTCATTTACCCCTCCCCCGCACGCCACGAGGACCCGCCCGATGATCGACGTTCGCGAGACCGGCCTGGTCTACCGAAACCCGCGTCCGGACCTGCGCTCAAACCAGGCCTGGCACCCGACGATGGTGCGGTTCGATGACGGGGAGCTGCTAGTCACGTTCGATATCGCTTCGGCCGACGCGGCCCTCGACTACAGCACGCACGCTACCCACTCGACCGATGGGGGTGCCACCTGGTCGGCACCGACTCGCTTGTTCGCGGATCCGCCGGGGCGCGCGACCACCCATTCGGTGCGAACCAACCGCGTCTCGGACGGCTCGGTGGTGGCGATGGGCGCGCTGATGTACCGGGACGACCCGGAGCAGAGCGTCGTCAACGCCGAGACAACCGGTTACGTCGAGACGCAGCTGGTCCTGCTGCGCAGCCGTGATCGCGGCCGCACCTGGGGCGAGCTCGAACGCATCACCCCGCCGCTGGTCGGCCCGTCGTTCGAGGTGTGTCATTCGATCGTCGAATTGCGCGACGGCCGCTGGGCCTGGCCGTGCTCCACCTGGATGGGCTGGGATGGCGACGCGCCAAACGGGATGAACGCGATCCTGCTCGTCTCGGCGGACCAGGGCAGGACGTGGCCCTCGTACATCGTGGAATTCGATCGCTGGGCGGAGCGGGTCCTTCACTGGGAGCAGTCGCTCCTGGAACTCCGCGACGGTCGCCTCCTATCGGTCTCCTGGTGCGTCGATCTGAAGACCAACAAGACCCAGCCGACGCCGTATGCGATCAGCCACGACGGGCACACCTTTGACGTTCACGGGCTGACCGGCTTTCAGGCCCAGACGACGAAGCTGATCGAACTCCCGGACGGGCGGATCCTGGCGGCCTATCGCCGAAACGACGAGCCCGGCCTGTGGGCGACGACGGCTCGGCTCGATGGTGACCGATGGGTCAACCTCGAAACCGTCAACCTGTGGCGCGGCCAGTCGTCGGGGATGGCTGGGGACAGCACGCCCGGCGCGGAGCTGGTTCAGCTCAAGTTCGGGTTTCCGCAGATGGTGCTCGAACCAGACGGGAGCGTCTTCCTCGTCTTTTGGTGCGAGGAGGACTGCATCAAGAACATCCGCTGGTTGCGTCTGACCATTTGAGGCCGGGGGCCGGACTACCTGCGCCTGCGCGGGCGCGGCGAGCGCCGCCTGCGTGCGCGGGCGCCGTCTGGCTGGGCGTGGTCGCCGCCAAGGTGCGCCGGCGGGGCCCAGCGAGCGCCGCCAGAAGCGCCAGCGGCGCACCCTGGGCCTTCAGGCGTTGTAGGCGTACGGCCGGCCGAACACCTCGCGGACCTGGGGCAGGAACGCCTCCAGCGGGAGTGAGTCGTACGCCGGATCGAACGACGGCGCGTCGTAGTCACGACAGAAACGCCGGGTCAGCTCGAAGGCCGGATGATCCCGATGCGGCTCGAGCAGCCCATCCATCACCCCGCTGCCCCAGTACGCGTGGTTCGTGAAGTTCTCCTTCTGGAACAGGCCGTGCATCCGGACCATCCAGTAATGGTCCGGTGAAACGAACGGTTGCAACAGCTCCGCGGCGATCTGTCCGTGGTTGGTCGGGGCAAGCCGGTCCGCTGCGTCGTGGAACAGGATGCACACGACCATTTCGGCCGATTCACCAGCCCGGAGCGCGCGGGTCGCGGCCTGGAGGCTGTGGTCGTAGGGGTTCAGCGTGTAGCCGCCGGCATCGCCGCCGCGCAGGGACTCGAGCAGGGCGAGGGGAGCGGCCGCGTAGTCCGTCCGCGCGGCATCGAGCGAATCGATCCGATCCCAGTCCTCGCGCGTGGCCTCCCGCAAGGTCGTGAACATCAGCGCCTCCTTACGTGGTTCTCGATGGTGCGTCGCGCCCGACGATCTCACCGAGTGCGCCGCCCCGCTCGTCGAGCCACGCGTAGAGGATGTTCAGATCCGTCCCGATGCAGAAGTCCTTGACGCCCATGTCGAGGTAATACTGCGCCTCGGAGGGGTCCGTGATCTCCGCCCGGGGTGGAATCCCAGCCTTGATGCAACGCGCGAGGACGTCGCGCTCCACTTCCTTGACGTCCGGGTCGTACCAGCCGCCCGGCCGACCGATGCTCATGGCATAGTCCGCCGGACCCCACTGGATCATGTCGATCCCGGGAACGGCCAGGATCTCATCGAGGTTGTCCACGGCACTCTGCTTCTCGATCATCAGGACGATGACGATCTCCTTCAGCGCCCGGACGTAGTCGGCCGAACCGGCCTGGCCCCAATACGAATGGCGGCGATCGGCGGCCCCGTAGGTCCCCATGCCGTGCGGGGTGTCCGGCCGGGTCACGCGGACGCATTCGCGGGCATCGTCCGCGGTGCGGATGTCGGCGAACAGGACGGACTGGAAGCCGGCCCCAATCGCACGCTGGGCGAGCCATGAACGCGGCGCCTGGTCCAGCTTGATCATCGCACCGAGGTCCACCAACTCGGCGGCACGGCAGAAATTGTCCAGGCCGTGCAGGTCATACGGCGCGTACTCGCCGGAGAATTCCACGTAGTCGAAGCGCCGCGTGTGCCCGATCACCTCGACCACAGACGGCCAGGTCGTGTGCAGGTGGGTCCCGATCGAGGGCTTGCCCTCCACGATCAGCTGGCGGAGCTTGTTGGGGCGCACGGCTTTAGCCTCCGAGTGGCAGGCGGACGGTCTGGCCGGTCGCGGCGGAATGCTCGGCGGCCTCCAGCATGGACGTAGTCAATGCGCCCTGGCGGCCGCTCACGAACGGGTCCGTGCCGTCGCCGATGGCGCGGATCAGGTCGCGCAGCTGCGAGGCGTAGGCCTGCAGCCGGATCGGATCGTCCGGGTTGAGCGGGTCAAACGGCGTCTGCTCGTAGATCGTCTCCCAGCCCCCGGCCGGGGTGCCCAGGCGGACCGTCCCATACGAGTCCAGCTCCATGATCCCGTCCGACCCGGTAATCATCAGTTGCATCGCCGAGCCGAGACTGGGTTCCGGCAGCTCGTAGGTCAGCCAGATCTGGACCATTGCGCCGCCGTCGAGGGCGTAATGAACCATCGAACTCTGGCCGGTCGGGCCACTGTCCGTGTAGCGCGCAAACTGGCCAAAGACCAGCGTAGCCTCCGCGCCGGTCAGCCAGCGCACGATGTCGCAGGCGTGCGCCCCCCAGTCCATATATGGGGTGACCTGGACACTGTCCGAGTTCCACGAATCGACCGGGATGTCCCAGCCCGCGTTCGGCCCGAAGACCCGGATCATCCGGATCCCGCCAAGCCGCCCAGCTTCGATCGCCGCCTTGGCGGCCATCGGCGCGCCACGGTAGCGGTGCTGGGAGACGACCGCCAGGCGGACCCCGGCCGCATCTGCGGCGGCCACCATGGCGTCCGCGTCCGCCCGGGTCCGGGTCATCGGCTTTTCAACGATGACGTGCTTGCCTGCGCGTGCCGCCGCTTCGCTCAACGGGCGGTGGGTTGGCACGGGGGTGGCGATGACGACGGCATCGATGTCGTCGCGGGCGAACAACGCCGTCGAGTCGAGCGCGTCCACCCCGTGTTGGCGAGCCAGGTCGGCGGCGCCGCGGCCACCGGCCACGGCCATCAGGCGTGCCTCCGGAACATGGCCGGCGATCACCCTCGCCCAGGTCTGGCCCATGAACCCGGACCCAACGACACCAAACCGGATCGGGGTGCCCATCGTCAGCTGGCCGCCACGACCGGTGTGATCAGCGTCCCCAGGTCTCCGATCCAGCCGGTCATCACATCACCGGCCTTGAGGTAGACACTCGCGGCGTCACCGGTGCCATCGAGCGTCCCGCCGGCGATGACATCCCCAGGCTCCAGGGTCATCCAGCGCGAGGCATGGGCAATGATCTCCTCGGGACTGAAGATCATGTCCGAGGTCGAGCCGTGCTGCCAGACCTTGTCGTTGACCTTGAGCGTCATTTCGAGCTGGTTCGGGTCCGGCTTGACGCCATCGGTCGTGGTGATCCACGGACCCCAGGCCGCAAAGCCGTCGCCCCACTTGCCATTGAGCCAGTCGAAGAAGTCATCGAACCCTGACGGCTCGCGCCCGGCCACGCCCCACTGCATCGCCCGCGCCGAGATGTCATTGATCACGGAGTAGCCGCCGATGTGGTCGCGGGCCTTCGCGACCGGGATGTCGCGTCCGCCTGTTCCGATGACGATGGCCAGTTCCAGTTCCCAGTCAAGCGCGTTGGAGACGGTTGGCAGGGCTACGGCCTCGCCCGGGCCGATGATCGAGGACGACGGCTTGATGAACAGCTTCGGCACAATCTTCGTCTTGTCGACTCGCGCCCCGCCGCCCTCCTCGATATGGGCCTGGAAGTTGCCGGCGACCGCGAGCAGCTTCCCTGGGCGCTGGATCGGGGCGAGGAGCTTCACAGAGCTCAGCGCAACGCCGGCGCCGCCCTTGGCTTCGACCTCGCGGGCGGCAGCCATGGCAGCGGGCCCCGCCTCGAACAGGGCCAGCAGGTCGCCGGTCGGCACGCGCCCGCCCGAGCCCTCGGCAAGATCGAGGAGTCGCTCCGCTCCGGCTGCGCCGATGACCACGGCACTGCGCGCGGCACCGTTCGAACCACGATAGCTGGCAAGTCGCATGACGAAGGCCTCCTGTTACTGCTCCTGGGTTTGGTTGACGTGGTCGGGGCGGTCCTGGCGAACCGCCGGCGCGAACTCCGAGAGATGGACCTTGATGTTGCCGCGCGCCTGGGACTCGAGGATCGCCTGGGTGATGGCCACGGTCATTCGCGCCGCCTCCGGCGGGCTCGCCGGATCGCGACCCTCATCCATCGCGGTCACGAGGTCGATGATCGCAGCCTGCATCCCGGCGACGGTCCAGCGAGCGACCGGTCGCTGGATGGTCGTGACGCCGGGCTTGGTCCGGATGTCCTCGTGGTAGACCGAATGTATCCGGATCCCCTCGAGGTCCACGACCACACGAGCCAGCGGGCCGGTGAGGCTGACAGACGTTTCGAGGCCAACCGTGTCCTTGACCCCGGTCAGGTAGGCCCGGACGCCGTTCGCGTAGGCGATGTAGTAGTTGGCGCCGGGCTCGGTGGCGGGATCGTTCCCGCCGTCACCCTTGTACTCGGTCCCGTAGAACTCGAAGCCGCGCTCCAGCTCCGCCCAGACCCAGACCGGTTCCGAATCGGCCAGGAAGTTGATGAGGTCGATGGCGTGGGTGTGGTTCCGGAACAACATGGATCTGGGACCGCCCATCTGGACGACGATCTGCGACAACTTGCCAAGCGCACCCGAGCGGGAAAGCCGGCGCGCCTCGACGAACTCCGGGGCCCAGCGTCGGGTGTAGTTGACGTTCATGGTCACGCCGGCCCCACGAACCGCGGTCACGATCGCGTCGGCCTCGGCCAGCGTGGTGGCCAATGGCTTCTCGCAGAAGATGCCACGAACACCGGCCTCGACGGCCGCCTCCACCACGGCGGCGTGGAGATGGTCCGGAGTGACGACGCAGACCAGCTCGGTGCGTTCGGTCTGGAGCATCTCGCGATAGTCGGCGTAGACACGCAGGTTTGGCCAGCGGCCCGACCAACGTTCCAGAAACTGATTCCGGGCCGCTTCGGAGATGTCGCACCCGGCGACAATCTCCAGTTCCGGGATGGCGGCGATCGCCGCCGCGTGGCTGTACGGGATGGCAGTTCCAAGCGTCGGATCTGCAGCGTCGGCGGCATGATCGGTGGCGATCCAGCTGAGCCCCACGAGTGCGACGCGGCGATTCATCGGACCCACCGACGGAACCTTCCTTGCGTCCACCGCGCCGAAATTCCGACCAAGCCAGCGCCTCCATCAGCGTCCGTATTCGCGGCACCCAGTGGTCGTTTGGTCATTGACCGGCTGTCGCGTACAGGTTTAGTATGACAGCGACTCGACAGTGTGATTTCACGACTTCGCACCGTGGTCGGCGAAATCCAGACCTCCGATGCCCGCGGTCCGGGAAAGGAAGCATGGCCTCCCCAGCCACCGGTGACGTCCAACGGTACCGCCTCCGCGCGGCCGGCCGGCGGACGGACGATTCGAGCGAGGACGGAGGGATCGCGTGACGAACTCGATCGAGACGGCGCTCGCCTCGGAGAGTGCCCTCCCGGAGGCGGAGCGCGGCCGAGGCTCGGACACGATCGGCGAGGGCATCAGGCGCGAGCGGCTACGTCGGGGTCTGACCCTCGCGCAACTGGCGACCCAGGTCAATCTCACCGTCAGTGCGTTGAGCCAGATCGAGCGCGGCGCATCGGACCCGTCGATCAGCTCGCTGCGCCGGATCAGTGCGGCCTTTGACGTGCCGATGTTCCAGTTCCTCATCGGCAACCTCCAGCGTGAGATCGTCGTTCGCAAGGACCGGCGCACGAAGCTGACCTTTGTCGATCGGCTACTCGAATACGAACTGGTCTCCGCCGACACATCCGGCGAATTCGAGGTGCTCTCGCTCTCTCTCGTCCCGGGTGGCGCGACGGGCGCGGTGGGCAGCAGCCACCCAAGCGAGGAGTGCGCGGTCGTGATCCGCGGGGAAGTCGTCGCCGAGGTCGAGGGACAGACCTACGAGCTTGGCACCGGCGACAGCATCAAGATCCATCGGGAGTTGCTGCATCGGTTCATGAATCGATCCGAGGCGGACGCAGAGGTCATGATCATCATCAGCCCACCAACGTTCTGAGAGGACGGAGCGTGGCGTCGGGCGAGCGCGGCCTCGATCGGGCCTGGGTGCGCCAGGCGCTCAGCGGACCCATGACGAGCATCCACCCGCTGTTCACCGAGGATGGCTCGCTGGATCCGGCGGGAGTCGCGCGACACATTGATCATGCGCTGGCCGCCGGGAGCGGGACGATGCTGCTCACCTACGGCGACAGCCTGCACTCCATCCTGTCAGATCGAGAGGTGGGCGATCTCCTGCGGATGGTCATCCGGGCCACGGCCGGGCGGGCGATGGTGGTCGCCGCCGACCGCCAGTGGCCCACGCGAATCGAGCTGGAGTTCGCGCGCGAGGCCCGCGATGCCGGCGCCGACGTGCTGATGGTTCTGCCGCCCAACTGGGGGCGTTCGGCGACCGTCGACTCGCTCGTGGACCACTACCGGGCGGTCGCCGCCGAGATCCCGGCGATGGTGGTGACCGCGGCGTTCTCCGGGATCGAGTCGGTGGGCCTCGACGTGCTGCGGATCCTGGTGGAATCGGAACCGCGGATGGTGGCCCTCAAGGACGACATCTGCGGCGACTTCGCCAGGCGCGTCGCGACACTGTGTCATCCGGTCTGGGCGATCATCTCCGGCGGCCAGAAGCAGAACCACCTGGACATGCTCCCGTACGGCTGCGACGGCTACATGTCCACGTTCATCCATTTCAATCCGCCGGTTGCCCATCGCTACTGGGAACTGGTGATGGCCGGCGAGTTGGCCACGGCGACGGCGCTGATCGATCGCTATGACCGGCCGTACTTCGACCGGATCCTGGCGATGCCCGGCGGGTTCGACGGCGGGTTCCACGCCACGCTTGAGGTTGCCGGGCTGGCCGGCCGATGGCGTCGGGCGCCGTACTACAGCCTCACGGATGCCGAATACGAGGCGTTCGCCGAGTTCCTCCATGACACCGGGATGCTGATGCCGCCCACGATCTGAGGGTCGCGGGGGCGCGATGCGGCGGGTCGCGGGCGCGGGCGCGGGGGCGCAGCCGTCGCGGGGGCGCGGGGGCGCTAGGCGCAGCCGTCGCGGGGGCACAGCCGTCGCGGGGGCGCTATGCGGCGGGTCGCGGGCGCGGGCGCGGGGGCACAGCCGTCGCGGGGGCGCAGCCGTCGCGGGGGCGCTAGGCGCAGCCGTCGCGGGGGCGCTAGGCGCAGCCGTCGCGGGGGCACAGCCGTCGCGGGGGCACAGCCGTCGCGGGGGCACTATGCGGCGGGTCGGGAGTGCGGCGCCTACCAGGCGCACTTCCTGAACAATTGAGCGTGGCCGGTCCGCAGTTCATGCAGAGCCTGGAGATTTCTGAGGTCGATCACGCTCGGATGTCGGCGGAGTGCGCCTGCAGGACGCAGCCCGCTGACCAGTGCCCGAGTGGCCATTCGATTTGACAACGTAGCTGTAGTATGTGGCCATGAACGAAGCCACACTGCAAGTTGCCGGCGGCGGGTCGGGGGTTGCCGGCGGCGGGTCGGGGGTTGCCGGCGGCGGGTCGGGGGTTGCCGGCGGCG
>CAYRTS010000009.1:13910-71544 GCA_964427285.1 uncultured Anaerolineaceae bacterium
GGTCGGGGGTTGCCGGCGGCACGGCCGCGGTAGACGTTCGTGGCGCCGACTGGACGACGATCGACACGCCGGCGCTCCTGGTGGACCTCGATCGCCTCGAAGCGAACATCGCGTGGATGGCGGGCCACGCCAGAAGCGGGGGCGTCGCCCTCCGACCCCACTTCAAGACCCACAAGTCGGCCGAGATCGTTCGCCGTCAGCTTGCCGCCGGCGCGGTCGGGATCACCGTCGCCAAGCTCGATGAGGCCGAGGCCGTGGTCGATGCCGGCATCGATACCTCGATCCTGCTCGCGTTCCAGGTGGTGGCTGCGCCGAAGTTGGACCGGGCCATCCGGCTGGCCGCGCGCACCCGTTTGATCCTGGCGATCGACAGCGAGGAGGGCGCCCGCGCGCTCAACGCCGCCGTGGCAGCCGCCGGGACCCGGCTCGAGGTCTGGATCGAGATCGACAGCGGTCTCCGGCGATGCGGCGTCCTGCCAGGTGACGCGCCAGGCCTGGCTCGCGCGGTGGCGGGCCTCGGGGCCCTGCGGCTCACCGGCATGTTCACCCATGCCGGCCAGTCATACGCAGCCCGCAACGTTGGCGAGGTCGAGGCGATCGCCGCGACCGAGACACGCTCCGTGGTGGACGCGGCCACAGCGACACGAGCCATCGGGATCCCGATTGACACCGTGAGCGCCGGCGCGACCCCGACGGCCAGGTACCTCGACGGCGCTTCCGGACTGACCGAGATCCGGCCCGGGACCTATGTCTTCTACGACAACCTCCAGGTTGCGCTGGGTACCACCACCAATGATCAGTGCGCGCTTTCGATCGCGGTGACCGTGGTCAGCCGCCCGACCCCGGATCGCGCGGTGGTCGATGGTGGCTCGAAGACGTTTGGGCTGGATCGCGGTGCCCACTCGCACAGCCCGTTGACCCAGTACGGGCGCCTGCTCGATCGTGAGGGCGGCCTGGTCCGTCTGTCCGAAGAGCACGGCATCCTGGAGATCCCGCCCGACTCTCCCATCAGGATTGGCGATCGGATCCGGATCGTGCCAAACCATGTCTGTTCGGTCTCGAACCTGGCGCGGCGGTTCTACGGGTTGCGCGGCCGGGTTGTGGAGCAGGTCATGACGATCGATGCGGCTGGCGGAGTCCACTGACGGCGCTGCCCGTTCGACGCAGGACGCGCCCGAGCCCAACGTCAACCGCCTGTCCCCCGTCAACCGCGAAACGCCCGCCGAGCAGCACCGCCTCGATCCCGCGAGGCAGGAGCGTCGGCGCCTCGTAGGTGGACAGGTCCGCGACGGTCTCCGGGTCGAAGATCACCAGGTCCGCCACCGCGCCCGGCCGAATCTGGCCGCGGTCCTCGAGGCCGAGGATCCGGGCCGGCAGCCCGGTCATCCGGTGGATCGCCGTCGGGAGGTCGAGCCGATCACGCTCGCGCACGTACCGCCCCAGCACGCGGACAAACGTGCCGTAGGCGCGCGGGTGGACCCGGGCGACCGGCGACGTCACGCCCAGCTGATCCGACCCGATCGCGGTCGATGGATCGTCAAGGATCCGATCGACATCCGCGTTGTCCATCAGGAACACGATCATCGTGGTCGCGCCATGATCGGCGACGACCGTGTCGCACACGAAGGTGACGGGGTCCACGCCAGTGAGGGCGGCGCCCTGTGTCAGGTTGAGACCCTCCAGGTGGCGAAGGGCGGGGTTCGCCACCGCGGCGATCGTGATGAAGTCCGGACCACCGGTCGAGACCGTGTAGTTTGGCCAGCCGGGCAGACCGTCACGGATCTCGGCGGCGATCCTCGCCCGAACCTCCATCGAGTCCAGGCGGGCCACGAGAGCATCCGTCCCGCCGTCATGGGTCCACGGCGGTAGCAATTGGTGCAGCAGCGTGCTTCCGGCCGTGTAGGGATAGGCGTCCTGGGTCACGACCTGTGCGGACGCGCGGGCGCCACCGAGGATCCCGAGCGCCTCCGTGGCGCGCCCGTGATTCGCCCGGCCGGCAGCCTTGAGATGCGAGACGTGCACCCTGACGCTCAAGCGCCGGCCGATCTCGAGGGCCTCCTGGAGCGCCTCGGCGAGGCCGTCGTTCTCGTTGCGGATGTGACTGGCGTACAGCCCGTCCACCGACTGGAGCGCCGCCCCCACCGCCACGATCTCGTCCGTGGAACCGTACGAACCTGGTGGGTAGACAAGCCCGGTACTCATGCCCCAGGCGCCCGCGGCCAGCGCGTCGGCGGCCGAATCGCGCATCGCCGCCAGTTCGGCGACGGTCGCGGCACGGTCCTGGGCACCCACGAACGCCATCCGCAGCATGCCGTGGCCAACCAGGGGCACACAGTTCACCGCCGGCCGCGCGGCATCGAGCCGGTCGAGATACTCCCCGAACGAGTGCCAGCCCCAGTCGAGATCGGGGCCAAGGCCGTGGCAGGCCGCACGCTGATCGTCCGCGCGGCGCTGGTCCGGGGCGAGCGGAGCCGGCGAGTAGCCGCAATTCCCGATCACCTCGGTCGTCACGCCCTGGCTCAGGGAGTTGAGCGCCCCCGGATAGGACGGCAGCGTGAAGTCGGCGTGCGAATGCATGTCGATGAAGCCGGGCGCCACCACCAGCCCGTCCGCCTCCAGCACGCGTCGGGCCGCTGCGTCCGATGCTTCTGGCCCGACCGCCACGATCCGGGAGCCGCTGATGGCGACGTCGGCGCGTCTGGCCGGTCCCCCGGATCCATCCAGGACCATTCCGCCGCGAAGAAGCAGGTCCGTTGTCGGAGTCACCGCGCAACGATAGCGACCAGACGGGAACCCGGCACGGAGTGCGTGCACACAAAGTGCACTCAAGCATTGATCTTGCAGTCTCAATACAATGTCCTCCCCAGCCGCGAGTGGCATTGGCGAGCCAGACAGGAGTCACCCCATGAGGATCGGCCTCCTTTTGCCGCAGGGCTACTTCAACGAGTTCGGCGGCTGGACGCCGACCGCCGCCTGGAACCGGATCCTTGAAATCGCCAAGCTTGGCGAGCGGCTGGGCTTCGATTCGCTGTGGACCGGGGAGCATGTCCTCGCGAAGTGGGATCCGGAAGGATTCGCCTTCGATTGCGTCACGCTCCATACGGCCGTCGCGGCGGCCGTGCCGCGCGTCGACATCGGGTTCGGGGTGATCAATTCCACGTTCCGCAACCCGGCGATGACCGCCAAGATGGCTTCCACCCTGGACACGATCAGCGGCGGGCGATTGATCCTGGGTCTCGGTGCGGGCTTCAAGATCAGCGAGGCGAGTGCATTCGGTCAGCCGTTCCCGTCGCTCAAGGAACGGATGGCGATCCTGTCCGAGCACTTCGAGATCATCAGCCGGATGACTCGACGAGACGAGCCGCCGTTCAGCTACCGGGGCGAGCGCGCGTGGGTCGAGAACGTGTTCAATGCGCCCCGCACCGGAGGCGGCGACCACGTGCGCCTGGCAATCGGTGGGCACGGCCGCAACGTCACGTTCCCGCTCGCCGCGCGCTATTGCGACGAGATCAACCTCGACGCCGCGCCACACGAAATGGCCGAGGCGATGGCCCTCGTTCGAGGGCGCTGCGAGGAGATCGGGCGCGACCCAGCCAGCCTTGGGATCGTGAGCGGCACGAACCCGGCCTGGCCGTACCCCGGCCTCAAGTCGATCGGCAAGCAACGCATGATGCGGCAGGAGGACGTTCCCGGGATCATGTCCGCCGATTTCAGTACCCTGACGACCCGCGCGGAGGAGTTCGCGGTCTGGGTCGAACTTGGCCTCGATGGGCTCATCTGCGGCGTCCCGGGCCTGGCCGACACCGATGAAGGGTTGTACGAGTTGATCGACGACCTTCACACCGCCGGGCTGGACCTGGTTCCGTCGCAGGCAGGCGAAGTGGGCCGGTGAGCAACGTGCGGTTCGGCATCGTGGGTTCAGGGTTCATGGGCCGGACATGGGCCGAGGTGGCTGCCAACCACGCCGCGGGCACGGCGCTCGTCGCAATCGCCGGGGGACGCCGGGCGGCCGCGTTGGCCTCCGACTACGGCGTGGATCTGGAGCCTTCGCTCGAGAGCCTGCTCGCGCGCGCGGATCTGGACGCCGTGGTGCTTGCAACGCCGCCGGCCGGGCACCGCGACCAGACACTCCTGGCGGCGCAGGCCGGCCGGCACCTGCTGGTCGAGAAGCCGATGGCCCAGTCGGTGGCCGAGTGCACCGACATGGTGGCCGCGTGCCGGGCTGCAGGCGTCCGGCTGTCGGTCGTGTCGCAGCATCGATTTCGCGATTCGCCGGTGGCCGCCAAGCGCCTGATCGACACCGGCCGGATCGGCGAGGTCCGGATGATCCAGTTGACCGGCGCGGAGGTCGGCTGGTGGGATCTCGCCGCCCGTGGTGACGAATGGAAGCTCGATCCAGCGCAGCAGACGGCGTATGCCTCCTGGGCAGCGCACGCCTGTGACTTGATCCGCTGGTTTGCCGGTGCCGATGCCGCCCTCGCCTTCGCCCGAATCACCAACTTTTCCGGCCAGCCGCCGGGTGTCGGACAGAGCGCCGTGGTGATCTACGAATTGACCTCCGGCGTGCTGGTCCAGGTCACCATGAGCTACGAGTTCCCGAAACCCGGCCTCACGCCGGGCTGGCCGTGGCTGATCATCGGGTCGGAGGGGATGATTTCGCTGGATCCGTACGGGGCCGTCAAGCTGGGCACCGGCGATTCCTGGGAGCTCGTGTCGGAGCAGGGTCCATTCGATCCGCTTGACGCCGTCGACCCGGTGCGCCTGGGGGCGTACAAGCGCCAGCTCGAGGACCTGGTCGCGGCGATTCACGACGGTCACGACCCGCTGGTCAGCGGCGATGAGGGCCGGCGCACGATCGCCATGCTTGAGGCCGCGGAACGATCGGCGGTTTCCGGACAAGCGGTGCGGGTCGCGCCATGAGGATGGCGACGTGAGCCTGAAACTGGGTGCGCAGGTGCTGACCTACGGGTCGTCGTGGGCGGAAGCGCTCGAAACCGCTCAGCTCGTCGACGCGCTGGGCTACGACTACCTGTGGGGCCACGACCACCTCTATTCCACCGGCGGCAACCCGTATCAGCCGTTCTTCGAGGGCTGGACCACGCTCGCCGCCTGGGCCGCCTCCACGCGCCGGGTCAGGCTCGGCCTGCTGGTCGGGGCGAACACGTTCCGCAACCCGGGCGTCGTCGCGAAGATGGCCACCACCATCGACCATGTCAGCGGTGGTCGTTCGATCCTGGGCCTGGGCGCCGGCAACATCGAATTCGAGAACGTCGCTCACGGGATCGATCCCGGCCGGACGATGGGCCAGCGAATGGACTGGTTCGAGGAGGCGATCGCCATCGTCATCGACCTGCTAGCCGGGCGCGAAGTGACCCACAAGAGTGACAAATACCAGTTCGAAAAGGTCCGGCATGCGCCGGGCGCGTTCGGGCAGCGCATTCCGGTCGTCATCGGCGCCGAGGGCGAGAAGCGCGGCCTGCGCCTGGCCGCCCGGCATGCGGACATCTGGCAGTGGTTCGCCGGCACGGACCAGGTTGACCTCTTCCGCCACAAGGACACCGTCCTGCGTGAGCATTGCAAGACCGAGGAACGCGATGAGCGCGAGATCGAGCGGATGCTCGGCTGCAAATTCATCATCCGCTCCTCGCCGGAGGAGGCGCAGCGCGTGGCCGGGGAGCTGATGGCCGTCCACAAATGGCCGCCGGCCGTCCTCGAGGTGTTCTGGGCCGGGACGCCGCAGCAGGTCGCCGACTGGCTGACCCCGTTTGTCGAGGCCGGAGTGGGCTCGTTCAGCCCGCAGATCGGTTGGCCCTACGACCGCGAAACCATCGAGCGCCTGATCGGCGAGGTCAAGCCGATCGTCGACGCCCGGACGGGCTGACGACACTCGTGAACGCCGCCGGACTGGACAAGCTGGGTCTGCCGGCGCTCGGCTACGGCCCGTTCCGGGTCTTTTTCGTCTCCAACCTCTTCGCCAACACCGGGGTCTTTCTGTTTATGGCCGCGTTCGGCTGGTTCGTCCAGATCGAGACGAACTCCCCGGCCCTGGTCGGCCTGGCCTCCGCGATCATGGGAGCGCCGTGGCTCCTGCTGATGCTGCACGCAGGGATGCTGACCGACCGGCTTGGTGCGCGGCGCCTGATCGCGGCCTCGTTTGTCGGCGGGGGCCTCGTGATGGCTCTCGTTGCGTTCGTGGCGCTCCTGCCGTCGCCATCGGTGCCGGCGGTCCTCGCCTGCGCATTCGCGATGGGCGTGCTGATGACGCTCGGGGCGCCGGGATCGATCTCCATCATGGGCGATCTCGTCCCACCGGCCGCCGTGTCGAGCGCCGTGAGCCTCAACTTCCTGCTGATGAACGGTGCCCGGATCGCCGGCGGCGTCTCGGCCGGCTGGCTCCTCGCCGGCGGTCGTGAGCCGGGCTGGACGATCCTGGTGGGGGCCGTGCTGTTCGGGGTGCCGGGCATCTTCATGTGGCGGATCAAGACCATTCCACGGCAGGTCACGGCCAGTCCGATGCGCTCGATCGGCGGCGCCGGCCTCATGCGCCCGATCGTCGAGGCCGGCGCGCACGCGGCACGCCACCCGACCCTCGGGATGATCCTGCTGCTGTCGGCCGGACCCGGGTTGATCGGGCTGCCCTACAACTTTCTCCTGCCGGTGGCGGCCGTCGAGCTAGGGATCGGTGCTGGAGGCCTCGGGCTGCTCCTGGCAGCCGTGGGGACCGGTGGACTGGTCGCCGGCCTGACGGCGGAGCACATCCAGCGGCGGTTAGGCCATGGGCGGTCGATCCTGGTGGGTCTCACGTCGGCGGCGAGTGGCCTGATCGTGTTCGGGCTGGGGATGCCGCTGCCAATCTCGCTCGTCGCGATGGGGTTCGCCGGCGGCGGCTTCGTCGTCTACGCGTCGTCGAGCCTGACCCTGGTCCAGGCCTTGGCGCCGGCCGCCCTGCGGGGGCGCCTGACCTCGGTCTTCTCGCTGCTCTACTGGGGCCTGATGCCGATCGGCGGGCTGCTCGGCGGCCTTTCCGCGCAGGCGGTCACGGCGCGCACGACGATGCTCGGCGCGGGAATCGGGTTGGTCGTGCTCGGCGCTCTCGCGGTCATCCGGCGACCACACGTGCTCACCCTGTCCGTCTCACGCGACGGCCTCCGCATCGACGGCGATCTGGCCGGGTCGGGTCTTGATGTCGCGGACGCGCCGCCGGGTGGACCGCTGGGGGGCCCGGTTGGCGGCCTGATCGCCCGCCACGCAGCGGCAGACGCGGATCGCTGATCAGCTCGATCACGGCACGAGGGCCCCGATCGGGATCACCGCCACGTGCGAATGAGCACGGCTGTCCGTCCGCCCGCCCAAACCGCAACGCGCTGCAGTACAGCGGCAAGAACCGACATGGATTGCCGTCACGCTGTAGAGTGGCGACGTGGCCGTGAGCGTTCAGCCCAGCGCGTGGGATTCGCCGCAGTACCCTGTGCTCCGCTACGTTGCGGACAGTCGCTGGGGCCAGGAAGGGCTCCCGCCGGGCGCCTGGTTCGGTCGCGTCTCCGCCGTGGTCGAGGCGCCGGACGGCCGGATCGTCGTCTTTCAGCGCGGCCCGTCGATCGCCTCAGTGGTGCTGTTCGGCGCGGACGGCCACGCGACCTCCAGTTGGGACGCCAGGTTCGGGGTACCCCACGGGCTGCGCGTCGGCCCTGACGGCCACCTCTGGCTGACCGACGTCGGCCGGCATCGCGTGCTCAAGACGACCGTGGATGGGGAGATCCTCCTCGAGCTCGGGACACCCGACGTCAGCGGCACCGATGAGCGAACGTTCCACGCCCCGACCGACATCGCCTTTGCCAAGGACGGCTCGATCTACGTCTCCGACGGCTACGGCAACTCGCGCGTCGTCCACTTCGACCCCGACGGCGGCTTCATCCGAACCTGGGGTCGTCGCGGCTCAGCGCCCGGCGAGTTCGACACCCCACATTCGGTCACGGTCGCGCCCGATGGGCGGGTCCTCGTCAGCGACCGCCACAACCACCGGATCCAGATCTTCGATCCCGAAGGAAGTTACCTGACCGAGTGGCGCCACCTCGGCGCGACACAGGGCCTGACCTTTGGGCCACACGGGGACCTGTGGGCGATGACCCACCGCTCCATTCACGAGATCCTGAGCTTCGACTCCATGGCCGGGCGGCTGATGCAGCTCGACCCCGACACTGGCGCCGTGCTTGGTTGGCTGCCGACCCCGGGCCACATGATGGATGAGGCGGTCGGCGGGATCCTGTGGGTAGCGAGCCTGTCCGGCACCGTCGTCCGGTTCCGGCCGGGGTGGAAGAGTCAGGAGCCCGGCGGCGAGCGCGAGAGCTTCTAGGCGGACGCGAGCACTCCAGGGAGATCTACGGCCATATGGGCGAGATCGCCGGTCGACCGCCACTCAGGATCCTCGCCGTCTACGCCCACGTGGCCGACACCGCGGGCGAGGCCGCCGGTACGATCGCCATCCACTCGGACCTCGGCGACCACATCACCATGGTCATCTGCACGGACGGCGAGCGCCACCATCCGGCGCTCTTCCTCGATGCCGAGGAGGCGCCCGGCCGCCCGGACGGCCTTCCCTACGTCGGGGGCTCCCTCGCCCAGATTCGCGCCCTGAAGCGCCGCGAGGCGCGCCGGGTCGGTGAGATCCTGGGCGTGCGCGACATCCGCTTCCTCGGCTGGGAGGACGGCCACCTCGAAGTCACGCAGGCGCGCGTCGCCGAGCTCGCCGCCGTCATCCTCGACGTCCGGCCGGACCTGATCCTCGCGCCACTCCCCCACCACGAAATGGGCGACATCGACCCGCACGCGACCGTCGGGCGCCTGACCCTGCTGGCCCGGGCCAACGCTGAGTCGAGGATCCGCCAGGTCGATGGCATGGCGGCCCACCACACCCGGGAGCTGATCTATTACCCGATGGGCGGCGAGATCGCCGACTCGCGCGACCCGCTCGTCGACGGGATCGTGTGCGACATCTGGATCGACACGACCCGGGTCATCGAGCGCAAGGTCCGTGCGCTGGATCAGATCGTGAGCCAGGCCTACCACGGCTCGGTCGGCCGCAAGATCGTGGAGGCGCGCGACGGTCGGTGGGGAATGCTCGCCGGAACGGCCTATGCCGAGCCATTCCTCCGCGGCGGTCGAACCTACGACGAACTGCCGATGACGCCACGCATCCTCGAGCGCGTCTACCACCCGACCGATCTGCCGGGCGACGCCCTGACCGCAAGCCGCGTGCCGTCCGCGGTGCCGGCCGACGCGTTCACGTTCCCCGACGAGGAGTAGCCCGATGCCGACCGCGGAGTTCGACCTGCCCGCCGGCCACGCGACATTACCCGCCGCGCAGCCGACCCTCTTCCCGGAGACGGGCGAGGCGGAGGATGTCGTCGTGGGACAGGTTCGCGCCCGCCTGCAGGAGAACCGCTACGCGCGCGACCGAAACTTCGCGATCACCTACTCCGGCACGCCGCACCCGATCAGCCGGCGTATCGAGGAGCTGACCCAGGGCACCTTCTTCGTCGAGTGGGCCGACGAATCCGAGCCCGGGACGCTCTCCCTGGAGCGCGAGGCGGTCCGGATGATGGCGTCGCTGCTGGGCGCCCCGGACGCCGTCGGCGTGATCACCACCGGTGGCACCGAGTCCAACCTGGCGGCGCTCCGGCTCATGCGCAACCGCGGGCGCCGCGCGGAGCCGGAGGTGATTGCCCCGGTCACGATGCACTTCTCGTTCCGGCTCGGGGCGGAGCTGATGGGCATCCGCCTCCTGGAGATCGATGTCGGGCCGGACTACCTGCCGCGGATCGAGGACGTCGAGCGGGCGATCACCCCGAATACGGTCGGGCTGGTCGCCTCGGCTCCGGGCGGCAACTTCGGGCAGCTCGACCCGATCGAGGCGTTCTCCGACCTCGCGGTGCGAAAGGGGCTGCCGCTCCACGTCGATGCGGCCTTTGGCGGCTTCATCCTGCCGTTCATGCGCGATCTCGGGTACGCGATCCCGCCGTTCGACTTCAGCCTGCCCGGCGTGACCACGATGATGACCGATGGCCACAAGCTGGGGCTGTTGCCGATCTCGACCGGCTTCTTCCTGTCGCGCGATGCGGACCTGTTCGAGACGATCCCAACCGAGCGGACGCTCATCCACACGACCTCTTCGACCAAGCCGGGCAGCCGCGCGGCAACCGCCTGGGCGACGATGCGCCACCTGGGTCGTGCCGGCTACCGGGCGTCGACCGCGCACGTGCTGGCCCTGCGCGACCGGATCGTGGCGGGCGTGACCGCCATCCCGGGCATGTCGCTCATCGCGCCGCCGTTCATCTCGGTCGTCGGCTTCACCTCGGAGACCATCGACCTGCACGCGGTCCACGAAACGATGGCCGACGAAGGCTGGGGCCAGGGTTACGGGGAGATCCGTGGTCGCCCGTTCATCCGGCTGTCGATCCATCCGTCGCGGTCGATGGACGCCGCGGACGGGTTCGTGGCGGCATTCGAGCGGGCGGCCACTCGCTCACGCCGGCGCTGACGAGGGCACCGATTCGATGCTCCGCCTCCTTGGCTACAGCGACCGGTTGAGCGTCGCGCCGGGGGAAACCATCCGGTTCATGGTCAGTTGCGACCATCCGGAGTACGAGTCGGGGTTGGTCCGGCTCATCCACGGCGACGAGAACCCGGCCGGGCCTGGTTTCAAGCAGGTCGTGATCCCCTCCGCGATTGATGGGCCGCGACCGGGTCGGCGCCAGTCGATCGGGTCCGGCTCGTACGTCGAGATCCCCTTGCCGGCCGGTGCGGTCGGGCCGTCGCTCGCCTTCTCGGTCTACCTCTATCCGACGAACCCGGGCGCCGGCGAGCAGGTCATCGCCAGCGTCGGGAACCCATTCGGTGGCGGGGTCGCAGGCGGCGCGGGCTGGGCGCTCGTCCTGTCCGACTCGGGGGTCGTCGAACTCATCGCGGGCGCAACCCGCATCGCCACCGGCGCCCCCGTCGCGCGCTGGACCTGGTACCGCGTGGAATGCACGATCGAGGCCGGCCGCGCGACCGTCCGCCAGACGCCGCTCCGCGCCTGGCCCGAGGACCCGACCGCCGGCGAAGGGGCCGGCCAGATCGTCCTTCCACCACTCCAGGGTCCGCTCATCCTCGGCGCCGTCCGCACCGCCGACGGCACGGCGCGCCACCTCGATGGCAAGCTCGACAGCCCCGTGCTCAATGGCGTAGGCGCGTGGGATTTCGCCGCCGACATCTCGACCGACCGCGTCACCGACCGCTCGCCCAATGGCCACCACGGCTGGACCGTCAACATGCCGACCCGCGCCGTGACCGGCCACAACTTCGACGGCAGCGTGACCGACTTCCACCGCGCGCCCCAGCAGTACGGCGCGATCCATTTCCATCGTGACGACCTCGAGGATGCCGGCTGGGCGGTCGACTTCGAGCTGACGATCCCGGACGACCTGCCGAGCGGCGTCTACGCGGCCTGGCTGCGGGCCGGGAACGACGAGGACCACATCCCGTTCACGGTCCGTCCGCCACGAGGGGTCGCGCGTTCGCGGATCGCGGTCCTGATGTCGACGCTCACCTACACCGTCTACACGAACTTCTCGGACCTGGGACCCGGCGCGTGGCGAGAAGGCGCGACCAACACCTGGACGAGCGGCGCGCCGCACGCCGACCCGACCCTGCTGCGCGACGTCTACCGCTACATCGATGAGAACGCGCTGTACGGCACCTACGACCTGCACGTCGACGGCTCCGGCGTGGTCTACGGCTCCTACCTGCGGCCGATCCTCACCATGCGCCCCAAGTTCCGCTACCGGATCTGGGCCGCGCCGCCGCGCTTCCCGGCCGACCTCTATTTGGTCGACTGGCTGGACCACCTCGGGATCGAGGTCGACTTCATCACCGATCATGACCTCCAGGCGGAGGGCGCGCGCCTGCTCGAGCCGTACAGCGTCGTCGTGTCAAGCTCCCACCACGAGTACTGGAGCGGGCCGATGCTCGACGCGCTCGAGACGTATCTGGCCGGCGGGGGGCGGTTCATGTACCTGGGCGGGAACAGCCTGTTCGGCGTGGCCTCGTTCGACCCCAATCCGGCCAAACCCCACAAGGTCGAGGTGCGTCGCTGGGGCGCGCCGTGGCCCTTCGAGGTCCCACCCGGCGAGCGGGTCCATTCGACCACCGGCGAACCCGGCGGAACGTGGCGGAACCGCGGCCGGCCGCCAAACGGCATCGTCGCGGTCGGGACCAGCGCGGCCGGCTTCGATCGCGCCGTCCCCTACAAACGGATGCCGGACTCCCATGACCCGCGGGTCCGGTTCATCTTCGAGGGGATCGGTCAGGACGAGCTGATCGGCGATCAGCCGAACCTCCAGACGAAGTGGGGTGCTGCAGGCTACGAGATCGACCGGTTCGACCACGAGCTTGGCACGCCGTCGAGCGCGCTGCTCCTGGCGTCGTCGGTCGGGTTCAGCAACCTCTACCGCCCGATGATCGACGAAGTGCTCTGGTATATCCCGGGCCGGGACGGAAAGCGGCCCGACGACCCCCAGGTCGATGGCGAGCCGCACCGTTTCGTGCGCTCGGACATGGCCTACCTCGAGTACCCGAAGGGCGGCGCGGTCTTTTCGGTCGGCTCCATCGCCTGGCGCGGCGGCATCGCCCACCACGGCTACGACAACACCGTCTCCCGGGTCACCGGCAACGTCCTGCGCCGGTTCGCGGAGCGACCAAGGGGCGTCTCGCCGAGCGATCCGGAGTAGGGCCTACGCGACCGGTCAAATCCTGGGCGAGGGCGAGGTGGCGGCCCGCTGAGCGAGGATGAGCGCGCCCGCCGGGCCAGCCATCAACCCTAAAACAGCGGGAACGAGGAACGCCGCTTCCCGGTGTTCCAGCAGGCCCGGGTAGCCGTGCAGTTGGTCCACGAGCTCGGCTCGTGCGAGTGTCAATAGACCCGGCATCGCCGACAGACCACCGCCCACGATGATCTGTTCCGGAGCCAGTGTGTAGATCAGGGAGCTGATGCCCGCCGCGAGATAGAACGCGACGAGCGAGACAGCGGCGGTCAGATCCGCGCCGCGTAAGGTCTCGGCGCGTCGACCGAAGCGTGCCTGGACGGCAGGCCCGCTTATCATCCCCTCGAAGCAGTCCCCGTGGAACGGACACACGCCGGCGAATCCATCACCCGGGCGGCGTCGGACGGCGATATGGCCCATCTCCGGGTGACCGAGGCCGTGAACCAGCTGGCCGTCGACCACCGCGCCTCCACCGATCCCCGTCCCAAGGGTGAGGTAGACATAGGAGCCGAGCTCGCGGGCCGCCCCCCAGCGGCCCTCGGCCAGGACCGCGGCATTGACGTCCGTGTCGAACCCGACCGGCACACCGAGGGCGGCCACGAACGGTCCGACCATGTCGGTGTTGGACCAGCCCGGCTTCGGCGTCGACGTGATGAAGCCGTAGCGCGGATGCCCAGCTCGAAGCTCGAGTGGACCGAACGAGCCGATTCCGACGGCCTTGAGTCGAACCCCGGCGGCCTGCGCCCGCACGAAGAACGCCTGCGCAGCGCCGAGCGTCTCGTCCGGAGTGGTGACCTCGATCCGCGTCGACTCGATGATCGTGTCGGGGTCATCGCCGATGACGCACACGAACTTCGTCCCGCCCGCCTCGATCCCGCCGAATGTACCGCCGCTGGTCATGATTGAGGCGGGCGCAGCTCGTCTGGTACGCAAATGCGGCTCTGCATGACTGCACCATACCACCAGTAATGATGCTGCTATGATGCGTCCATGCGAACGACCGTCACCCTCGACCCGGACCTGGCGGCCCGCCTACGGGAGCTCGCCCGGCAGCGGCAGATCTCGTTCAAAGCGGCCATCAACACGGCGGTGCGGGCAGGCCTGGCGACCGAGATGGAACAGCAGCGCCCCTATCGCGAGAAGGTCCGCGATCTCGGCGTCCAGCCGGGCGTGGACCTGACCAAGGCGCTGCAGCTGGCCGCGACGCTGGAGGATGAGGCGACGACCCAGAAGCTCGCCCTTCGGAAGTGAAGGTCCCGGACCTCAACCTGCTGATCTACGCGGTCGACCGACGGTCGCCAGTCAACAGAGCGACAGTCCAATGGTGGAACGGCCTCCTGTCCGGCAACGAAACGGTTGGGTTCAGCTGGACCGTGTTGCTCGGGTTCGTGCGCTTGACGACCAACCCCAACGTGATGCTGAGCCCGCTCAGTCCCGCCGATGCGCTCGAGTATGTCGACCGCTGGCTCGCCCTGCCGATGACCACCGTGATCGAACCGACCTCCCGACATGCCATGGTTCTGCGTGATCTCCTCGTTGAGGTTGGCACGGGCGGGAACCTCGTGTCAGACGCGCATCTGGCTGCCCTTGCCATCGAGCACGGCGCGGAGCTGTGCTCGGCCGATCGCGACTTCGGGCGGTTCCCAGGCCTCCGCTGGACGAATCCGCTCGCCTGAAGCCAGGCAATCGTGAGAGGCAATCGTCTATTCGGCCAGCGCCCGCAACCGCTCCAGCGTCGCAGGCACGAACCCTCCCAGGCCCAGGCCCGGGCGGTCGCTTGGCACGAGGTAACCGTCAACCGCCAGCGGTGCGTGCTCGACCAGCTCGAAGTTCATCAGTTGCGAGATCGCGCCGGCCCGCGATCCCTCGTCATACGTGGCGAGCGCCGGGTACTCGACGAGGACGCCACCGCGGATCGTGGCCTGAATCGCAAGGTGCCCCCCAACCAGTACCGCGGACCACGGACTGTGCGGCGCGCACAGCAGTCCCGCGGCGTCGGCCGCCCGGGCGACGGCGGCGGCCTGGGTGATCCCCATCTGGCCCGCGTCGGGCTGGACGATGGAGGTGGCCCCGCGCTCGATGAACCGTTCGAACTCGTGGACGGCAGTCAGGCTCTCGCCGGTCGCGACGCGCGTGCGCGTGCCCGCGCGCACGCGCGCGTGGCCCTCTACGTCATGCGGCGGCATCGGCTCCTCCATGAAGAAGGCGTCGATCTCCTCGAGCATTCGACCGGCCCGGATCGCCGCGTCGCTATCCCAGCCTGGCGTCCAGTAGCCGGGACAACAGCCGACATCGACCATGATCCGGGTCTCCGGCCCGGCGCCCTCACGGATGGCGTGCAGCCGTTCGCGGTCCTCGGCCTCGAAGTGGGTGCCCCAGCCGAACTTCATCGCCCGGAACCCCAGCGCCACCTCCTCGGCCGCCTCGCGCCGCAACGCCTCGGGTGACTTCTGGAGCCAGGGCCCCTCGCCCCCATCCTCATACGAACTCGACACGAACATGCTGCCGCTGGCGTACGCCATGACCCGGTCCTGGACGCGCCCGCCGAGCAGCTTCCAGACCGGCTCGCCCCGCAGCTTGCCGGCGAGATCCCAGAGCGCGATGTCGAGCGCGCCCATCGCGTTGGCGGCGAGCCCGCCTTCGGAGCCGCGGCCGTACTGGCCGGGCCAGCCCAGCCACATCGCCTGCCACAGCTCTTCGACGTCGAGCGGGTCGCGACCGAGGAGGTGCGTCCGGAGGGCGCCTGGGCCATGCTCGATGATCGGCCGGATCACCGTCGGCGCCGACTGGGTCAACCCGATCCCCACCGTCCCGTCGTTGGCCTCGATCTCGACCAGCGTCGACGAGCGGTGGACGTCGAGGACGCGGACCTCGCTGATGACGCTCATCGCGATCGCCTCCACTCGTACAATGCCAGTCGAAGAACGAGCCCGTTCATCAGCCTGAGTGTAGTGCGGGTGGCGAATGCCGATCACGGTGATCGAGCGCGGAATCGTCTGGGAGGCGTCGGCGGACGACGCCTTCGGTCATGCCTGCGAGCCGCGGATTATCCGGCGGGCCAACGGCGAGATCGTGCTTGCCCATCGGCTCGGCACTCGACGCGAAAGCAACGATGGCCGCCCGCACCTGCTTCGCTCCGCGGACCGAGGCCGGACCTGGGAGCGTGTCGGGCAGCCGCTGGATGCGTTGGGGCAGGAGGGCTGGGATCTTCGTGGCACCGCGCTCGCCGAGCTGCCCTCCGGCGAGCTGCTGACGGTGGTGGTCGCGCTCGACAAGTCGCTCGACCGGCCGACCTACAACCCCGCCACCGAGGGGCTCATCCCCGTCGTCAACCCCGTGGCGACATCGTCGGACGGCGGGCGCACCTGGCAGCGACTCCCCGACCTCCATGGTGGCCCGGTTCCCCAGACGGCGTCACAGGGCCTCCTGGTTCTCCCCGGCGGCGACGTCCTGTGCACCTTCGAAACGTTCAAGGACTATGACGAGCCGGGCCCGTGGCGCTACCTCGGCGGCCTTCTTCGCTCGCACGACGGCGGGCGCTCCTGGGGTGAGTCTGTCATCTCGGCCGCCTCGGATCCCGACGGCGACCCCCATGACACGATGTGGTGGGATCCGCGGGTCGCCCGGCTCGCCTCCGGCGAACTCGTCCAGTTCACCTACGCCTTCAGGCATCGGACCCGAACGGAGGGGCCGGTCCATGCCCTCTGGAGCCGCGACGACGGCCGGACCTGGACGCCGCCCACCTCGACCGGGCTGGTCGGCCAGGCCAGCTACCCGATCGCGCTCGACGACGGGCGGCTCGTCGTCCTCGGGCAGCGGCGCGGCGCTGAGCAGACCGTGGTGGCACACCTCAGCCTGGATGGCGGCCGCACATTCGACGCTGCCGCCGAGACCGTCGTCTACCGGCACGAGACCACCTCGGCCCCTGGCGCCGACGGTGCCCTCACCGCCTTCGATTACCTGATGTCGATGGACCAGTTCACCTTCGGCCATCCGTGCGGCGTGGCCACCGGGCCCGACGAGGTCCTGGCGATCTGGTACGCCGGCGGGGCCACCCGCACCGCCATCCACAGCGCGCACCTGCGCATCGGCTGACGGCGGCGAGCGCCGGTGCCACCGACTGAGAGGACCCACGCATGACCCGAAGAACCATCGACGAAATGGGCGACCTGCTGGAACGCCCCTACTGCGCCGTCCTGTCGACGCATCGCGAGGATGGGACCGTCCTCCTGTCGCCGGTCTGGCACGAGTGGCGCGACGGCGGCTTCAACATCGGAGTCCCCGAAGGCGACATCAAGTTGCGGCACCTCGCCGCAGACCCGCGGGCGAGCGTCGTCGTCTTCGACCACAGCTGGCCGGCCCGAGGCTTTGAGGTCTGTGGCATCGCCCGGATCACCAGCGATGGCCGCGCCGAGGTGAGCCGGCGCCTGTCCGTCCGCTACCTGGGTCCGGTCAACGGCAACGCGTACGCGAGCCGTGTTGCCCCAGGAGTTGTCGTCCGCCTCGAGCCGGGCAGGACGCACGCCTGGGACTTCATTGACGAGACCCGTCCAGACCCGGAGATCGCCACGTTCCCGGACCCGCCCGGACCCCCGCGCCGCGACTGAACCCTGGGAATCAGTGGCCGGCGCGGCCGCCCGAGATGTCGAAGACGGCGCCGGTGGAGAACGAGCATTCGTCCGAGGCCAGCCAGGCGACCATCGCCGCGACCTCCTCGGGTCGACCGAGGCGACCGACCGGGTGACGTCGCCGAACCCCGTCAAGATCCGCCTCCGTCAGGCCCGCCCAGTTGTGGGTATAGATGGCGCCGGGGGTGATCGCGTTGACCAGGATGCCTCGCTCGGCCACCTCGAAGGCGAGCGCCTTGGTCAGGCCGATCACCCCGGCCTTTGCGGCAGCGTAGGCGACCGGGTTGTGCTTGCCCTCCTTGCCGGCGATCGACGAGATGTTGACGATCCGACCCCAGCCCAGCCCAAGCATGGCGGGCACCACCGCCCGGCAGCAATGGAAGACTCCGGTCAGGTCGATGTCAATCGTCCGCTGCCAGGCGTCGAGCGGCAGCTCCCAGGTCGGGATCATTCCCTCCGAAACCCCGGCGTTGTTGACGAGAATGTCGATCCGGCCGGCCCAGGCCAGGGTGGCGGCGACCATCGCCTCGACCGACGGGTACGACGTGACATCCACGACAACGGCGAGTGCCCGGTCCCCCGACGGGTCGAGCCGTCGGGCGAGCGCCTCGGCCGGCTCGAGGATCACGTCGGCGACCACCACCCGGACGCCGTCGCGCACGAAGCGCTCGCACATGGCCGTTCCGAGCGCTCCCGCCGCGCCCGTCACGATCGCGACCCGGGATCCTGGCCCGAGATCGCTGGCGCTCGAGGCCCGGGGATCAGCCACCTCTGACGCCTCCCCTGCCGTGTACCGCGCCCGAGCCGACCAGGTTCCCCGTCAGCGTCCGCCCGTCGCGAGCCACCGCCAGCGTTGCCAGATGCGGGCGAACGACGAACGCGACCAGGCCGGTCAGGCCGAGGCCGACGCCGCACAGGAACACCGTGGTCCGCGCCGTGGTGGCCTCGGCGACGAACCCGGTCAGCAGGCTGCCCACCGGCATCATCCCCCAGTAGAGCATCGCGAACAGGCTCACCATCCGGCCCCGAAGCCTCGGCGGGGCAAGTGCCTGGATCAACGTGACGCTGGACGCTGCATAGGTCAGGATGCTGCCACCGACGCCGACCAGCGCCAGCATCGCCAACGGGACGCCCGGCGCCAGCCCGAAGGCCACCATCGAGATCGCCGCGCCGGCTAGACCACCAATCACCCCGCGCCCATGTCCAACGCGGCGATGCGCCGCCTCCAGTGAAAGGCCCGCGAGCATCCCGCCGATGCCGCTGACCACCAACAGGGCACCGAGCCCGCCCGCGCCGATGCCCAGCTCCTCGGCGGCGAGCGGCAGGACGAAGATGTAGCCGAGACCGATCGTCCCGGGGGCGATCGCCAGCACGATCAGGACACCCAGGGTGGGATGCGCGACGGCGTACCGAAAGGCTTCGACCAGCGGCCCGATCAGGGTCGAGCGCGGCCTGTCCAGATCCTCTCCCGCCGTGCGCTGGACGACCGGCAGGCGGCCCAAAGCCAGCGCCGGCCCAGCCGAGAGGAGCGCCACGGCCGCGAAACCGATGGCCGGCGACGTGGCCGCCAGGAGCGTCCCGCCAATCAGTCCACCAACGATGCGCGCAGCGTTCATGTGCAGGAAGTTGAGCGTCACCGCGCTCGACAGCGCCGGCGGCGGCACGAGGTCGCTGACGATCGCGACCGATGCCGGTGTCCCGATCGCCTGGGCGATCCCAAGGACGAACGCGAGGCCGACGATCAAAAGGTAGGGAGGACTTCCGGTCGCCGCAACAAGCGCGAGCACCCCCGCGATCGCGGCGATCCCAGTGAGCGAGATCACGAGCATGCGCCGCGACCCGAGCCGATCGGTGAACACGCCCGCGTGGGCGGTCAGCAGGAGCGCGGGCAGACCGTACGCCGAGAACGCGACCCCGACCGCGGCCGCCGACCCGGTCAATTGGAGCACATACCAGCCCAGCGCTGAGAACATCACGAAACCGCCACTGCTGAATGACAGCATCGAGCCCAGGAACAGCCGGTACGGCGCGTAGCGTAGGGCAGACCAGCCGACCCGGTCCAGTCGCGATTCGGTCGTCCGGATGGCTCCGCTCTCCGTCGTCACCCCGCGAGTGTAAGTCACACTGGACAGGACCACCGGAGTTGCAGTGCTACCCTACTCCCTCCATGGATCGCATTGAGTTTGGGTTCCACGTGCCGCCCGGCGATCGCGAGATGGGGCGGGTTGACCGCTCCACGTATGTCGCTGATCTGGACCGGATGCTGGCGATTGCGGGGCCGATCTTCGATTCGCTGTGGGTTTCCGACCACCTGATGGAAGGCGACCGCTTCCGGATCGAGCCGTGGACCCAGCTGACCTGGCTGGCCGCGCGCGTCCCAGGCGTGCGCCTGGGCCACAACGTGCTGGCCAACTCGTACCGCCACCCAGCCCTGATGGCCAAGATGGCGGCCAGCCTCCAGGCGATGAGCGGCGGTCGGTTCATCCTCGGCTATGGCGCCGGCTGGCTCGAGGACGAGTACCGCGCCTACGGTTACCCATTCCCATCCACCCGCGAGCGGATCGCCCAGATGGACGAGGCCCTGCGGCTGATCAAGACCATGTGGACGGAGTCGCCGGCGACATTCGAAGGGGCGTGGTACCAGGTCCGCGATGCGTACTGCGAGCCACGACCCGAACCCGTCCCGCCCATCATGATCGGCGGCAGCGGCGAGCGATACCTCCTCCGAGCTGTCGCGGAACACGCCGACTGGTGGCTCTCGTATGCCGACCGCCGCGACGTGCAGGAACACAAGCTGGCCGTGCTGGCGGACCATTGCCGGGACATTGGGCGCGACCCTGCTTCGATCCGCAAGGCCATCCCGTGGACGGTCTACCTCCGTCGCGATCGGGCAGCGGCGAGGCGCTGGGCGGGCGACGCGGTCGAGGGCGAGCGGCCGGCCGTTGCCGGCGATCCGGCGGAGGTGCGCGATCGAATTGAGGAGGCGATCGGCCTGGGGTTCAACATGATCCAGCTCCGGTTCGCCGGTTTGATGGACACTGCCGACATCGAACTATTCGCCGACGAGGTCCTGCCGCACTTCCGCTGACCCAGCGCCGAACCGCCGCCACCCCCAAGCAGGAGCCCAACCGTGATCGATCTTCGCTCCGATACCGTCACCCAGCCCTCCCCGGCCATGCGCCGGGCGATGGCGCAGGCCGAGGTCGGTGACGACGTGTTTGGCGAGGACCCCACCGTCCGGGCGCTCGAGGAGCGGTCCGCGGAGCTGCTCGGCACGGAGGCCGCTCTGCTGGTCACCAGCGGCACCATGGGCAACCTCGTCGGGCTGATGGCCCACGTGCCGCGCGGTGGCGAGATCATCGGTCCGGCAGAGATCCACACCTTCTCGAGCGAGGGGGCCGGGCATGCCGTCATCGTCGGCGCGTCCGTCCGCATGCTGCCGTGGGCCGACGACGGCACGATGGATCTCGCCGTCATCCGCAGCGCGGTGCGCGATCCGGACGACGTCCACGAGCCGATCACATCGTTGATCACGATCGAGAACACCCATTCACTGTCGATGGCGCAGCCGCTGACCCCGGCCTATACACGGTCGGTCGCGAACCTCGCGCGCGAACTCGGCGTCCCGCTATTCATCGACGGCGCCCGGATGTTCAACGCGGCGGTCACCCTCGGTGTGCCCGCGCGGGACCTCGTGCCTTCCGGCGCGTCCGCCACGTTCTGCCTGTCGAAGAGCCTGGCCTGCCCGGTCGGCTCGGTGGTCGTAGGGGACGCCGCGTTCATCGCCCGTGCCCGCCGTGCCCGCAAGATGGTCGGCGGCGGCATGCGTCAGGCCGGGGTGATCGCGGCCGCCGGCCTCGTGGCGCTCCAGGACGGTCCGGCCGGCATGATCGAGCGCCTCGCCGAGGATCACGCCAACGCCCGCCGGCTGGCCGACGCGCTGGCGACAATGGAGGGCGTGACTCGCCTGGATCCGACCCGTGTCCGCACCAACTTCGTGCTGTTCGGGATCGGTTCTCC
The DNA here is from genome assembly GCA_964427285.1 of uncultured Anaerolineaceae bacterium. Lineage (GTDB taxonomy): Bacteria > Chloroflexota > Limnocylindria > Limnocylindrales > CSP1-4 > SPCO01. Next base: position 35,359 of record CAYRTS010000009.1, read on the forward strand.
TGTCTGGCCGGACGATGCCACGGGGCGAGGCGCCGTGCTCCGGCAGCGCGCTGCCTTCCTGGACGCGCTCACCAGTCGCGGCGTCCGCATGATCGAATACCCCAAGGGCATGATCCGAGCGATCCCCCACTACGGCGTCGACGCGGCCGACATCGAAACCACGATCAATGCCGCGCGAGCGACGCTCGCCGAGATCAGATTGGTGTCGGCGGTGACGGCCTGATCAGCCGCGGTGCATCGAGCCGAACTCCTCAGGGATTGGGATCTCGCCAAGGCCAGTCAGCCGCTCGACCCAATCGCTCCCCTGGACCAGGATTGGTAGGCGATGCTGGAAATCTGCACCGTTGAGGCACTTGAGGGGCGCTCCGTTCGCATGACGCTGTCGGACGGCTCGGTGGTCGAGCGCGATCTGACCGATCTGCTCTGGGGCCCGGTGTTCGAACCGATCATCGCCAACGATGGCGTGTTCCGATCCGTGTATGTTGACTATGGGACGCTGGCCTGGCCGGGTGACGTTGACATCGCGCCAGAGACGCTGATCTGGGATGGGCCGACCCCTGTCGACGAGACGACTCGCCGTCCCGAGGCGTTTCTCCGGCCGCGGCGACCACGGTAGTGATCCGCAGCGGGCCGAGTCTCAGTCTGGGAACCGCCACTGGAAGCGTTCGGGGCGCACGACGATCAGGACGCGGTCAGCCTTGATCTTCTCCCAGTGGGTGACGACGTCCGCCTCGAGCGGCTCGTATTTGCGGATGAGGTCCATGGTCCGCTCTCGGACGTCGCCCTCGACCACCTCGGCGGTCCCGAAGATCTGGACGTAGTTGGTCATCCGCGCGGGCCCGTCGATGCACAGGGTGACGCGCGGATCGCGCTTCGCGTTCCGGTACTTGACCGTCCAGTCGAGCGTGCTCACCCAGAATCGGGCGCCGTCCCAGAAGTACCAGTTGGGCGTCAACTGGGGCCGGCCATCGGGCATGATCGTGGCGACGATCGCATGCAGTCGCTCGCGCAGGAATGCCTGCTGGGTCTCCGTCAGGGCGGCGGCAAGGGCGGGCTCGTCGGGCATCAAGAGGCCTCCAATTCGAGTGCCAGGATCGCGGCCTCGACGATGTGATCGGCGTCGATCCCGGCGTATCGATAGAGATCCGGGATGGTCCCGGACTGGCCGAAGCTGTCCATCCCGAGCGGCACGACGGGAGCCCCGAACGCCCCGCCGACAAAACTCAGACTGTGCGAGGCGGCATCGGCCACGGTGACGATCGGTGCCCGCCGCTCGCCGGGCGGGATCAGCGTCCCGAGGTGCCCGACCCGGTCCTTGCGGCCATGGCGCAGGGCATCCAGGCGACCCGCGTGCTGCCCGGCCGCCAGCCGCTCCGCCGACGTGACCACGATCAGATTCGCGGAGATCTCCTCGCGATGGAGCGTCCGGACCGCGGCGACGGCTTCCGGGACGATCGAGCCCACCGCGACGACCTGCACGACCGGGCTGCCGGGCGGCAACGGTTCTGGCGCATCGGACGGTTCGAGCAACCGGTACCCGCCGGCGAGGACCGCGTCGCGCCAGCCGTCGAGCCCAAGGCGCGCCTCAACCGTGGCAGACAGCGACTGGTCGATCGGACGCGTGCCGAGCCGCAGGTAGGTCGCGAACCCATCGGTTGGGTCCAGGCAGCCCCGGATTCCCTCGAGCATGGTCCACGTGACCTCGCGCCCAAACACCGGCTCGTATGAGCGGAGCCCCGGCAGCTCGATCCCGAGCGATGGCGTGATCGTGGACTGGTGCGCGCCGCCCTCGGGTGCGAGGCTGACGCCGGCCGGCGTCCCCACGAGGATGAAGCGGGCGTTGACGTACAGGGCGTAGATGAGCGCGTCGAGGCCGCGCGCGACAAACGAGTCATACACCGCGCCGATCGGGGCCAGCCGCTCGCCGAACAGCTCCCCGGATAGGCCGAACTGGCTCAGCCACATGAACAGGTTCATCTCGCTGATCCCGAGTTCGATGTGGCGACCGGTCGGGCCAAGCGTCCACGCCAGGGGCCGTTTGACGTCCCCGCGGTCGGGACCGGCTTCGGTGGCAAAGACCCCGGCGCGGTTGATCCATCCGCCGAGGTTGGTCGAAACCGCAACATCCGGTGCGGAGGTCACGAGCCGCTGCCCAACCTGCGGGTCGCGCGCGAGCGCCGCCATTGTGTCGCCGAACGCCTGCTGCGTGCTCGTCATCGCCCCGATCCGGACGTCGGGCGGCGCAATCGTCGGTGCGACCGCTGGGGCGATCTGGATCGGCGGGGAACCGTAGCCCAGCTCGACTCGACGCCGAGCGCACAGGCGCGCCTCCGGAGAACCTGCCGAGAACGCCGCCCAGGGATCAGCCGGATCGGCCCCCAGCGGACCGCTCAGCGCCTCCACCTGCTCCGCTCCCAGCAGCGCCGAATGGTTGAGGCTGTCACCAGCGAACGGCAGCCGCCAGCCCTTGATCGTGTAGGCGAACAGGACCGTCGGCCGTCCGCGTTCGCGATCGGCGGCACGAAGCGTCCGCTCCAACTCCGCCTGATCGTGACCGCCGAGGTCGGCCAGCAGGTCCGGCAGGTCGTCGTCCGGGATGTCGGCCACGGTTCGGGCCAGTGCATCGCGGCGTGCCGCCGGATGGCCGGCAATGAGCCGCTCGCGGGCATCGGCGCCCGGCCGTCGGATGAGGATCTGGTACTCCTCGTTCTCCATATCGTCGATCCGGTCGCGCAGCGCCTGGCCGCCGGGCATGGCGAAGCGCGCCTGAAGACGGCGCCCATACTTGGCCTCGATGGCGTGCCAGCCGGCCGCGGCGAACATGGCTTCTACCCGCCGGACGCGGATCCCGGGGACCACGCGATCCAGGCTCTGTCGGTTCAGGTCAACGATCATCGTGAAGTTGCCCAGATCGCCCAGGCCCTCCTCGAGGATGGCCTCCCAGACGTTGCCCTCATCCAGCTCCGCATCGCCGACCAGGGCAACAAAACGCCGCTCCGGCTGTCGTGCCACGGTGTCGTGGAAGTGGAGCCGCAGATACCGGTCCGCCAGGGCCGCGAACATCGGTGCCACGGCCCCGAGACCGACGGACCCGGTGGAGAAGTCGACCGGATCCGGATCCTTGGTCCGCGACGGGTACGACTGAAGCGCTCCAAACTCGCGTAGCCGGGGCAGCATGGATTGATCCAGGTTGCCGAGCAGGTACTGGATCGCGTGGAAGCCCGGAGAGGCGTGCGGCTTGGTCGCCACGAGATCGCCGGCCCGGAGCCACCGAAAGTACAGCGCGGTCAGGATCGAGACGTTGGAAGCGGTGGATGCCTGGTGGCCACCGACCTTGATCCCGCCGACGCTCGGTCGGACGTGGTTCGCCTCGTGGACCATGCGGACCGCCAGCCAGAGGACGCGACGTGCAACGGCATCGAGGGTTGCGTCCGCGGGGTTCGCCAGGTTCGCCGGATCCGTGAGGTCGGTGCTGCGAGGCGTGCGACGACGCGAGGCGCGGTTCCTGGAAGGGCGGGATTCCGGGTCGGCGACGGGCACGGCGTTGGCTGCTCCATGCTTGGCGATGCTTGGCGATGCTTGGCGATGCAGGGCGATGCAGGGCGATGCAGGGCGATGCTGGGCGATGCATGGCGCACGGACTGACCGCACCCCATCGTGTCCCGAAATACGGGACATAGGTCCCGGATTTCTGTTACTCTACTGTGCCATGAGCAGCGTCCCTTGGTCAACGACACCGGATGCGCTCTGGGCCCCCTCCGCGAACCCGGCCGTATCCACCGGGTGCTTGTACCAGGCGCGCTTCGGCAACATTCGAGCGTGGTGGGTCGAAGGAAGCGACAGAAACTGCAGGAACTCCGAAGCGGCCGCGCTCAAATGTTCAGGAATTGCGCCTGACAGGCGCGCCACGGCACGACCGGGGCCCGCCACGGCACGACCAGCCTCACCGTCATGATCCAGCACCCGGAAGCGGCGATGTCCGAGCGAACCGGCGCACCCGAGCGAACCGGCGCACCCGGCGCACCCGAGCGAACCGCCGCGGCCGCCGCACCCGAGCCGACGAGCGGGCCGATGGCGCGCTGGGTCCGGGTCCTGCAGGCGTTCGCGGAACAGGGCGAGTGGGGCGTCCGGGACCTTTCCCGATCCAGCGGCATCCCGCGCAGCGCGGCGCACCGCATCCTCCACGACATGGCCAGCCTCGGACTCCTGTCCGGGACAGATCCGCCGGGCCGCTTTCGCGTCGGGCCGGACCTGGCCCGGATCGGCAGCGCGGTCGCGGAACACCTCGACATCCAGCAGGTCTCGCGCCCGTTCCTCGAGCGCGCGGCCAGGGTCCTTGGTGAGACCGTCGTCCTCGCCGTGTACGACCCGCACCGGGGGAAGTTCTCGGCCGTCGATGCGGTGGAGACGAACCACCCGGTCCGCTACCTGTGGGAGTCGCTCCGGGACTGGAGCGACTTGCATCTGGGTGCGTCAGGCAAGGGGATTCTGGCCTTCCTTCCCGCCGCCGAGCGCGACGCGATGATCGATCGCCTGCCCGACCCAATCCCGGGCCGCGTGCTGACCACGCGGGCCCACCTGCGCCGCGACCTTGAAGCAGCCCGAGAGCGGGGCTACGTGGTGAGTCATGGGGAGCGCTACGAAGGGGCGGTCGGCGTCTCGGCCCCGATCCGGGACTCGCACGGCCGGATCGCCGGAGACTTGATCGCCGCTTGGCCGGATAATCGAACGAGTCCGGCGAAGGAGGCCGAGACCGGAGCTGTGATCCGGGCGGCCGCCGATGACGTGTCGAACTGCCTCGGCTGGGACGCCCAGCGGAGTGCGAAGGAAGGCAAGGAGCGGAGATGAGGAAACCGATCCGCATCGGGATCGTCGGGTCCGGCAAGATCGTCCGGGCTGCGCACGTCCCGCGATTTCGCGAGATCGAGGGCGTGGAGCTTGTGGCAGTGGCCAACCGTACGGCGGACTCATCGCGACATTCCGCGGCGGAACTCGGGGTGGCTCGATCGTTCGACGACTGGCATGCGCTCGTCGCCGACCCGGAGATTGATGCCGTCCTCGTGGGCGCCTGGCCGTACCTGCACGCCTCGGTCGCCATCGCCGCGCTCGAGGCCGGCAAGCACGTCCTGACCGAGGCGCGCATGGCAGCCACCGGGGTGGACGCCCGAGCCATGCTGCGCACCTCGCAGGCCAGGCCGAACCTTGTCGCGATGGTCGTGCCGTCGTCGTTCTCCCTGTGGGCCGACGCGACGATTCGCCGACTCCTCGCAGCGCGCGCGATCGGTCGCCTCCAGCATGTGCGGGTCGCCTGGGATTCGAGCAAGCTGGACGATCCGGCCGAGGCATGGCGCTGGCAGCGCCAGTACAGCGGCGAGAACGTGATGGCCTTTGGGATTGTCTATGAGGCGATGGCCCGCTGGCTCGGGCACGCGACCGTCGTGACTGCGGTCACCCGGTTCGGGCCGGCGCAGCGCTCGGGTCCTGAGGGCCCGTTCGACGTGGACGTCCCCGACCACGTCCTGGCGATCCTGGAATTCCCCGACGACGTAACGGCGACGATCGAGATGTCGGCACGTACCGGGCCGCTGGAGTCCAACGCCGCCATCTTCTACGGTACGGGGGGGGCCCTGCGGGTGGACTTCGCCACCGAACGGATCGGTCGCGCAACGCCCGGTGGCGACTGGGCGCCGGAACCGGTCCGCTACCAGGATCGAGCCGGCTGGACTGCGGAGATTGACTTCATCGCCGCGATCCGCGGCGATCGCCCCGTCACCCTGACGGATTTCGCGACCGGTGCTCATTACATGGCCGTGGTCGAGGCGGTCGACCGATCCGCGGTCAAGGGGCGGCGCCAGAAGGTCGATCCAGGCCAGTGAAAGGAGTCTCGTCTTGAAGGTGCTCGATTTCGCGCGGTCGACCATGACGTTCCGGATCGACCTCGACCGGATGCACCCGAAGACCCTCAGCCATCAGCCACCGTTCGCGCTCAACAACGCCCGGATCCAATTCGACTGCGTAAGCCGGATCACCGAGCGGGCGAGCGGGCGCGTCCACACGATCTGGCTTGGCGTGAGTTGCAAGACAGAGCAGGTGGGAGCGACGCAGGATCTCTGGTTGCTGCCAAACGGGGATTTCATCCCGCTCTTCTCGAATGACGAGTTCATGCAGATCAAGACCTTTGCGCGGGCCGGCATGGTCGCCCAGCTTCACCCGCCCGGATCGGGCGCCCAGTCCGACCGGTTGCGCAGGCCGATCGAGGGGACCTTCGATCGCGTCCACCTCGACCTCGTCGAACGCGAGGGCGAGCGGCTTGATGGCAAGCGGGCGATTGTCGATGCCGTCCTGGCCAACGACGTGCTCGTCGGAATCCATCGGTTCGGCTCGGATCGCTATGACGTAGAGATCGAATACCCGGTCAAGACGATCAACGGCAACGAGCGCGACTGGGTCTACCAGACCGACACCGGCCCGATCCTGTTTCCGAACCTTGAGTGCGAGCCTGATGACCTCCTTGCCGGCGTCGAACTGGCGTTCAGCGCCATGAACGACCCCGCCTGGGCTGAGTTCATCGTCCGGGTCCGAACGCCGATCGCCGACGAGGTCGAGGTCTACCACTACTCGAAGCCCGTCCGGCTGGACGGGATCAGCAACGAGCTGTACCGGATCCCGGCGGGCGGCCAGACCGCGGATCGCCGGGTCGAGCTGCCGCTACGCGCATGAGGTCCGTCAGGAGGCTCCGGTGAAGATCACCAGTATCGAGTCACGCGTCCTTGGCTACGACATCACCGAGGCGTGGGGCGGTGCCGAGCCGCCCGAGGGGATCTCGTCGAGCTGGTACCAATACTCATTCGACACGTTCCACACGGATGAGGGCATCGATGGCTACACGATGCAGAACGCCAACCTGCGCGATGGCGCGGCGATGGCCCAGGTCGTGCACGACCTGTACGCCCCGCAGCTCATCGGCGAGAACCCGCTCGAGACCGAGCGCCTATGGCACAAGCTCCGCCGGCTGAACCGGCATGCCTACAACCTGTCGGACGGTGTCGCCGGGGCGATCGATGTCGCGTTTTGGGACATCCGCGGCAAGGTGGCGAACATGCCGATTGCCTCGCTCCTTGGCCTGGCCCGCACGAAAGTTGGCGCGTATGCCACGGCGCGCAACATCGATCCGACACCGGAGGACGTCTTCGAGGAGGCGCGCCTGCGCAAGTCGCAGGGCTATCACGCGTTCAAGGTCCAGTTCTGGAATGGCCTCGACCGCGACATCCCGCGCTTCCGTGCCGCACGGGAAGCCGTCGGCGACGACTATCCACTGATGCAGGACGCGGCCGGCATGTACAGCTTCACGGAAGCCCTGGCGGCCGGCAAGGTGCTGGGCGAGCTCAACTACACCTGGTTTGAGGAGCCCATCCCCGATCGCAACCTGTTCCAGCTCCAGCGACTCACCGAGCAGCTCAGCGTGCCGATCCTGTCGGGCGAAACGTCGCGGGTCCACGAGCTGGCCGAGGGGATGCGGATGGGAGCGTTCGATATCGCCCGTGGTGATGTTCTCATGAAGGAGGGGATCACCGGACTGCGCAAGGCGATCGGGATGGCCGACCTGCTTGGCTTCGACCTGGAGATCCACGGCATCAACCAGCCCCTGCTCGACGTCGCCAATCTGCACATGGCCCTGTCCATGACGAATGGTCGCTGGTCGGAGACGTTCAACCCGATCTATTACCGCGGCCTGAAGGGTGAACCGCTCAAAATCGACAGCGAGGGCTACAAGCACCTGCCGCCGGGGCCGGGCCTCGGCGTGGAGCTCGACTGGGACTGGATCGACAACGTCACCGAGAAGGTCTACAAGACGCCGTCCGCCTGACCACCCGGCGCGCTACAACGGGAAGCGCACGACCGAGTTCTCGCGCCACGAACGGATCGCGCCGGTCGCCATGGCCACCGCGATCAGGCCATCGTTGCCATCGATCGTTGGAGGACGGCCGTCGCGGACCGCCTCGACGAGATCGCGGACCTGGTCGGCAAACCCGCGCCGGAAGTACGGCGCGTGCTCGTCCCACGTCGTGTTGGCATCGGTGAACCGCACATCGCGATAGACCGGCTCGCGCTTGTCGCCGCGCAGGACGTCAACCGCGCCGTAGGCATGCACGTCGATCACGGCCTCGGTCCCGATCAGCGTGTAATGCGCGCGCTCCGTGGCCGCGGTGCCCGGGATCTCGTAGGACATGAAGAGGTGTGCCAGGAGCGCGCCCGGGAACTCGAAGGTGACCATGCCGGTCAGGTCCGGCATGTCCGTCCGGCGCGACGCGAAACGTGCGATCACGAGTTCGGGTTCGCGCCCGGCATACCAGCGCGCGACGTCGCAGCCGTGGCTCCCCCAGTCGAGCCACGCGCCACCCTCTCGAGGATCAAGCGGCCAGCCCGTGTTGGGGTAGCCCGGGAAGAGCCGGTGGACATGGATGGCGATCGGTTCACCGGCCGCGCCATCGGCGACCAAGTCGTGCCCGACGCGCAGTGCCTCGAGCCAGCGGGAGATCTTGGCGAGGCTCAGATAGACACCCGCCGCCTCGCACGCGGCGATCATCTGGCGGCACTCGTCGACGTCGAGGGCCATCGGTTTCTCGAGCAGGATGTGCTTGCCGGCGGCAGCTGCGGCGAGGACGTTGGGCAGGTGCGCCGTGTGAGGCGTGGCGATCACCACCGCGTCGATATCCTGCCGATCCAGCAGCGCCTCGATGGACGGCTCAGCCTGGGCACCAAACTCCGCAGCAAGCGCCGGGGCGCGAGTGCCGCTTGTCACCGCGACCAGCCGCGCCTCGCCGGGTTCCTGTTCGGCGATCGCGACGGCGTGGATATGGGCCATCTGCCCGGCCCCGATCATCCCGAACCTGACCGTCATGTGAGGCCTCCCCTGGGCGTGCTACACGGTGTCGCCGGATTGTCGACAATATACGGGAGAAAGTCGCTGTGAGGGAGGTCGGTCGTGGCGTTCGACGACGACGTTGATGTTCTGGTGTGTGGGGCCGGGATGGCCGGCCTCTGCGCTGCCGCCAGCGCCGTCGAGGCAGGTGCTCGCCCGCTGGTGCTCGAAAAGGGCGCCGCGCCGGGCGGCTCCATGTTGATGTCAGGCGGCACGATCTGGACGGCGCCGACGATGGCGGTCATGGAGGCGTGGGTCCCGGGCGGCGATCGCGAGCGTCAGCGGCGGCTGGTGGAGGGTCTGGCACCGGGCCTCGAATGGCTCGCTTCGCTCGGCGTCGCACGCAGGTCGCCGATCGCGAGCGACCGACAGACCGGCGCCGAGGTCGACACTGCCGAACTGACGGATCGGCTCGTGGCGGCCATTGTGGCGGGTGGCGGGCGGGTGCGGACCGAGACCGCCCTCGAGTCGATCACGCTTGAGCCTGATGGGCAGTGGTCCGTCACGGCCGCGGACGGCGGCGGCAGTCGGGTCAACGTCGCGGCTCGCTCGGTGATCCTGGCAACCGGGGGATTCGGCGGCGGTGCCGATCTGCTCGCGCGCCATGTCGGGCCGCATGCCGGCTCGATGTTGTTGCGGGCAAATCCGCGTAGCGTCGGTGATGGACTGCTCGCCGTGCTGGGCGCTGGCGGCCGAACCTCGCCGTCCATGTCCACGTTCTACGGGCACACGATGCCGGGCCTGCCGGCCGACGTTCCGCCGGCGCGCTGGGTGTCGGTTACGCAGTACTACTCGCAGGACGCGATCCTGGTCAACGAGCGCGGCGAACGATTCTTCGACGAAAGCCGCTCGATGGCCGACGAGACTGCCCCGTTCGAGATCGTGCGCCAGCCGGGCGGACGGGCGTGGGTGGTGATGGACCGGCGGATCCACGACGACGACCCGTTGCCCGGTCGATCACCGGCCGCCGCCGGCCGCCAATTCGCGAACGCAGTGGCCGCGGGCGCGCCAAACGTCACCGCCGACACGGTCGAGGCCCTCGCCGAAGGCTTGGCCGCCCAGGGCGTGGATGCGGCTGGCTTCCGCGCAACGATCGATGCCTTCGGGCTGGCAGTGGCGGCCGGGATGGGTGCGGAGCTGGCGATTCCGCGGCTACGCTCGCCGTTCGGGCTGGTGGAACCGCCGTTCCGGGCCATCGCGGTCCGAGCCGGGATCACGTTCACCCTGGGCGGGATCGATGTCGACAGTGACATGCGGGTCCTTGACCGCGACGGCACGCCGATGGTCGGTCTGTACGCCGCAGGTGCCGATGCCGGCGGGACGTTCGATCGCGGCTACATGGGCGGGCTGGTGCTGGGGCTGGTCCAGGGTCGCGCGGTCGGGCGGGCTGCAGCCGCACACGCGCACAACGGGACTGTCGCAGGACGCTCGTCGTGACGACGCCCGGCGAGCCCCTCGTCTTCCACCTGGCCGACATTCCGGCACTGCCCAACAACCCGCTGGCTCGATCGGCCCGCATCGTGACGCCCGAGTCAACCGGCTCGGAGCGGCTCTATGCCGGGATGTTCTGGAGCCAGCCAGGATCGATCGGCGGCTGGTCGTTCCACGGCGACGACCCGGACGAGGGCCGGACGATCGACGGGATCCCGCACCTTGGCCTCCACGACGAGGTCTACCTGTGCCTGACCGGCCGCGTCAGCGTGACGTGGGAGGAAGGATCGCTCGAGTTCGGAGCCGGCGACGTGGTCTACTTCGCCGCCGGCCACACGTACATGACCCAGGTTCTCGGCGATGAGCCGGTCCATGTCTTCTACGTGATGGCACCGGCGCCGAGCTGGATGGCCCCCCTCAGCTCCGACTAGCGTTTCCGTCAGGCCACGCCGCGTGCCAGATCGAGCTGGGTTCGGCCACCGCCCGTGATCAGGCCGAGATCGCTGGCGACGGTCACCATCAGGAAGCCCTGGTCGAGATAGCGCCGCGCGGTGACGCCATCTCCGGTGTGGATCCCGGGCGCGACGCCATGGCGACGGCAGGCCGCCAGGATCGTCGCGATCGCGTCGGCGTGGATCTTCGCCTGCGCCGGAGTCCAGTCGTCCGGCCAGGCCGACAGCCCGAGACCGAGGCCCAGGTCGCCCGGCCCGATGTAGATCGCGTCAACCCCGGGCGTCGCCGCGATCGCGTCGACGTTGCGCAGGCCATCGGCAGTCTCGACCATCACGACGCAAGCGGCCTCATCGAGCGCCTCGAGGCGCTCCGACGCCCGGGCCAGCGGGCCCCGCAGCGGGCCCACTGAACGGCTCCCGCGTGGCGGGTAATGGCATGCCGCCGCGGCTCGCGCGGCTTCCTCTGCCGTCCCCACCATCGGCACGACGATCGCGACAGCGCCCACATCGAGCGCCTTGCCGATCTCGGCAACGTCGTTGGCCGGGACGCGCGTCGTCGGCGCGGCGCCGTGGATCTCGATGGCCCTGAACACGCCAGCCAGGGCGGCCCCATCGGCGAGGCCGTGCTGCTGGTCCACGCAGATCTCGTCGTAGCCGCAGCTCGCGAAGAACTCGGCAATCTGCGGGTCGGCGGTGGTCAGCCAGCCACCGAGACTGGGCTTGCCCGATCGCCAACGATCGAGGAGCGGATTGACCGACGCCATGGGTGCCTCCGATTGCGGCCGGCCAGCCTCCGAACGTCGCGGCGCCGCCGGGCCGATGGGCGCCACGGGTTGTAGATTGTCGACAATCGAGAGCATACGCCGAGGACGACTGCCGTTTCCCTGCTCGACGCCTTTCCCGCGCTGCGGGTCGCCGTGTATCGCCGGCTGCTGGTCGCCTTGATCGTCAGCCAGGTCGCGATGTACATGTTCGAAACAAGCCTGTACTGGACCGTGCTCGAATTGACTGGGTCCGCCGTGCTGGTCAGCCTGCTGTTGGTCAGCATCGTCGTTCCGGTCCTGATCCTGACCGTTCCGGTCGGCATCTTCGTCGACCGCCACGGGCCGAGTCGATTGTTGCGATCGGCCGCGGTCGTGGCGGCGATCGTCGGGGCAATCGCGGCCATCGTGACCGCCGTTGCGGGCCTGTCGTTCGAGATGGCCGTGGTTCTGGCCATTGCCGAGGGCATCTTCTTTGGCTGCTGGGCGATCCCGGCGCAGGTGCTTGCCAGCCGCGTCGTCAACCGGGAGCAGCTGCCAAGCGCGATCGGTCTGAGCGCCCTGCCGTCCGGCATTGGCGCGGTCGTCGGCGGCCTGGGCGGCGGGATCGTCCTCCAGCTCACAGGTCCTGTGATCGCCTTCGCGGTCGCAGCCGCTGGCTTGACGCTCTCCGCGATCGTGATGGCGGGGCTGCCAACGCTGGCCGGCTTGGGCCATTCGGGCGGCCGGGCGCTGGTCCTTGGAGACATGCGCGACGCCTTCGGGTGGGCTCGCCATTCCCCCGTCGGGCTGGCTGTCATCGCACTTGGCTCCGCGGCCGGATTCCTGGTGATGAGCCGGTTCGGACTCGTTCCGGTTCTCGTCCACGACGTCCTGCGTGCCGGCCCTGCGGCACTCGGACTGATCGTCATGGCCGGTGGCATCGGGTCCATCCTCGGAACCGTCGTGACCGATGCCAGCGGGCGCCGGCTGCGACGGGGGCCGGTGCTCCTCACGGCGCTCGGAATTGCCGGACTTGCCCTCACCGTCCTCGGATCGGCGCCGCACCTTGCCGTAGCGCTGCTGGCCGCCGGGGCGATCACCGGATCACTGATCGTCTATCACGTCACTTCGATGACCGTGCTGCAGATGCTCGCGCCAGCGCGGATGCGAGGACGCGTTCTGGCGATCTATGACCTGGTCCGCCTTGGAACGGTGCCGCCGGGCAGCCTGACCGCGGGCCTGCTGGTGCCGGCGATCGGGGTGACCGGTGTCTTTCTGGCCTTTGGCGGACTCGTGGTGGTGGCGGTCCTTGCCGCCACGATCGTGCTGAGGCCGCTCATTGCCCTCGAGTTGAAGGCCGTCGACGCAGCGGCGGATGACCACGGGCTGTCCGGGGACGATGCCGCCGGCTGATGCACGTCGGGTGGGTCATCGGGCTGACGTGGGCCCGCACGTGGGAGTCTCCCGCGAGGTTCGCTGGCCGGCGGCTCGCCCGCGGATGGAACGGGCCTCCGGCCAGGTTCGCTCGATGACTCGGATGCCGACTCGGCGCCCACCCTGCCGATCGCTGGTCTGACACGATCGTTCGTCTCAACCACGAGTTGAGCGATCCTGATGAATGAGCACGGTCGATCTACCAGGTTGTCGTCTGGGCGTGCGAGCAAGCGGGTTCATTCGTGCCGCTCAAGTGGGAGTTGAGCGCGGGTCTGGTTGCGCTCCCGCGTTCAGCCGGCGGATATGAAGCGCTGGAGGTAGGCGTCCTCGCGAAAGCCGATCCGGGCGTACACCCCGCGACCCATGACCGAGGCGGTGAGGGTCGCCCGCCGGTATCCGAGGCGGCGGGAAATCGCCAGCACCGCCAGGGTGGCCGTGGTGCCGTGGCCGCCGGCGCGAGCTTCCGGGACGGTTCCAACGTTCGTGACAAACCCGGTGGCGCCCGCCGTAGCCAGTGAGGCACAGGCGACGGCAGCGCCACGATCCCTCACCAGCACATGCCGCCAGGGACGAGCGTCGCCAACCAGCGCCTCGCGATACAGCTCGCCCCAGGCCTCGATCGCGCGCGGGTTCGACCACCGGTACGAGCGGCCCATGACGCCGAGCCATTCGTCGAGATCTGCCTCGGTCACCTCCCGGACATCGCCGTCGGGAAGCGGCAACTCGTCCACGTCAACCGCCATCCCGTATTCCGGCTCGTCCTCGGTCATGCCGCGCGCCAGGAGACGGGCCGCGAGGTCGGGCGGCGAGGTCGATGGCCCGATCCACCAGGTCACCGGCAGGGCGCCGCCGTCGGACACGGCGGCCTGGACAGCGTCAATCCGGGCGTCGATCGCCGCCGAATCGCCGCGCAACGCGATCGAGTGGACATGGTTGAGGCTCGTTGCCGGGCGCCCGGAAGACAGCCAGGTCAGGTCGGTGTCCACCTGGATCCGGGCTCCCCGCAGCCGCGCGACCCCCGCGAGCGCCGCGGCCAGCGCCTCCTCGGATTCGGTCACGCCGAGCGGGCGCCCGCCGAATCAATGACGCGCGTCTCCACGGCGTGGCGCCGCAGGTACGCTTCGTCAACCTCAACCCCGAGCCCAGGCCCGGTCGGGATCGTCAGCCAGCCGTCGACAAAGGTGAGCGGCGTGGACAGCAGCCCGGAACGATGCGGGTTGTCGTCCACCCCGTACTCCAGGTAGAGCTCGTCCGATGCTGGAGACCGGTTGGGATCGGGCAGACAGGCCAGGATCTGGGCTGCCGCGGCAATCCCGATGGCGTTGTTGGAAGTGTGGGGCATCGCCGGGATCGACTGGACGTTGGCCAATTCCGCGATGAAGAGCGTCTCTGCGATCCCGCCGCAGATGACCGGTTCCGGCTGGATGATATCGACCCCACCGCAGTTGAGCAGGTCGATCGCGGCACTCCGCTTCTCGATGATCTCGCCGCCGGCCAGCGCGATGTCGAGGGCCGCGCGGAGTCCCGCATAGCCCTGGTAGCCCTCGCGCTGGTGGATCGGCTCTTCGAACCACCGAAAGCCGAGGCCGTACAGGATCGCCCCCATCTCGATCGCCCGCGGGAAGGTGTAGCCGGCGTTGCCGTCGGCCATCATCTGGAACTCGTCGCCCACCTCCGCCCGGATCTCCTCGAGAATTCGCGCCTCGTGGGCCACCGGGTAACGGCCAACCCGCCATTTCATGGCGGTGTAGCCGGCGGCACGGATGCGCTCAACCTCGGCCGGCCAGGTCTTCGCCGGATCCAGGCCATCGATGTAGCCGCCGCTGGCGGCATAGGCACGCACGCGCGTCCGAAGCGGACCGCCAAACGACTCAGCGACCGAGACGCCGAGCTGGCGGGCGCGCAGGTCCTCCAGCGCGATATTGACCGCCGACACCGCATACGGGTGCTCGACCGACCAGCGCACATCCCGTGACAGGGCCCGAAGATCGTTGGCCGAGCGGCCGATCACGACCGGCGCGGCCGCCTCGATGATCGATGGGATGCCCGCCAACAGGTACGTCTCGCCCCAGCCGGCGCGGCCATCGGCATCGGTGATCTTGACCAGGGCATAGGCGTGCGCGCTCGACAGCGCGATCGACGGTCCGGTTCGCGGGTTCAGCGTGTGGCTGACCACAAAACACTCGACCTTGCGGATGATCCGGCCGTTGTCGGTTCCCGTGGCAGGCATCGGTTCAGTACCCTCGTACAGGATCCACGCGATTGATGAGCGCTTCCCCGGCGACGAAGCGACGGAGATTCTCGGCGACCAGCGGCGCCAGATGCTCCGATGAGGCACCTGACACGTGAGGGGTGATAATCACGTTCGGCAGACGCCAGAACGGGCTCGATGCGGGCAGCGGCTCCTCCCCGAACACGTCGAGGACCGCGCCACCGATCCGCCCGGCGGCCAGCGCGTCGGCAAGTGCGATCTCGTCGATCACCGGGCCGCGCCCGGTATTCACGATCCAGGCGTGAGCGGGCAGGGCGGCGATGGTCTCGCGAGTGACAGCGCCGCGGCTGCGTGCTGTGAGCGGCAACGTGACAGACACGAAATCGGCCTCCAAAGCGACCGCGCGCAAGTCGTCAGTGCCGACGATCCGTTCCGGGATCGCGCCATCTGGGTCGCCCGTGCCAGGCACGCGGAAGCTGTCGTCGGCGTGAACCGACGGATTGGCCTTGACCGCCAGCACCCGCATCCCATGGGCCGCCGCGAGCCGGGCGATTTCACGGCCGATCCCGCCATAGCCGACGATCACCAGTGTCCGCCCGCGGATCTGGTCCCCGAGAAAGTCGCCCTGCGCGTTGTCGTCCGGCCAGCGCCCGAGCGCCTGCTGGTCACGCCGGAGGTCCACTCGCTCCGCCACCCGCAGGATCGCGCCGATGGTGTACTGGGCGATGGAAGTGGCATAAGCGCCGCGCGCATTCGTGAGCACGACTCCAGCCGGCCACTCCCGCCCGTCGCCGACCAGGTGCTCCACCCCGGCCGACATGACCTGGAGCCAGCGGAGGCTCGGCGTCCTCGATCGATCGCTGGGCAATCGCTGGCCGATCAGGCCGTCTAGGTCGGACGCCGCGATCTCGTCGACTGCGGCCTGATCCGCGCGGTTGATGACCCGGAACTGCAGGCGCGGCGAGATCGATTCGAAGGTGGCCACCGCCGCGGCGTCGAAATCGAAGGCCACCCCGATCCGGATGGCGGGGAGCGGCGTGGTCACGTCACGCTCCGGCCAGCCTCGACCCACATCGCCCGGGGTGGATCAGGCTCAGCCGACCGAGTCGGCGATGAGTTCGCGGGTTGCGCCGGTCGCGTCGGCGAGGCCGCACAGCCCGGCGTCGTCGGCGAGTTCCTGGCGCAACGTGTCGAGCACGCGGGCGACACCATCGGCGCCACCGACCGCGAGCCCCCACATCACCGGCCGACCAACCAGGACCGCGCGAGCCCCGAGTGCGAGCGCCACCAGGATGTCGCCGCCCGTCCGCACGCCGCCATCGAGGTAGACCTCCACCCCTCCGGCACCCGCGACCACGTCGGGCAGCGCATCAAGCGTGGAAATGGAACGTCCGAGCTGGCGGCCACCGTGGTTGGACACGATGATCCCGTCGACCCCCGCATCGACGGCGCGTGCCGCATCGGCACGGGTCATGATCCCCTTGGGAACGATCGGCAGGCTGGTCACCGACCGGAGCCAGTCGAGATATTCCCAGGTGTTCGCGGCGGTCAACCCGGGCGATGTCTCGAAGTGGGCGAACTTGGCGCCGGCCGGCAGCCGGAACCCGAGCTGCGGGGACGTGTGGTTGACCCCGATCGCGGTGTTCACCAGGGGGACGATGGCCTTGCAGCCGGCGGCCTCCGCGCGGGCGATGACGCCGGCCAGGACCGCGCGATCGTCCCAGTTGTAGAGCTGAAACCAGAGCGGCAGCCCCGGCGCCGATGCCGCGATGTCCTCGATGCTGGTCGTGGCGTTGACGGCCACGATGAACAGGCTGCCAGCCCGGGCGGCGCCGGCGGCCATCGCCAGTTCGCCATCGGCGTGGACCGCGCGCTGAAGACCCATCGGCCCGATCATCACCGGGGCGGCGATCGACGCACCCAGCACGGTCGTAGCCGTGCCGACGGCCGACACGTCGACGAGCACGCTCGGACGTACCCGGCGGCGGCGGAAGGCAGATTCGTTGTCGCTCTCGAACGCGTCGCCCGAACCCGACTCGATCCAGCCGTAGGTCGGGCGGTCAAGGAGGTGCCGGGCGATCTCCCGATAGGTCTGGGCGGGCAGGCGGGCGACGAGCGGATCGGTCATCGCAGGGTCGATCGGAAGCGCATGGCGGACCTCGTTCGGGTGATGGACAGGGCTGTCACGTTGAATGTAGATTGTCGACAATCTATGGCTTGGCTTGGGGGTGCGTCAAGCCGACAGGCCGACTGGACGGAGGTGTTCGGTGAGCGTCCCGGCGAACCTGTTGCCGGTCGAGCGACGAGTCCTGCGCCACGAGGTCCTGCTCGGGCTCCGCAACGGCATTTTGTCAGGCCAGATCGCCCCAGGGACGCGGCTCCTGGAGGTCCCCGTGGCGGCCGAGCTGGGCGTCAGCCGGGGCCCGGTACGCGAGGCCCTCCGCCAGTTGGAGCAGGAAGGCCTCGTCGAGTTCTATCCGCACCGCGGCGCCGTGGTTGTCGGCATCGCGGAGGCCGAGGTCGAGACGATCTACGGGATCCGCGCCCTGCTCGAGGGGCGGGCGTTCGCGCGGGCGTGCCGGGTGGCCGCGGACGCAGACCTCGACGCCCTGGGCGAGACGGTCGAGCGGATGGTCAGCGCGAGCGAGACCGGCGATGTCGTTGCCGTGACCGAGCACGATCTCGCGTTCCACGGCCGGGTGGTCGAGATTTCCGGGTTCCAGTATCTGCG
This sequence comes from uncultured Anaerolineaceae bacterium, assembly GCA_964427285.1. Taxonomy (GTDB): domain Bacteria; phylum Chloroflexota; class Limnocylindria; order Limnocylindrales; family CSP1-4; genus SPCO01. Next base: position 53,285 of record CAYRTS010000009.1, read on the forward strand.
ACGCCTGTGGACCAGCATCGATGGCGTGGTCCGATCCCGGGCGACCCACGCTGGAGCGCGGCCAGACCTGGCCGATCCAGCCGAGGCGCGGCGGCTGCTGATTGCGAGTTCCGTGGAGCACCGTGAACTGGTGGAGGCGCTGCGCACCCGCCGACCGACTGCTGCGTCCCGGGCCGCGACGGCCCACGTCACGGCGGGCCTCGAGCGTCTTCGAGCGGCCCAACGACGATGATCGAACGAGCAGAGGTCCTCGTCCTCACCCACCGGCTGTCGCGCAGGCGGGTGTTCGGGACGGGGTTCAACGTCACCCGCGATTCGGTCGTGATCCGAGTCGCGGACCGCGATGGGCGGGTCGGCTGGGGTGAAACGTATCTGGTCCCGGAAGCCGTCGAAGCATGTCGGGCGATGGTCGCGAACATGGTCGGGCGCGAGCCCGACGAGGCCGCCACCGAGCTGACGAGCCGGCCCGGTCTGCATCGCTGGGCGCTCGGCGCGGTATCCATGGCGCTGGATGACCTCCGCGCCCGGGTGCGCGGCGTGCCGGTGTCCGCGTTGTACGGCGCGCGGCTGCGCGGTCGGGTCCGGCCGTATGCGTCAAGCCGCGGCTATGTCGAAGGGCTGACCCCGGAAGAGGCATGGAGCGAAGAGGCGGCCGCGATGCACGCCGACGGCTTCCGGGCGATGAAACTGCGGATCGGGCGGTACGACCTCGACGAGGAGATCGCGGCGATCGAACGGGTCGTCGCCACCTCCCCGTCGCTGACCTGGATGGCCGACGGCAACGGCGGTTACTCGCTGGACCAGAGTCGCCGGCTCGCTGCCGCGCTCGAGACCCTCGGGTTCCGCTGGCTGGAAGAGCCGCTGCCGACGAGCGATTACGCGGCATACGCACCGCTCGCGCGGGAGTTGGCGATCCCGCTCGCCGGTGGCGAGATCCTCGAATCGGCCGATGCCGCGACCCCCTTCCTCGCCGCGGGATCGTTTGACCTGATCCAGCCGGATGTCTCCATCTGTGGCGGGATCGGCGGTCTCCTGGAGATCGGGCGGGCGGCTGCCGCGGCGGGGCGGCACATGGTTCCGCATGCCTGCAGCGGCGCGATCGCCACCGCGGCCACGCTCCAAATCCTGGCTGTACTGCCGATGGCGATGGATGCCCCGGTCTGGGCGGAGCCGCTCCTCGAGTTCGATGTCGGCGAGAACCCGATCCGGACGGACCTGCTGACCGTGCCGCTTGGACCGGTGGCCGGCTGGATGGCCATCCCCGACGGGCCTGGCCTCGGGGTGGAGGTCGACGAGGCGGCCGTTCGCCGGTTGACGGTCGCGGCCTGACGGCTGACGTGTCGGTCCGATCGCCGGAGCCCCTGGCGGGTGCGGCCGAGGCCCTCGATACGAATTTCGGGGAGCTGCTCGAGTGGTATTCGTCCTGGCCGGGAGGGGAGGTTCGCCGCGACGCAGACCTCCAATTGACGTCATCCGGCGTCCGGTTCCGAGCGATCAATGTCGTCGCGCTGGCAAATCTCGCGCCCGAGGGTGCAGCGGGCCGGATCGACGAGGCGATCGCCTGGATGCGCGTTCGGACGGATCGGTGGCGGTGGCTGGTGGGACTCACTTCGCGTCCGCTCGATCTCGAGGAGCGGCTGTTATCGGCCGGCCTGATCCAGGTCGGCAACAGCCCGGGCATGGCGGTGGGTCTGGACGCTTGGCGGGCTAGCGCGGGAGCGTCGGCGCCGCCGCTCGACGGAGTGACCATCGAACGCGTCTCCGACGAGGCCGGGCTCGCCCGCTGGCGCGACGTCCAACAACGCGGCCTCGGGCTGGACGACGCGGCAACCGAAGCGTGGTGGCTCGCCCACCGACGCCCGGGCTTCGATCCCGCGTCGCCGCTCATGAACTGGCTGGCCAGCCTCGACGGCGTACCGGTAGCGGCCGCCGCACTCTTCCTGGGCGCCGGCGTGGCCGGCATCTACAACGTCTGCACCGTCCCCGAGGCCCGCCGACGCGGGATCGGCGCTACGGTCACAGCCGCCGCCCTCCGGGAAGCGGCCTCGCGCGATCTCCGCCTCGCCGTCCTCGGCTCGTCGGAGATGGGCTACCCCATCTACCGCCGCCTCGGCTTCCACGAGGTTTCGCGCCTGCGCTCGTACTCGCCGGGGCCCGCGTAACGGTACCGTCAGCTACGGCCCGGCTCGGTAGTCATGCGCGGGCGACTCCCGTACCGCGAACGCCATTGCGGGGGTGTTCCAGGCCACGCCGATCCGGCCCTGGCGATCCATCGTGATCAGGCCGCCGCGGGCGTTGACCCGGGCGAGCGTCGCGAGCGCGCGCTCAGCTGCCGACTGCGGTTCCAGCCCGCTGCCCATCAGGTCGGCCGCGGTCTTGGCCAGGACGAGCGGGATGATCTTCTCGCCGTGCCCGGTCGTGGACGCGGCACCGGTCTCGTTGTCGGCGTACAGCCCCGCTCCGATGAATGGTGAGTCCCCTACCCGACCGGGCGGCTTGAACGGCATGCCGCCGGTGGACGTGCCGGCCGCGAGGTTGCCGGCCCGGTCGAGCGCGATGGCGCCGACAGTGTCGTGGCCGAACATCGTGCCCACCCAGTTCGGATCCGGATGCGCGCGACTCTCCTCCCAGATTGCCCGCTCGCGGTCCGAGATCAGGTCGCGTGGATCGCACGTCTCGACCCCGGCCCGCTCGGCGAACCGTCGCGCACCCTCGCCGGTGAAGACCGCGAACGGGCTTTCCAGCACGCGCCGGGCGAGCGTGATCGGATGCGGCACGCCGCGGACCGACGCAACCGAGCCGACTTCGAGGGCAGCGCCGTCCATCATCCCGGCATCGAGTTCGATGTCGCCATCCTCGTTGAGCGCCGAACCTCGCCCGGCGCCGAAGATGCCCGAGGCTTCGAGCTCTCGAACCGCTCGTTCGACGGCGTCCAGAGCGCTCCCCCGAGCCTCGAGCACGGCCCATCCGGCCCGCGCGGCCGCCAGGCAGCCCTCGCGACAGCGGTCACGATCGGCCAGCGCAATATCGAGGGCGCCGCCATGGACCGCGATGGCGCCGGCGGAGTTGGTCCTCATCGCCTCACACTGGTGCCGGCAGAACACTGACGATATCCGTCTCGGAAAAGTCATCGCCTTTGAACAGGAGGGGCAAGCCCCGGACCTTGGCCAGTGCATAGCTGAAGACATCTCCGAAGTTCAGCTCAGCCGCGTGCCCGCTGCCTTTGCCAAACGCCACGAAGGCCGCATAGGCCGCATCCACTTCAGCGGGCCCGGGTGGCACCACCTCGAACATTGGCAATCGAATCAAGTCGTCCACCAGCACGACCGCGCGCTCCCCGCGGCGCCCGTGCACCGCCATCCGCGCCTCGACCACCGACACGGAGCTGATCAGCACGCGGTCGGCGCGCTGCAGGACTTGAACGAAGGCCTCGCGTTCCGGTTCTGCGAACGCGATCGCGACGATCGCGGACGTGTCAGCGACGATCATGTCGGCAAGCCGCGTTCGTCCTACGCCAACGGATCAGACGCGTCCGGTCGATCAGGGATTCGGTCGAGTTGCGCGAGCAGCGCCGCCATCCTGGCCGTCTGGTCGGTCGCATCGGCGGTCTCGCCGATCTCTGCAATCAGCCGATCCAGCGCTCGATCCACGACGGCCGTCTTGCTCAATCCCGTCCGCTTGGCCAAACGCTCGACTTTCCTGACCACGACAGGGTTGGCGATCTGCAATGCCATGTCATCCATCGTGACTGTTGATCTCAATACGATCAATATCCATCACAAAGTTGGAGCCGTCACGTGTTCAGTACCTCGCTGATGGGTCCGGTGGCCTTGAGGCCGTGACCGGTCAGCGCGAGAACAACCGTCTCGCCCAGCCTCGACGATCGAGCCAGGCCGGCACGTGCGGCGGCCGACGTCGGTTCCACGAACAGGCCCTGGGCGAGCAACTCACGCAGGGATAGGCGGAGGTCGTCGTCTGAGACCTCGACGATGTCGCCGCCGGTCTCGCGGATTGCGGCCAGGATCTGCCGTGAGCGTGGCGGTCGGGCGATCCGAATGCCTTCCGCGATCGTCACGCCGGGATCTACAGCCACGGCATCGGGTTCGCCGGCCCGAAACGCACGGGCGAGAGGCGCGCAGGCGACGCTCTGAACGCCGACCAAACGAGGGACCCGATCGATCAAACCCGCCTCGCGCAGGCGCCTAAATCCAAGATGGGCGCCAAGTAGTAGCGTGCCCCCGCCCAGCGGCGCGATGACGGCGTCTGGCGCCCGCCGTCCCAGCTGCTCGAACACCTCGTACGCGAACGTGGCCGTGCCGGCGAGGAAGGCCGGTTGCCAGAGGTGCGAGGCATAGGCGACGTCCGGACCGGCCCCATCGAGTGCGGCGCGGGCGGCATCCCCTGCGGCAGACCGCAGGCCCGGCACCGCCACCACGATCGCGCCGTGTGCCCTGACCTGGAGCAGCTTTGCTGGCGACGCATCGGCGGGCACGAACACACGTGCCCGAAGCCCTCCGCGCGCCGCGTAGGCGGCGAATGACGCGCCGGCGTTGCCCGATGAGTCGGCGATGATCTCGCGGACACCGCGGGCGCGTAGCCACGATACGGTCACGGTCGTCCCGCGGTCCTTGAAGGAGCCCGTCGGGAGTCTGCCTTCGAGCTTCGCGAAGATGGTCCGGCCGTCGTTGGGTAGTTCGACCATGGCCGTCTGTGGCTCACCAAGCTTGACTGGATCGCCTGGGGGCAGCCAGCCCCGATATCGCCAGACCCCGCCCGCGCCGGCCGTGGCGAAGGTCGATGCGTCCGCTAGGGGAAGCTCGAGCTCCAGCGGTGACGCGCATGCAGCACACCGCCACGGCGCCAGGCCCGTCGCCGGGGAACCGCACGACCCGCAGCGCAACTCGGTCACGTGGTCTCCTGATGCTCCAGCACGATCGACTGGATGCAGGTGATCATCGCAGCTCCATTGACACACGAGGACCGGAGCTCATAGACTAAGTTCTCTCAACTAAGTCCTATGAGGGTTCGTCATGGATACCGTCAACATCCATCAAGCCAAGACCCAGCTCTCGAAGCTCGTCGATCAGGCTGCCAAGGGCGAACCGTTCGTGATCGCCAAGGCGGGCAAGCCAATGGTCAAGGTTGCGGCGCTCGATGCGCCAGTGGCACCGCGGCGGCTGGGGTTCATGGCAGGCGAGATCTCCGTGCCGGAAGACTTCAACCGAATGGGCGAGGACGAGATCGCGGCGCTGCTCGGTGACGAGGGATGAAGTTCCTCCTGGACACCCAGATCCTTCTGTGGGCAGCCGGCCAGCCGGAGCGCCTTTCCGCATCGGCCCGCGCCATCCTGGACGACCCGGGCAATGAGCTTCTCTTCAGCGCCGCGAGCCTGTGGGAGATTGCCATCAAGAAGACCCTGGGCCGAACGGACTTCGTCGTCGAACCGCGCCTCCTGCGCCGGGGACTACTGGATAACGGGTACATCGAGGTGCCCGTGACGAGCCAACATGCGGTGAACATCGATGGCTTGCCGCCGCTTCACAAGGATCCTTTCGACCGCTTGCTGTTGGCCCAGGCCTTGAGCGAGGGCATCACGTTCCTGACAGGCGACGAGCAGTTGACCCGCTATCCCGGGCCCGTGCGCAGGGTCTGAGCGGGACCCGCCTCAGTTGTCTGTGGTCACCCGATCGCCGGACGAGGGACGCCGGCCCCGCGCGTCCGGCACCGGCACCACGAGGCAACCTTCTTTTCCGGCGGCTGCCACGAGCGCCGGATCTGACGTGGCCAAGCGCTGACCGAGAGCGAGGGCGCTCGCCAGGGCAACGCAATCGGCCAGAGACAGCGGGCGCCGAGTCCGATGGTAGTGGCGCGCTCAACGCGTGTTCACCTCCGACCCACCACCCTTCAAGCGGGAGGAAATGCGACCGCCGCCCCGCTGGCCGCCGATCGATCGGCCGCCACGACCATTTCGACGGCGGCGCGTCCGTCGCGGCCGGTCACGACCGGTTCCCGTCCCTCGCGGATGGCCCCGGCGAAGTCCTCGACCTGGGCGGCGAAGCCCTTGAGACGGTTTGGATCGAGATAGTCGCCCAGAAAGTTGAAGGCGACCTGCTCGGCGACCACCCGCCAGTCCGAACCACTGCCGAGGCGGACCGCACCGTAGTGGTCCGCCTCGATGATCCCGGCTGAACCGATGACCCGGGTCGAGTCGTTGGGGACGAGGCCCGGCTCCGGAACCTCGTAGGTCATCAGCATCTGGACCATCACGCCGTTGGCCATCCGGTACTGGACCATCGCCGAGAGGTCGACCGGCGGCGGTGTGCCGTAGGTTCGATAGTCGGCGTAGACACTGACCGGCTCGGAGCCAGTGAGCCAGCGGACGGCATCGGTCTCGTGGACCCCCCAATCGAGGAACTGCGAGCCCTCCGCGGGATCGAACGCCCAATCCTTTCGCGGGATGATGACGCGCCCGGTCGCCTCGTCGACGACATCCTCGAGCAGGAAACCGGTCCACGCACCCTGCATCTGGATCATCCGGATCTCACCGATCGAGCCGTCGTCGACCAGTCGCTTCATCGCCAGCGGCGCATCACGAAAGCGGGTCACGAAGTTGACGGTCAACTGCACGCCGGCGACCGTGCAGGCGGCGATGATCGCGTCGCACTCGGCGACCGAGAGGGCCATCGGCTTCTCGATGTAGACATGCTTGCCGGCGGCCGCGGCGGCCAGGGCCTGGGGCAGGTGCGCCGTGTGCGGCGAGGTGATGACAACGGCCTCGACATCGGGGCGGGCGAGGAGCGCTTCGAAGGAGGCCTCGGCCGGGACGCCAAATTCCTCGCCCAGGGCCGGCGCGCGTTTCCCGCCCCAGACCGACACCAGCCGGCCGTTGGGCACGTGACGGGTCAGGCAGGCCGCGTAGGTCCGCCCCATGTAGCCGGAACCGATGAGGCCCATCCCGACCCGGTTCATGACGCCGATCCGGGCGCGCCGGCCGAACTGTCTCCCGCCGACAGATCCACGCCGCTCACCAGGGCGTCCACCTTCCCCCCGATCCGTTCCGGCTCGCCCGGCAGGTCCTCAGCCGGGGGCAGCCGGCGGAACGGGACGGCGAAGACGGCATCGAACGCTTCGGCGTGGCGAGACGGCCAGCCGATGTCCAGGGCGTAGCGCATCCCCTGCCCAACCTCCCACTCAACGAGGTCGCGCGGCCACTCGTCCTCGAGTCCGCGGGTCATGATCGCGGCCAACTCGATCTTCCTGGCGACGACCGAGGTCGGCAGGTCGATCCACACGTTTGGCTTGAATTCCAGGGTGGTCGAGGCGATCGGGAAGCGAAGCACGCGGCTCTTGTAGGCAAAGGTCCCCGCCAGGTCGACGGCATCGAGCAGCGCGCGTCCGGTGGTTGTGTGGTCAGCGGTCCAGTCGCCGGTGGCGGGCGGCCCGAAGACATACGTCGGCCGACGCGCCCGCAGGATCTCGGCGAGCGCCTCCTTGACCCGAACCGCGTGGTCGGAGATGCGGTGATAGGGCGCGTCGAGGAACTCGATCGTGGCTCCAAAGGCCGCGGCCACGTCGCGGGCGGCCGTCTGCTGGATCGACGAGACGGCCACGATGTGGATCTCGTCGTCGGCATGGGTCAGCAGCGTGCCGCCAAGGCCGTAGATGAAGTCATCGGTGTGTGGCGTAACCACGAGGATCTGCACTGGTCCCTCCTTGAAATTCGGCGGCTGCTGGCGGTTCGAATCAGGTCAGTCGGTCGTTCCCTCCCGGACGACCCGGCGAAGCGTCTCGGACGATGATTCGTCGCCGCCGAGAAAACCCGGTTCGTTGGCGGCGTACCAGGCGCGGATCTGGGCTGCCGTCAACCCGGGCGTATCCAGCAGGGCCGTGACGGAGGCCTCCAGCGCGCGGAACCCAGGCAGCCCGGCGATCACGGCATCGGCGGCGTCGGCCGGAACCCGCAGAACGCCGGTCCGGTCTGCCACCAGCAGATCGCCGGTCGCGACCCGGAGCGAGCCGACGTTGACCGGTCGCCCGAAGGCGGCCATTCGCATGTCGTCATAGGCCGGCACGATCCCGGTGGCGTAGACCGGGAATGACAGGCGCTCGATCCCCGCGATGTCGATGACGCTGCCCGCGAGGACGGCACCCGCGGCGCCCAGCACCTGGAACTCGCGCATCATCCCGTCACCGGCGATCCCGCTTCGACCGGGTCGGGCGCCCGTATCGGCCAGGACCGCGATGGCTGGGCGCGCCATCGCCTCGAGAGCCTCGAGCATTGCCACGTAATCCCCGTTGGGAGCGTCCGACTCGCCGCCCGTCCACTCCGAGGTCACGGCATACCCCACGATCGTGCCGAGCCCCGGGAAGAGGCAGCGCAGCTCCGGGCCGCTGTAGCTGCCCGGCTCGGCCCGCCCGAGCCCCTTGAGCACGTTGTAGATCGTCGCCGTGTCCAGCTCCCGAAGCCCGTTGAGGGTCGACGGTCCCACGACGGCTGTCGCGCTCACCCCATCACCTCGTCGTGTTCAGCGCGGCGCGGCGGCCGTGCCGTCCTCGAGCCAGTCGGCGTACTTCTCGTCGAGCAGGCGTCGGCAGGCCTGGTAGTCGTCCTCGGTGAAACCCTGGTACGGCGAGAGGAGACGGAGCGGGAACTCCGGCAGCATGCCGAGCTTGACCAGCATCTTGTCGTAGGCGCCGTCCATATGCGGCCCTGGCGCGGGCTGCGCCCAAAGCTCTGTGCCCATGGCCTGGAACGCATGCTGGAGCCGCATCAGCTCAGCGGCATCGCGGGTCCGGCCGGCTTCGAACAGTGCCCGGGTCATCCGTGGCGACAACTCCGCGTAGGAGGCCAGGAGCGAGCATTCCCCGAACATCGATCCGTGCGGGAAGTTGCCCTCGCCCATGAAGTGCTGGAGGTCGCCCGCGTCGCGGATCAGCTCCTCGGCGGCAGCGATGCCCCCACCGGTCGTCTTGGTGGCGACCAGGTTGGGCACCGCGGGAATGATCCGGGCATAGTCGCGGCCGCCCAGCACCCGCTTGGTTCGTGGCAGGTTGTAGTGGAGAAATCGCGAGTCAGGGAACTGCCCGCAGACGTCCGTGAAGAACCGCAGCAGCTCGCCGTCATTGAGCGGCCCCCATGACGGCAGCGAGATCTGGAAGATCCGGAACCCGACATCGTGCGCGTACTGGATCCGTTCGAGGATCTGCGGGGTCGAGAGCCCGATCACGCCAACCATCGGATTCAGGTCGGGCGCCCGCGTCTCCTCGTAGAACAGGTCAACGACCTGGCGGAAGCGGCGCGTGTCGACGGCGTAGCCCTCGCCACCGGTCCCGAAGACGTAGAGGTGCTGGAAGCCGGCCGCCAGGACCTCACGAACCTCGGCGCGGAAGATCTCCTCGACCAGCTCAAATCGCTCGTCCCACGGAGATGGGCAGGCGACCAGGATCGCCTGGGGGTAACGGGCCATCAGCTTGCCCCTGCCGCGACCTGCGCGCCTCGACGCGGCAGCCGGCGGGCGGCCAGCTCCCCGAGAACATCCTCAGCCGCCTGGAGCATCCGGGCGACATCCTCGTCCGAGTGCGCCGCCATCAGGTGATTCCGTTTGAGATTGAGCGGGAGCATCAGAAACCCTCGATCCGTCATGCCTTGATGGAACGCCACGTACAGCTCGGCGTCACTGGTCAGCGCGTCATCGAACGAGCGGACCTCGCCCTCGGTGAAATAGGTCACGAAGACCGAGCCAAAGCTCTGCGGGTGGGCGATCAGGCCCAGTCGATCGACGATCGCCGCCAGGCTCGCCTGGATCGATGCGCCGAGGCGGAAGAGGCGGCGGTGGATGGCGCGATCATCGGCTTCGAGGATCTCGATCGTGGCGAGGGCCGCCGCCAGCGACATCGGGTGCCCGTTGAATGTGCCGCCGAACATGACCGTGCCACCCGGCCGGGTGTTGAAGCGCTCCATCAGGTCGGCGCGTCCGCACAGGACGGCCAGTGGGTAGCCGTTGGCGATCGCCTTGGCGAAGGTTGACAGATCAGGCCGGACGCCGGCAATCGCCTGGTACCCACCCAGATCGTGGCGGAACCCGGTGACCACCTCGTCGAAGATGAGCACGGAGCCGGCGTCCGTGGTCGTCCGGCGCAGGGCCGCGAGGAACTCGGGCGTCGGCACCACGCACCCGATCGTGTGGATGATCGGCTCAAGGATGACCGCGGCGATCTCGTGACCACGCTCGCGCATCAGCGCCTCGAGCGCCTCGACGTCGTTGAACGGGAGGACCACCAGCCAGTCGAGCGCCTGGGGCAGGATCCCGGCCGAGATCGGGTCCGTGGAGCCAAGCTTGTCCGGCTGGCTGATCACGTTGGCCGCGATGTAGTCGTGCCAGCCGTGGTAGCAGCCCTGGAATTTGACGATCAGCGGCCGACCGGTCGCCGCTCGCGACACGCGGATTGCGTGGTATGTGACTTCGGAGCCGGTGCTCGCGAACAGGACCCGCTCCGCCGACGGGACGTGCTGCTGGATCTTCTCGGCCAGGGCGATCTCGAGTTCCGTTGAACCCGCGCCAACCACATCGAGCTCCTTCGCCGTCTCCATGGCCCGTTCTCTGACCACATCGTCAGCGTGGCCCAGGATGATCGGGCCGAACCCAGCGTGGAAGTCGACGTACTCGCGCCCCTCGGCGTCCCAGATGTGGCTTCCTCTTGCCCGCGTAAAGACGCGAGGCGGCTCCAGGAAGCGGAGACTGGACGAGACGCCGCCCGGGATTAACTCCTGGGCACGTGCCGCGAGCGCGGCCGAGCGAACGTGGGCGGACGTCATCGCCGGCGGACGGATCGCATCAGGTTGTACATTGTCGACAATCTACGGTCGGGGGCCGGCGGGCGTCAAGCGCCGGACGCGTCGTGGGATAGGAGGACGGCCGTGCTTGGCTTTGGGATCATCGGGACCGGAATGATGGGCGGCACCTATGCCGAGGCGCTCGCGACGCAAGTGACCCATGGGCGGCTGGTGGCGGTCGCCGGCGGATCGCGGGCCGGGGCGCTGGCGGCGGCGTACGGCGTCCCGGCCGAAGCGACGGTCGATACGCTCCTGGCGCGCGCCGATGTCGACGTGGTCGTCATCGCGACGCCCCATACGACCCACCTGCCGCTGGCGCTCGCAGCCGCGGCCGCCGGCAAGCACATCTACCTCGAGAAGCCGATGGCGCTGTCGGTCGCCGAATGCGACGCGATCCTTGCTGCCGCACGCGCCGCCGGCGTTCGAGTGACGGTCGCATCGCAGTCCCGCTACAACGAGATCTCGATGCGGGCGAAGGCACTCGTCGACGATGGCACCGTCGGGGCCATTCGGATGATCCGGATCACCAGTCCGACCGTCGGGTGGGACGTTCCGGCTGACGGGTGGTTCGTCGACCCGGCCGAAGGCGGAGCGTTCCTGGACTGGGGCCCGCACGGCGTCGACACGCTGCGCTGGTACTCGGGCAGCGATGCGAACCTGGCGTTCGGCTGTTTCGAGAACTTCGGGGCCATCTCCGCCGTGGATCCGACCGCGATGGTCACGTATCGGATGGCCAGCGGCGCCATGGCCCAGCTTTGGATGAGCTACGAAATCCCCGCTCCGGGCCTCGGGAGCTACATGCAATGGCTGCTTGTGGGCGAGAACGGCATGGTCGAGTTCGACCGCGACCGGATCCGGCTCGGTCGGGGCGACGCCTGGGTCACCGATCTCGAACTGAAGCCCTGGGATTGGACCGTCGAGCCCAAGGCACCCCGCCGCATCGGGCTGACCGCACGGCAGGTTGAGGAATTCTCGGCGGCCGTGCTCGACGGTCGGCCATCGGAGATCAGCGGCGAGGACGGGCGGGCCGCCATTGAGATGGTGGAGGCCGCGATCCGGTCCGCACGGACCGGCGAGTCGGTCCGGATCGGCGGCGAGTAGGTCCCTGCAGCCGGTTACGTCGAGAGAGGAACGCGATGCGGATCGCCGAGCTGACCACCCACGTGATGCATGACGGCTACCGGAACCTCATCTTCGTCGTCCTTGGGACGGACGAAGGGCTGACCGGGATCGGTGAGGCGACGTTGACCAACCGGGCGGAGGCCGTCCTCGGGTATCTCCACGGCCACGCTCGCCCGGCCTTGATCGGACGCGACCCGACGATGGCCGGCGCGATCTGGCGCGACCTCTATCTCGGCGACTTCATCCGCGGCGGGATGATCGCCTGCGCCGGACTGAGCGCGATCTCCCAGGCCCTGCTCGACCTGCGCGGCAAGGCGCTGGGCGTTCCCGCCTGGCAGCTCCTGGGCGGCGCCGTGCATGACCGCGTGCCGGTCTACGCCAATGCCTGGTACACGGTCGAGCGTGAGCCGTCGGCGATCGCCGAGCAAGCGCGCGGCGTCCTGGCGCTTGGGTATCGCGAGCTGAAGATCGATCCCTTCGGGCCGGGCAGCTACGAGCTGACGCACCGCGAGGAGACGCATTCGCTGGCGATCCTGGGCGCCGTTCGCGATGCGGTTGGCCCGGACGTCGAACTCTACGTCGAGGGTCATGGGCGGTTCGCGACCGCTCAGGCCGTCCGGCTGGCGCGCGCGCTTGGCGACATCCGCGCGGGTTGGTTCGAAGAGCCCACGAGCTGGGACGATCCGGCCGCCTGGCGCGAGGTCCGGGCCGCCTCGCTGGTGCCGATCGCCGGCGGCGAGCATTTCACGACCCGGCACGGCTTTCGCGATGTCATCGAGAACCGCGCGGTCGACATCCTCCAGCCCGACGTCTGTTTCGCCGGTGGCCCGCTGGAGGTGACCCACATCGCTGCGGCGGCGGACGCGCATTCAATCGTCGTCGCCCTCCACGATTCGCAGGGTCCCGTGAGCACGGCGGCCTCGCTTCACACCGCCGTCACCATCCCGAACCTCAAGACCGTTGAGCTCTTCGACGATTTTTCGGCGCCATTCGTCCGCGCTGCTGTTCGGGGCGCACCGCACCAGGTCGATGGTTGGCTCGCCCTGCCCACCGCGCCAGGTCTTGGCGTCGAACTCGACCTCGACGTCATCGCCGAGCACCCGTATCGACCGTACCAGTTCGACCTCTTCAGCGAGGGCTGGGAGCGTCGGTTCGCCCGATAGGCGGGCGCCGCCCACGCCGATTGACAGGCCAAACGGCGGCCCGTACGTTGTCGACAATCTACACAGGCGTCGGACGCGAGGAGGACCCAGCGATGACGGTCATGGCCAGGACCGGGACGGTCTCCCACTTCATTGGTGGCCGCGACGAAACGTCGGCCTCCGGGCGAACCTTCGCGACGATCGACCCCTCCACTGGCGAGGAGATCGCCCAGGTTGCCTTCGGTGAGGCCGAGGATGTCGGCCGAGCGGTCGCGGCGGGGCGTGCCGCGTTCGAGTCCGGGGCATGGTCGAAAGCTTCGCCGGGTCATCGAGCCGCGGTGCTCCGTCGCCTGGCCGACCTGATCCGTGGCGACGCGGCGCGGATCGGAGCGATCGAGTCCCGTGACACGGGCAAGCCGATCGCGCAGGCCACGGCGGAGGTCAACCTCGCCGCCGATTTCTTCACCTATTTCGCCGGCCATGCCGAACTGCCCAACGGTCGCACCCACCCCGCCGACGCCGGCTACTTCGTCTACTCGGTCCGCGAACCGTACGGGGTCGTTGGCGCGATCAGCCCGTGGAACTATCCGTTCCTGCTGGCCTGCTGGAAGACCGCGCCGGCGCTGGCCGTCGGCAACTCGATCGTCCTCAAGATGGCCGAGCAGACCCCCCTGTCGACCGCGGAACTGGGCCACTTGACGATCGAAGCCGGGATGCCCGCCGGCGTGTTCAACATCGTCCACGGTGACGGCCCGACGACCGGGGCCGCCCTCGTCGCGCATCCGCACGTCAAGAAGCTGACCTTCACCGGCTCGACGGCCACCGGGCAGGCGATCCTGCGCAGCGCGGCCGAGCACATCAAGAGCGTCCACCTCGAACTCGGTGGCAAGACGCCCAGCCTGATCTTCGCCGATGCCGACATGGATCAGGCGGTCGCCGGTTCCCTGTTCACGGCGTTCTACAACACGGGGCAGATCTGCACCAGCGGCTCGCGGCTGCTGGTGCAGCGCAGTGATGCGGACCGGATCGTCGAGGCCGTCGTGGAGCGGGCACGCAAGATCAAGGTTGGGGACCCGGCCGACGCGTCGTCACAACTCGGTCCGCTGATCAGCGAGGAGCAGTACCAGCGGGTCACCGGGTACATCGAGGAAGGGCGTCGGGGTGGTGCCAGGCTGGCCCTCGGCGGTGGCCGGCCACAGGTCCCCGTCGCTGGCGGCTACTACGTCGAGCCCACGATCTTCGTCGATGTCACGCCGGACATGCGCATCGCGAAGGAGGAGATCTTCGGGCCGGTCCTGTCCGTGCTGACCTTCGAGGACGAGGACGAGGCGATCCGGATCGCCAATGACGTGATGTACGGCCTGGCGGCAACGGTCTGGACGACGGACCTGCGCCGGGCCTTCCGGGTCGCGGAGAAGATCGATGCCGGGATCATCTGGACCAACTGCCCGCACTACCTGCCGGTCAACGTCCCGTACGAAGGCCACAAGATGTCGGGTCTCGGGGAAGACCTCGGGGTCGAGGCGCTCAATACGTTCACGCATCTCAAGACGCACTGCGTCAACTTCGGTGGGGCGAAATTCGAATGGGCGTGATCGCGGCCGAAGGCGGGGCGGGCGCCCCGGGGCACCGGGCCGGGGCTTCGATCGCCGAAGCGCTTGCCGTGATCCGGGCCCAGTTCCAGCCGGGCGATGGCATCACCTACCTCGACACGGCGACCTATGGGCTTCCCCCTCAGGCCACGGTCAAGGCGCTTCAGCGGGCCATCCTTGCCTGGCAGGCCGGGACCGGCGACTGGATGAACGACTGGGACGAGCCGACCGACAGCGCGCCGCGCGACTTCGCCGCCTTGATTGGCGCGCCGGCGGACACGATCGCCACGATCCCTGCAGCGTCGGTCGGCACGGGTCTGGTGGCCGGGATGCTTCGCCCGGGCCACGAGGTCGTGGTGCCGGCGGACGAGTTCACCTCGACGCTGTTCCCATTGCTCGTCGCGAAGGAGCGGGGCGCAGTCATCCGGGAGGTGGCGTTCGACCGTGTCGCCTCGTCGATCTCGGCCTCCACCCGACTGGTCGCGTTGAGCCTGGTCCAGATGCAGACCGGACGAGTGGCAGACCTCGCTGCCATCCTCGACGCGGCCGAGCGGTACGGTGCACAGGTCCTGCTGGATGGGACCCAGGGGATCCCGTTCGTCGCCCTGGAACCGTTCATCGAGCAGGTCGACTACCTCGTCTGCTCGGGCTACAAGCACCTCCTGTCGCCGCGAGGCACGGCCTACCTCTACGTTCGCCGCGATCGCTGGGATGAACTCGAACCGCGCAACGCCAACTGGCGCTCCGCAGACCTGCCATATGGGCGCTACTTCGGCGGGCCGCTGACGCTCGCCGCGGACGCTCGGCGGTTCGATGTCTCGCGTGGCTGGTTCCCGTGGGTCGGCGCGACGGCATCGCTCCGGCTACTCGCGGGGTGGAAGGACGCCGCTGCCTTTGACCTCGTGCGCACCCTCGCCGAAGGGCTTGCCGGACGACTCGGGGTGCCATGGTATGGAGGCTCGCTCGTTTGCGCGCCGCTGGCCGATGGCGAGGCCGCACGCGCCGTCCTGGCCGCGGCCGGCATCCGGGCATCAGTCCGAGGCACGGCGATTCGCTTCGCCGTGCACGTCTACAACACCGAGGCCGACCTCGACCGCGCCGCGCAGGCCATCGCGCCGTTCATGGCACGCTGAGCGCCCCGCCCCTGCCGTCGCTCTCCGTACCGGTCGCGGACGTCACGCGGATCGGGGGCGAGCCGTGTCGAGGAGCCCGAACCCGTCATCGGCCGGCCTTCGACGCGGCGCGCAGCCAGACGGTGGCCGTGACTGGCCGGACCGCTTCATCGGCGGTGGCGACGAGCGCGGTCAGAAGCCTTGGCAGGTCGACCTCGTTGCGGAGGTGTTCGGCGAACGCATCGACGGTGCGCTGCCCGTCGTACCTCGAGCGGTCGAAGCGCCGGTCCACGGCCGACTGGACCCGCCGTCGCACTGGCTGCAAGAGCACGGCCGCGACGAGCGTGGACGCGGCCACCGCCAGCGTCTCCCCCTGCGTGACGCTCGCGAGGAAGGCCTGCAGCGCGACGACCGCCCCTGCGAACACAGAGACGAGAACGCCCGTCACGACCGCCCACCCGATCGTGCGGCTGATGATCCGGTCGATCTCGAAGAGCCGATAGCGGAGGATGGCGATCCCGATCACGATCGGGAGCGCGAAGAGCGTGAGGATCGTGATGCTGTTGAAGAACAGGGCCAGCTCTGGGTTGCCATCTGGAATGGGGATGAACGACAACGGAAGGACGATGGCCCCCAGGCCGACGACAGCGACGAGCCATTTGACCTGCTGGCGCTGGACCGGATCGCCGCGCCGAAAGCGCAGCCAGATGGCGACCGCGCCGGCGCCGAAGCTGACGATTGTCCCAACAAAGAAGAACGCCTGGAGGGCGGCGCGCAGCGGATCGAGGGCCACACTTCCGAACGTCTCCGCCGTGCCGGGGTCCTGGAGCGGCGCTCCGAGGATCGAGCCAAGGGTCCACGCCATCATGTCGGCGATCGCGATCCAGACCACCCATTGAAAGCGGCGCGATGGCAGGCGCCCGTCCGGAAAGACGAGCGGGACGCCGACGAGGGCGATCATGAAGGGATAGACGAACAGGGTGCCCTGGACGAGCCGGGCCGGGCCAACCCAGGGCCACGGTGGGACCTGGAGCGCGCCGAGGTCGGCATACGTCCCGATGACCATGGCCGCGCCCAGGATGGTCCCGGCGGCAAGCAGGAGGACGCCAATCGGGTTAGCCGGAACGCGCGTGATCAGGAGCGCTCCAACTGCAGCAAACGAGCCGATCCCAAATCCAAAGATGACGAGGCCGACGAGGCCGAGATCCGGCGAAACCAGGCTCACCGCCAGGATCACCGAGATGTCCATCGCGGCGATCCCCCAGGCGAGGCGGCTCCGAGTCATCGGCCGTTGCTCCCGGCTCGAATCCAGATCATGAGTGAGGACGGGGCGAGGGTGGAGCCTGCGGTTCGAGAGAGATCGCTGGTGACCTTCTCCATGTTCGTCTCATCGCGCAGTCGCTGGCCGAACGCGTCGACAGTGCGCTGCGCGTCGTAGCGGGACCAGTCGAAGCGCCGGTCCACCGCCGACTGGACCCGCCGTCGCACCGGCTGGAACAGGGCGAACGCCGCGAGCGTGCATGCCGCCACGGCCAGAGTCTGCCCCTGGGTGAACCCGCCGAGGACGGCCTGCAACGCGACGAGGCCCAGCGCGAACGCGGTGCCGACCAGCCCGGTCACGATCGCCCAACCGATTGTGCGGCTGATGAGCCGGTCGATCTCGAAGAGCCGGTACCGGAGGATGGCAATGCCGATGGCAACCGGGATCAGGAGGGCGCTCCCGACGCTGAGGACGGCCAGGATGTTCGGCGCCTCATCGAGGGATGCGGCACCGAACGTATGTGGAAACAGGATGGCGGCGACGACAAGTGCCGCGAACAGCCACTTGAGCTGCGACCGTTCGGCCCGGCTGCCCCGACGCCAGCGGAGTGGCCCGCTTATCTGGAGCAGGCGGCCCAACCGATTCTCCGGGCGGCGGAACGCGATCAGGGCGCCGACTGTCGCCTGAACCAGGCCCCACAACCCGGTCACGAAGAGGAAGGCGAGTGTCGCAGGGCCATCAAACCGTCCGTGGCCGCGGCGACCGCCCCGGATACGAGCAGGAGTGCGAACAAGCCGAGCGCGATGAGCCATGGACCGATGATCGACAGGAAACCCGCGCCTCGTTTCATGGCCCCATGGTCACCGATCATCGTCCGTAGAACGTTACGAGATCGCCGGGGGGCGTTGTGCGACTCCGTGGGCTGTGGGGCCAGTGCCATCCAGCGGCCACGGCAATCGCTCCGTTCAAGCCTCGCTGGGCGCCGAGTTGTCGCGCCGGACGAGTGGCGGACATGGCGGCGATCCTCGACGCGGCGAGGAACGGCGATCCGCTTCGCCGTGCACGTCTATACGACCGAGGCCGACCTCGATCGAGCTGCCGAAGCCATCGCCCCGTTCGCCGGCGGCTGAGGCGACCGTCCGGCTCTCGCGACCGGACCCTGAAGACGAGCCATCAGTCGGTGGCCTTGGCCCGCAT
>CAYRTS010000010.1:0-9589 GCA_964427285.1 uncultured Anaerolineaceae bacterium
ACGACTGACAGAATCACTCGGCAGTTGAACTGACAGAATCACTCGGCTTCGACAGATCACGACCCGGGCGATCACGACCCGGGCGATCACGACCCGGGCGATCACGACCCGGGCGATCACGGCCCGGGCGATGGAGGTCCAGGCAGATCACGGCCCGGGCCAGAGCGACCCGGCCCAGACACGGCCGATGGCGCCGGACGCCCCGGGTCAGTAGTCGGTGCGGGAGAAGCCGCTGACCACCAGATCGTCCACCGTCACCGGGTTCGGCACGAGGCCCAGCCTCGTCAGATATGCGACCGACGCCGTCCAGCCGTCGCGATCGATGGCGCCAAGACCGGCGGTCGTCTGGACGGGTCCAGTCCACGATTCGATCGTGGCGACCAGGATCGCCAGCTGGGCGTCGCGCGCGGAGGCGATCTCGGGTACCGCGGCGATCGCGGCGTCGAGCCCAACCTGCGGGTTGGCGGTGATCTCATCCATGGCCCGTAACGTGGCCTTGACGAACGCCGCAATCGCATCCCCCCTGGCGCCCAGGGTCGCCACGCCGGCGATCAGGCCCGGCCCGGGGAGCGGCGTGACTGCATCGACCCGCAGGACGACCACCTCCGCACCGCTGAGCTCGAGCTGGACCGGTTCATTGTTGGCAAACCCCGTTGCCGCGTCGACGGCGCCCTGCTCGACGGCAGCCCGCTGGGTGAAGTCCGGGTACTCCACGATCTCCACATCTTCGGGCGTCAGGCCCGCCGACTCGAGCAGAGCCTGGAGCATGATCCAGCCGGAACCGTAGCGGCCCGGCGTCCCGATCTTCCTGCCCGCCAGGTCGGCCGGCGAGGTGATCCCCGAGGATGCCTTGGCGAAGACCACATTCGGGAACTGCCCGTAGATCGTCGCGACATAGCGGATCGGGATGCCCTGGCTGACGGCCGGGATGACGCTGGTGCCGTCGCCGATGCCGATGTCAATCGCGCCCTGCCCGACCAAAGTGATCAGATCCGGATCGATCTTGTTCTGGAACTCGACGATGAGACCGGCCTCGGCGTAGTAGCCGGCCTGCTGAGCGAGATAGAACGGGGCGAACTGCACACTTGGGATGTAGCCGAGTCCCACGGTGAGCTTGAGCGGTTCGGTGGATGGCGCGACCGCGGGCGACGCCCCGTCCGACGGCGAGGTGGCTGGCGACGCGGCGTCAGCAGGCGAGCCACTCGGGCCCCCGCCGCAGGCGGCGGCGAGCAGGACGACGGTCAGGCCCATGGACAGCAGGCGGGCGTGCCGGGAGCGGCGAAGCGACAGCAACAAGAGAACCTCCAACTCGATGAACCGGCTCATCGAACGCCGACCAGCCGGCGCTCGATGGCAACGACGACGAGATACAGCGCGATTCCGACGAGCGCGATCGTCAGGAGCGTCGCGAACATGAGCGGGGTATCGAATAGCGATCCACGGGCGAGGTTGATCAGGACGCCGAGGCCCCGATCGGCGCCGGCCCACTCCCCGACGATCGCACCGACCACCGCAAGCGTGACCCCGACGCGCATCCCGCCGAAGATGTTTGGCAGCGCCGCCGGAATCTCAAGCGTGGTCAGGATCTGGCGTCGGGTCGCCCGGAGGCTGCGCCCAAGTTCGAGCAGGCGGGCATCGACCGAGCGGATGCCGACCATCGTGGCGACCGCAACCGGGAAGAAGACAATCAGGGCGCAGATGACGACCTTGCCAAGCAACCCGGAGCCAAACCACAACGCGAAGAGTGGCGCCAGCGCGAGGATCGGCGTCGCCTGCGCGGCGACAAGATAGGGCGACAGGAGTCGCTCCACGACAGCGCTGCGCGCCAGGGCATAGCCGATGACGAGCGCAAGCCCAGCCCCTACCCCAAACCCGATCGCGACCTCGACGAGAGTCGTACCCAGATGCGGCAGGATCGTGCCGTCCGTCCAGGCCACGAAAAAGCGAATGGCCACCATCTCCGGCGGCGGCAGGATGAACGGCGGCAGACCGGACAGCACAACGATCCCCTTCCAGACGAGCACGAAGACGACGAACACCCCCGCGACCGACAGCCAGGCACCGCGGGTCATGAGGCCAGGTCCCGGCGCACCGGCTCCACAGCGTCCGTCACGGGGTCTGCCAAGTGGGCGCGGATCACCTGCGACGTCCTCGACACCGTCGCCCCGTCGAGATCGGCGATTGTGCGGGGCCTCGGCAAGTCGACGACGATGTCGGCCGCGATGCGCCCAGGGCGCGGCGACATGACGACAACGCGGTCGGCGACGAGAACCGCCTCGGGGATGCTGTGGGTGACCATCACGATGGTCGTTGCCGCCTGCTCCCAGAGTCGCAGCAGTTCCAGGTCGAAGCGCTCACGAGTCAGCGCGTCGAGGGCACTGAATGGCTCGTCAAGCAGCAGCACCTCTGGCTCGAGGGCAAGGGCTCGCGCGAGGGCCACTCGCTGGCTGGTCCCGCCGGACAGCTCGGACGGCCGCGACCCGATCACGGCCGGATCGAGCCCGACCAGTTGGATCAGCGTCGCCAGGCGCTCCGTCTGCCGGACATCCGGCCAGCCGGCGAGCTCCAGTGGGTAGGTGATGTTGTCGGCGGCGGAACGCCAGCTCAGCAGCCGAGGCTCCTGGAACACCAGGCCGATTCGCGGGTCCGGCCCAGCGACGGCCTCGCCATCGAGCTCCACCGCTCCCCGTCCCGGCACCAGCAGGCCGGCGATCACCCGCAGCAGGGTCGACTTGCCGCAACCGTTCGGACCGATCAGGGCGACGATCCCGCCGCCCGGGACCTCGAGGTCGACTCCGTCCAGCACGGCCAGCCGCGTGCCGGATCGCCCGGGAAAGGCGAAGTCAAGCCCGCGGAGGCGGATCGCACCGGTTCGTGAGCCGGCGCTCACATCGGTGTTCCCAATGGGCGCAGGATCGGTGCCGTCGCCGGGTAGAGCGACACGTATGCCTCGTACAGGCGATCGTAGACCGGGGCGAGTTCGCGGCGCGGCTCAATGCGCGACTCGATCCGGGTCATCGACCTGATCGCGGTCTGAAGGTCCGGGTAGGCGCCGATCCCGACCGCTCCCAGCATTGCGGAGCCAAGCACCGCCGTTTCGAGTACGGACGGCACCGTCACCTCAAAGCCGGTCACGTCGGCCTTGACCCGGTTCCAGAAGTCGCTCCGCGCCGGGCCGCCGCAGACCCGCATGGTCGTGACCCGGACGCCGGCGGCCAGCATCGGCGCGGCGACGTGGCGGATCGCGAGGGCCGAAGCCTCGACGATCGCCCTGGCGATGTGCCCACGCCGGTGGCCCAGGGTCAGTCCGCCCAGCACAGCCCGGGCCTCGGGATCCCAGATTGGCGAACGCTCGCCCGCCAGGTAGGGCAGGAACACGAGCCCGTCCGCCCCCGGCGGCGTGTCCGCGGCTTCGGCGAGCAGCGCCTCTGTGGTGATCGTGGCACCCAGGATGCTGTCACGGTACCAATCGAGCGCCCGGCCGGTCGCCGCCATCGCCGCCCCAATGCTGAACCGGCCGGGCAGCGGAGCCGGCGTCACGAACCCGCCCGGAACGTCCAGCGGGCGGTCCCAGTAGATCCCGAAACCACCGGCAGACCCACCCGGATCGTACGCATCGCCGGGTTCGAGAAGGCCGGCGCCCAGGTAGCTCGTGAACGCGTCGACCGTGCCGCCGACAACCGGCACGCCGGCGGCGAGTCCAAGGGCGTCGGCAGCGGTCTCCGTCAGTCGGCCGACGATCCGGCCGGTGCTCGTCGACGGCGGGAGTCGCTCCAGGGGAATGCCCGACGCCGCAACGAGCGAACGTTCCGGCACCAGCTGATCTGGAACCAGGGGTGCGGCCACCGCTCCCGATAGCCGAAATGCGAGCCACTCCCAGGTCGCGAGATACCAGCGGGTTGCCGCCGCGACCAGCGGCTCGTGGCGCTCGACCCAGAGCGCCGCGGGGAGACCGCCAAGCGCCCAGCCACGGATACCCGTCGCCGAGGCAAGCTCCCTGGCTTCCGCGCCGGCGCGTGCGTCGAGGAAGGTGATCGCCGGTCGGGTCGCTTCGCCCCGTGCATCAACGGCAACGAGCGTCGGTCCGTGGCCGTCCACGCCGATGGCGACGATCTCGGTCGCGTCGGTGCCATGCAGCGCGCGAACCGCGGTGATGACCGCGGACCACCAGGCGCCCGGATCCTGCTCCGCCCAACCGTGGCCGTCAGTGGTGTTGAGCCCGTAGCCGCCTCGAGCCAGGGCCAGAAGGTGGCCGTCCATGGACACGAGTCCTGCCTTGACCTCCGTCGTGCCGAGGTCCAGGCCCAGAAACGCCTCCCGGCGCGCGGTCATCGATGCCGCCCGCCGTGCGGCATCGGGGCTGCTTCGTCCAGCGCCACAACGGCCTCCGCTGTCGCGACGTCGGTCACGAGGGTGCGAACGACGCCGGCGCGCAGGGCGCCAAGGATTGGTCGGACCTTCGTCTGTCCGGCCGCCACGCCGATCGCGGCCGGGACGCCGCCGAGCTGGCGTGCATCGAACGCGATCACGCGATCGCGCAGAGCCGGACAGACGAACCGGCCGTCCAGGTCGAACGGCGTCACGAGCACTTCCCCGACCGCCCCGTCCCTCGTGAGCTGGTGCTCGATCGACTCGCCGATCAGCGAGGCGCTCCACGCCGGCCCGCCGATCCCGAACAGGGCGACGTCCAGCCGCTCCCACAGGTCGGCGATGGCCCGGATGCCAGCATGCGCCACGAGGGCCGTCCTGGTTGCGGCGTCGTCGACGAGTCCGGGCGCCATGAGGCCCCGGACCTGGCAGCCAAGCGCCTCACCCACGCGTCGATACGGCTCCCGCTCGGGGCCGGTGGTCCAGAAGCCGCCGCAGAGCGGGACAACGGTCGCGGCAACCGTCGTGGTGCCCTCCTCGAGGGCCTCCGCCGTCGCCGAGACGAACGCGCCGTCGCCGACCCCAGCGATCGCGCCAGGCCGAATGGCGGCGCGCAGGATTTCGGCCGCCAGTCGTCCGACCATCCGTCGAGTCAGGTCCTCGGGTCCTGCGATGGTGGGCGCGAGGTGCACGGCGTCGAGTGCGTATCTGCCGCGCAAGACCTCCGCGGCCGCGCTATCGACCGCCGTCGAGTCGATGATCCGAATTTCAACGATCCCCTCTCCTCGGGCGCGCTTCAGCAGGCGGGAGACCTGGGGGCGAGTGACACCCAGCAGCTCGGCGATCGCGTGCTGCGTCTCGCCCAGCTCGTAGTACAGCCGGCTTGCCCGAACGAGCTGCTCGAAGTCGCTCACCGCCTGACTCGCCAACCGAGCGTGCGCACGTTTGTGCAGAACAGATGTGCCGTCATCGTTCGCCATGATCGTGGCCCGGGTCACCCTCTGTCAACGCCAGCCGCCACCTGTGTTGAAGCCGCCACCCGGATCGGCGGGATCGGCGGGTGCTGGCCCCATGCGGACGCCGACCTCAACCCGACGCTGGCGTCAACCCGACGTGGTCGGCGATTCGGTCGCCGTCGAATGGGGCCGCAACCCTGGGTGGCCGTAGCCAACCGACCAGACGGCGCCACGCCAGGCGGATGTGATCCCGATCAGGAGCAGCCCCACGGTCCAGACGCCCACGAACAGCACCACAGCAGGTGTGGCCATTGGGTCCAGCCCGGAGCGCAGGGCGATCCGTACGATGGCCCACGCCGCCGAGGCCGCGAGGATCGATGGCACGAGCACCAGGACCAGCGCGGCTGTCGGCACTAATGAGCGGAGCAGCACGGTGGCTGGATGGCGAATCAGTTCGATGCAGGCTTCGCGCAGGGCGAGGCGGATCCCCGCCCCGCCATTGACGATCCGTCGCGCCGCGATCCCTCCCAGGATCTCGCCAAGCATCCAGATCGCGACGACGGCCGCCACTGCCTCCGGTGCGCCGCGCAGGACGCGAATGACGATCGGCGTCGCAACGTCGACCGGGCTGGTCAGCTCGCGGTAGGCGATGGTCACGAGGACGACCGATCCAACGGTCATGGCTGCGACCGTGGGCAGATGGGCCACGATCCGGGCTCCCAGGATTCGTGCCGCAACGTGCGTCACCGATGACCGGGCATCTGGGCGAGCACCCGCGGAGGCGGCGGCATCGGCATCCTCGTCGTCCGCGCTGACCGCCAGGCGAATCGCCTCCGCCTCAAGCAAGGCAGCGATCAACCCACCGACCACGACGCACGCCGCGAGGACCACCACCACCAGCCCCAGCCCGGCAACCAACTCGCCCGAGAGGCCACGGAACGCAACGTCCGTCAACATGGGCGCGAGGATGTTGGCGAGGCCCACCGGCGACGGTAGCACCACGATCGGCAGAAGCACGACCAGGAAACCGCCGCGCAGCAGGAAGGCGGCCACGGCGAGTGCCCACGTGGTTGGTACCGCGAGCGTGACCAGCAGCGCGCGAGCGATCAATCCTCCGCGATCACTGGCGTGGAGCTGGCGGACTTCTCCGGTCGCTTGGATCACAGCCCGGGCGCGAGCACCTGGAGTTGCACAAGGGCGGCCTCAACGAGCTCGATCTCGTCGCCATAGCGGGCAAAGTCGCCGTCGCGCAGGGCTTCCTGGGCCAGCTCGAAGTGGGCGTTGGCGTACTCGATCAGGCCCGGCACGTCCGTTGGCAGGTCGACACCCGGTGTCGGCCGCGGCGTTGGGCCGGGTCCTGGCGTCGGTGTCGCGCCAGGGCTCGCCGACGGCCCTTCGGTCGGATCCGGCGCGGCGGCGCCCTCGGCCACCAGCAGCAGGCGCAGCGCCTCGCCGAGCGTCTCGGCCCAGACGACCTGGCGAGGCGACGCCACGACGATCCGGCGGAACTCGGGGAAGGCCGAGCCGGTCGACTGGAGGTAGACCGGCTGGAGGTAGATCAGCGAATCGTCAAGCGGCATGACGATCAGGTTGCCCCGGATCACCTTGCTGCCGGACTGGTCCCACAAGGAGATCTGCTGGCTGATCGCCGCGTCCTGGTCGATCCGGGCTTCGATCTGCGCGGGTCCGAAGACCGTCGAGTCCGCCGGGAACCGATACACGACGGTGGCTCCGTAGTTTGGCTCGTCCATCCGCGCGGCGATCCACGCGATCATGTTCGGGCGCCCGGTTGGAACCATGGGCTGGAGGAGTGTGAACTCAACACCTGTCTCGCCCGGCAGGCGCATGACCACGTAATACGCCTCCGACGGCAGGGTCTGCTCACTGGTCTGGCTCTGCGGGACCGTCCAGACATCGTCCGTGCGGAAGAACTGCTGGGTGTCCGTGACGTGGTAGCGGCCGTAGACGCGGGTCTGGACGTTGAACAGCTCTTCGGGCACGCGCAGGTGTGAGCGAAGCTCGGCGGGCATGGAATCGAGCGGTTCGAACAGATCCGGGAAGACGCCGGCGTAGCTCCGCACGATCGGGTCCGTCGGGTCGCTCATGTAGAAGTGCAGCGTGCCGTCGTAGGCGTCCATCGTGATCTTGACGCTGTTGCGGATGTAGTTGAATGGGCCGCCAAGCGTCGTCGCTTCGAGCGAGCTGCCCGGATCGAACCCCTGCGCGTGCGGGAAGCGATCGGACACCGTATAGGCATCCTGGATGTAGACGAGCCGTCCGTTGGCAATGACCACGTACGGGTCCTTGTCGTAGCGCAGGAATGGGGCGATCCGCCGCACCCGGTCGCTCAGCGTCCGGTGGAAGAGGAGCTGACTGCTGCTCGTCACCTGGTCGCTGATCAGCAGGTCCAGGTCCTGGAAGCGCAGCGCGAACAGCAGCCGCATCATCGTGTTGTCGAGGCGGATCCCGCTCGTCCCGGACCAGCTCGTGGTCGTCCCGACCGATCCGCCCCCGTCGCTGTCGCCGGTCGGGTAGTCGAATTCCGCCTGTCGAGCCCCGACGACCACGTAGTCGCTCGGTCGCTCGCCAAAGTAGATCCGCGGTTCGGTGACGGCCGGGGCGCCGCCCGACGAAACCGGAGGCAGGTTGCCGATCAACAGGCGGGGCTGGCCCTCGCCGGCCACCTCGTTGACCGGGACCATCGTGACGCCGATCCCGTGGGTGTAGATGATCCGCTCGTTGACCCAGCCGACGGCCGCCGGATTGCCCTCCAGGGCCAGTTCCCGCGCCGACAACATCACCTGGCGCTTAACGCCTTCGATCAGGTAGCGGTCCGTGTCGACATCGGTGAAGTCGTAGTAGCGGCGAACGGTCTGAAGCTGATCCAGCGTGTCGCTCAGGGGCCGGTAATCCCATAGCCGGGCGCTGCGGAACGTGTCCGCCTGGGAGTCGATCGTCTCCTGCGTCAGGACCGCCTCCCCCCGGAACTGCCGCTCCGTCCAGGTGCCGAGACCGAACGCGAGCCGGGTCATGGCGATGTTATTGCCGATGTAGCGCTCTTCCTGAGCGTACTGGTTGGGTTCGACGGTGAAACGCTGGATCGCCTCCGGGTAGAGCCGGCCGATGATGAGGGAGGCCAGGAACCAGACCAGGATCGTGAACCCGAGCGGCCACAGGACCTTGGCAAAGGCGCCACCCACCAGGAGCGCGGCGGCCAGCCCGGACAGCACGGTCAGCACGTCATAGGCGAAGAACTGGGCGTTCTGATCCGTGAAGCTGACACCGGTGGCGACGCCGCGAGCGCTGTAGACCAACTCGTACTTGTCGAGCTGGTAGCCGAACGCCACCGACAGCAGGAACAGGCCGGCGAGCACCGCCAGATGGACGCGCACGGGTGTCGAGAAGACCAGCCCGCTGCGCGACGCACCGACCAGGTACTGGGCGAAGGCGATGACAAGCGCCGCCACGACCAGCCCGTTGAACAGGCCCTGGACCAGCCGCAGGAATGGGAGCTCGAACAGGAAGAACCCGATGTCCCGACCAAAGACGGGATCGCTGACCACGGTGGCGGCGTCGGGCGAGAACGGCACCTGCTTGCCCCAGAGGAGGACCGTCTCCCACGCCGCCGACACGGACGCGCCGACCACGATCGCGGCAAACACCGCCACCACGGTCAGGGCCACACCGGCCAGCGGGGTCAGATCGGGAATATCGTCCGGGTCGAAGGCGACGGCAGCCGGACCGCCGGGGGCCCCGCGCCGATCGCCAAACGACGAACCCGGCCGGCTGGCTCGCCCCTCGGCGGCCTGGGCGGCCTCATTAATTCGGTCAAACAGGCCACGCAGTGAGCTGGTGCCGCCCTCCGAGGGCGGCGGCACCAGCCGGCGGGCCAGCCACAGGTTGAGCAGCAGCACAACGGCACTCAACAGGGCAGCGCCCACGAAGAGTCCGGCGGTGGTGGTCAGCCGTGTCCAGAAGACGGTGTCATAGCCGACGCTCGTGTACCAAAGGGCGTCTGTCCACAGGTCCAGCCCGACCCCAAACAGGACCACCAGGCCGAGCACGACGACGACAATGGCCCCGAGCCCGAACCGACGACCGGCCTGTGCCGCGCGCCCGCCAAACGTGCCGCCATCATTCGGTCCGCCCGGACCGCGCCTCCGCGGTGGTCCGCTCCGGCGCGGGGGATCGTTGATCGGGCGCGGCGCCGCAGGCGGATCCGATTCGTCCTCTTCCCCGGCACTGGGCTCGCGCTGCCCGTCGTC
>CAYRTS010000010.1:9689-38506 GCA_964427285.1 uncultured Anaerolineaceae bacterium
TCGTCGCCAGTACGGGGCTCGCGCTGCCCGTCGTCCGGCGGGCCCGCGTCCGGATTCTCTCCCCGCGCCGTCGCCTCGCGCCTTCGCAGATCCTCCAGAAAGTCATCGAACAGGTTACGCATGCTGGTGAGTGTATCCGCCCGTGACCGCTATGGTCTGTGGAGGCCCTCCACAGACCGCCGAAAGCCGGTCAGGACGGTCTCCGCAAGCTCGTTCTCGCGCATCGTCGCGGCGCGTGCCGGCTCAAACCGGAATGCCGAGCGAACCGCAAGCGGCACCAGCCATGGCCGGTCCTCGCGTTCGGGCGGCTGGATCAGCCCGAGCCGCATCTGGAGCCGCCCGGCATCCTCGAGGATCAATCCGGACAGCGCCCCGCTGATCGCGGGTCCCAGGCGAGCCAGCGGTGGGTCGGGCGGTGGGCCAGCATCTGGCGCCACATCGCGAAAACTGACCAGACCGGACCCGTCGACCACCCACATGATGGCCAGCCACCAGCCATCTGGGGCGTCCGTGGGGCGAGCCATCCCGGCACTGAACGCCCGATCGCCGATCCGGACGGTCTGCTCGCGCAGGAACGACGGGCCGGGAGGCGGCAGCGATTCGGGCACGGACGGCAGCATAGCCGCCGGACACCTCGACCCGCCGCCGAAGTGGGCGGCTTGAGCGCCGAGGGGGCCCGGCTGAGCGCGGTCTGGACCCGGCTGAGCGCAGTCGGGGCCCGGCTGAGCGCCGAGGGGGCCCGGCTGAGCGCGGTCTGGACGACGGCTAAGCGCGGTCTGGACCCGGCTGAGCGCAGTCGGGGCCCGGCTGAGCGCGGTCTGGACGACGGCACCTGCCGCCTGCAGCGGCTCAACGGTGAGTTGAGACCGGGCGTCGAGTCCGCTTGGTCGAGCGACCAGAGTGCAGCCCGGGGTTGGGACCATGCGGGTTCATCGCTGGGACTCAACCGTGAGTTGATCGCGAGCGGCGTTGAGCGCCAGCGGGCCCGGGTGAGCGACGAGACAGCCTGCCTGGGGTTGGGACCATCCGGGACTGGCAGCCAACTGTTGAGGTACCGGCGGGATCGGGCTGTACCTGTGGCTCGGGAAGCCCCACCTGGACCGCGGCGCGAGGTCAGGTCGTCGGTTCGTCCTCGGCCGCGCCGGGATCGTCCTCGCCCGGGCTTGGGTCGGTCGCCACGGTGCCTGGCTCGTCCTGTGGCGCGGTCGCCTGTGTCTTGCCGCCAGTCTCGCCCGCCGCAGCACCGCCGGCCGCCACAGCCCCGGCCACAGCCCCGGCCTCACCCCCGTCCGCAGCCCCGGCGTCACCTTCAGCCGCAACCTCGGACGCGCTGGCCGTCGCGAGCTCCAGTTCGCGCCCCTCCGCGGCGGCCTCGGCCCACTGGGCATCGGCCTCTGCCTTGAGATGCGCCATCTCGGCCTCCATCTCGAGACGAAGGATCTCGCGTCGAACCTTCTGGTCGGGCGGGGCGTACGCATGGGCCTCGGCTTGCGACGGGACATCGCTGGCGTACTCGCCGCTGAGCCAAGACATCAGCCGGCTGCGCGGTTGCGCGGCTGACTTGGATCGGATGATGGATGCGGCATCCACGGAAGTCAGGCCAGGCAGGTTCGCATCGCCTTCCGGAGCCAGGTTGGCACCACACGACGAACAGTTCGTCACGCCTTCCGCGTACGGGGTGGAGCACCAGGAACAGGCGTCGGTCATCGGGCGCTCCCCGAGTAGTGGCGGTGGACCATGCGCGAATGCTACCGCGCCAGTTGGTCCCGACGATAGCCCATCGGTCCGGTGCACGAGCGGGACTGAACGCGTGAGATGGGTTCGACTACTCCCACTCGATCGTGGCCGGCGGTTTGGAGCTGATGTCGTAGACGACGCGGTTAACCCCGGGCACCTCGTTGACGATCCGCGCCGAGATCTTGCCGAGAACGTCATACGGCAGCTTGGCCCAGTCAGCGGTCATCCCGTCCTCCGACGTTACGGCGCGGATCGCCACGACGTTGGCGTAGGTCCGGCCGTCGCCCATCACCCCGACCGACCGGACCGGCGTCAGGATCGCAAACGACTGCCACAGGCTCCGATACAGCCCGGCCCCCTTGATCTCGTCGATCACGATCCAATCGGCTTCGCGGAGCGTATCGAGCCGCTCGCGCGTGACTTCGCCGATGATCCGGATGGCCAGGCCCGGCCCCGGGAACGGCTGCCGCAGCACCATCGCTTCGGGCAGCCCCAGTTCCAGCCCGACCCGGCGAACCTCGTCCTTGAACAGGTAGCGCAGCGGTTCGATGAGCTGGAAACGCAGGTCCGCCGGCAGCCCGCCGACGTTGTGGTGGGTCTTGATCTTCTGGGCCGTCTTCGATTCCGACGTTGCCGACTCGATCACGTCGGGATACAGCGTGCCCTGGGTCAGGAAGTCGATCGTGCCAATGTGCGCGGCCTCCTCTTCGAAGACCCGGATGAACTCGTCGCCGATGATCTTGCGCTTCTGCTCCGGGTCTTCCACACCGGCCAGCCGAGCCAGAAAGCGCTCGCGGGCGTCGACCATCACCAGGTTCATCCCGAGATCGCGTTCGAATGTCACGCGCAGGAGCTCCGACTCCTTCTTGCGCATCAGCCCGTGGTCGACGTAGATGCAGGTCAGGCGATCGCCGACTGCCCGATGGACCAGCGCGGCGGCGACGGCGCTGTCGACGCCACCCGATAGCGCGCAGATGACCTTGCCGTCCGAGGCGGTCCTGGCGGCGTGGGTGTCCACGCGGTCGCGAATCCCGGCGACGGTCGTCTCGATGAAGTTGGCCGCTGTCCACGACGGCTCGACACCCGCGATGCCGACGACGAAGTTGCGCAGGAGGTCCCGGCCTCGCGGCGTGTGCACGACTTCGGGGTGGAACTGGATGCCGTACAGGTTGCGTTCTGCCGCCTGGAGGCCGGCGAACGGCGTCGAATCCGTCTGCGCGGTCGCCACGAAGCCCTCCGGGAGCCGGGTGATCGAATCACCATGGCTCATCCAGACTGGCTGCTCCCGACCGATCCCGGTAAACAACGGGCCGTCGTGGGTGATCTGGACGTTGGCCGGCCCATACTCACGCTTGCCCGCGGGCAGCACGTCACCACCGAGTTCGTGCGCCATCAACTGGGCGCCGTAACAGATCCCGAGCACCGGGATTCGGCCGCTCCAGATGGCCGGGTCAGGCTTTGGAGCCGACTCGTCATAGACCGAATTCGGGCCGCCGGAGAGGATGATCGCGCGGGTGCCGCGTCGTTCCAGTTCCTCGAATGGCGTGTCATGAGGCAGCAGCTCCGAGTAGACCTCCAGCTCGCGGACGCGCCGGGCGATCAACTGGGCGAACTGGCTGCCAAAGTCGAGGACGACGACCGGGCCCGGCGCGTCCGCAGGTCCGCCGGGGCCGGCGGGTTGGTCGTCGAGAGAACGTGCCGGCGCGGGGGCGTTGAGGGCGGTCTCGAGGTAGGCCTCGACCTCGGCATCGTCGGGCGCCAGGACGCGGTGGCCGGCGTTGGCCGCGGCGCCGTGCACTGTCTTGCCGCGATCGCGCTTCGGCCCGGGTGAACCCTCGGTGTCCGCCAACCCATACCCTCCGTCGACCTTGCTACGACGGCTCCAGTGTACCGACCCAGACGGTCGGAACCCGGTTCCTCGGCGCTCCAGGACCAGCTCGGACGCTGGGTCAGTCCCGGTTGCGCATGGATTCCGCCGCCATCGCGAAGTAGGTCTCCAACTGATCGGCGATGTCGGGCTGTGGCGCCAGCTCCGCGATCGCGGCCCGGATGTGGAGCAGCCAGCGGTCGCGCTCGCGCGGCCCGATCGCAAAGGGGAAATGGCGCATGCGCAGTCGGGGGTGGCCCCGTTCGGCGTCATAGGTTCGCGGCCCGCCCCAGTACTGGATCAGGAAGAGCGTCAGGCGACGCTGGGCCGGACCAAGATCGGCCTCCGGGTAGATCGGCCGAAGGATGGGATCCTCGGCGACCCCGTCGTAGAAGCGCGCCACCAGTGCCTCGAAGAACGGGCTTCCGCCGGCTCGCTCGTAGAGGCTCGCGGTCTCGACCATCCGGCCGAGGATAACGTGGTCGACGAAGCGCCGGCGCGCCTGGTGTTCGGTCGGGTCAGCCGCCCGTGCGCTTGGGTCGTGACGAGCGGGCCGGTCGCGCCTCGCCGCGAAGGTTCACGGCTGCGACCTCCAGCAGGGCAAAGGCACTGATCGCGAAGACGACCAACCCGAACGCATCCATGGACGAGATGGTGCCCGCCGGTGGCCCGCCCAGATATCGGGCAAACGTCCTGTCGGCGGCGGCCAAATGACGATCTGGATCCCACACGTCGCGCGGCAGGCGTCAGGCCGACGGCGATGACTCCAGTCGAAGTCTGAGCGCCTCCAGATCGAGCGCCGCGGCACGCTGAACCTGCGGACGGGCCATGGACTCGAACAAGCGGAAACGCGCCGGCAGCCCGATCCGGATCGACCAGGTCAGCACGGTTCCGGTCTCGCCCGGCGCCAGGACGGCCTCGATCTCGATCGAAACGCCACTGTCCTCCACGCCCCGGATCGCCAGCCGGTCGGGCGCGTCGGCCGTCGTGACTTCGGCATCAAACGTGCCCGCGCGGCCCGCAGCACGCTGATCAATGCGGAGCCGCTCTCCCACGGTGATCGGTCCGTCGGCTGACCGGGTGACCGCGACGATGCCACTGGCGATCAGCCATGACGGCCAGGCTGCGATGTCCGCGATTCGCGCAAACACGTCCACAGGGGGCCGGGCGATCGTCGCCTCGATCGTCACCTCGATCGCCATCAGGACGATTCCTGGTCGTCAACGATCGGCCGCAGCCGAAAGGACGGCCCGCGCCCCAGCCGCTCGGCCGGCGTCCCGTACCGAAGGATCAGATTTCGGATCGCTCGGGCGTGATCGGCAGATTCGAGCGGCTCGGCGCTGGTCCGGAACTGACGGTCCCCGACCTCGACCAGCGCATGCGGATCCGCCAGCAGATTGCCGGCCCAGGCGGCGCGGTCGCCGGCCGCGACGATGATGGATCCATCGGGCTCATCGACAAAACCAACGGCGACCGGTCGCGCCAGACCCGTGTGTCGACCGCGGGTAATCAGGCGAGCCACCTTACCCTCGAAGAAGAGGTCCGACTCGATGTCATCCGTGGTCGAAAATCCTGACGTGCGCGAGGACCAGCCTCAGCGCGCTCGCTGCCAGGACTTGCCCTCGGTCTGGGTGGAGGGCGCGTAGACCATTTCGACCCCCTGCATCTCCCGGATCGTTCGCGCGCCCAGCGCCGCCATCGATTGACGCAGCGCCCCGACGAGATTCTCCGACCCGTCGGCAACCTGTGCCGGGCCGAGCAGGATCCGCTCGAGCGAGCCGATGGTGCCCACCTTGATCCGGGTCCCGCGCGGGAGCGTCGGCGACGGCGCGGCCATCCCCCAGTTCGTGCCACGGCCCGGGGCTTCCTCGGCGCGGGCCAGCGGCGATCCGATCATCAATACGTCCGCGCCCGCGGCCACGGCTTTGGCCAGCTCGCCGCCGCGACGCATCCCGCCGTCCGCCACGACCGGAACGTACCGCCCGGTTTCCGCCAAGAAGGCGTCCCGGGCAGCCGCCACGTCGCTGATCGCGGTCACCTGGGGCACGCCGATACCCAGGACCTCACGGGTAGTGCACGCGGCACCTGGCCCGACGCCAACGAACACCGCAGCGGCGCCCTGCTCCATCAGCGCGAAGGCCGCCTCGGCGTTCGTCGTGTTACCGACCGCCACCGGGATAGGCATAGAGCGGGTGAAATCGGCCAGTGACAACGGGTCGTAGCCGGCGGCCAGGTGGCGGGCGCTGCTGACCTGGCTCTGGACGAGGAACAGGTCCGCACCGTGTTCGGCACAAAAGGGACCAAAACGCCTGGCGGCGCCGGGGGTTGCGGCGACGGCCGCCTTTGAGCCCGCCGCATGCATCTCCTCGAGCCGCCGCGCGATCAAGTCCTCGCGAATCGGCTGCTGGTAGGCCTCCGCGAGGAGTCCTTGCACGTCCGCGTCGGCGGCGGCGGCGATCCGCGCGAGAACGGCATCGGCGTCGTCGTAGCGAGTTTGAACGCCCTCGAGATTGAGGACGGCCAGACCGCCGAGCCGGGCAAGGGCGCCAGCCATCCGCGCATTCACGACGGCGTCCATGGCTGATGCCAGAATTGGGATCTCGAGTGTCAGGCCGCAGAACGACTGCCCAAGATCGACGTCGGCGGGCTCGATGGTGTCCGTGCCAGGAGCCAGCGAGACGTCCTCGAACCCGTAGGTCGGACGGAGCGAATCAACCTTGGAACGGAAGGCGCGACGCGCGGCAGCAGGGCTGGTCACGGAAGTCCTTGTTCGATCCATCAAGTGAGCCTCCAGCGCCGCTGCTCCGTGGGCTGCCTCCAACCCGAGTCTACCAGCGCAGCGAGCGCGTAGGCCGGCCGCCCGGCGCTGGGCCATTCAGACGCCGGCAACCGGGAACCCCATCGCGCGCGCACCCGCCGCCAGCCGGTCGTCAAACGTGACGATGGTCAGTTCCGCGCCACCAGCCCGTTCAGCGGCCGCGAGATGCAGGGCGTCGAGCGTCTGCAGCCCGACCAGAGCCCCAAGCTCAGCAGCTCGATGGCAGAGCCGATCATCGAGGCGAATGACCAGCACACGCGACCAGTCAGATTCGAACCCAGCCACAGCCACCTCGACGCTGGAGGACGGAAGTCGGCGCCGGAGATTGATCACGACTTCCGGATACCCGTGGTTGGCGGCCACCCAGCTATGATCGCCGGCGAGCAGCGCGTGAACGAGCGATGAACCCGGCTCGGCGATGTAGCGCTTGAGCAGGGCGCTGGCATCCAGATACAGCGTCAATGGCGATGATCCCTGTCTTGCCGGATCAACTCCTCGCTGGTCGGAGTCCCCGGCATCGGCGCCAGTGGCGTGAATGGCTCCGGCGGTCGATCCACCTTCTGGGTGATCCAGCCCTCGCGCAGTCCGCGTTCAATTGCCGTTTCGCCGGCGGCCGGGACGATCTGCGCGACCCGTCGTCCGCGACTGGTGACATTGACCGTCTCGCCCCGCTCCACCCGGCCCAGGTACTCGGATAGCTTCGACTTCAGTTCGCGCACGCCAACATCCATGTGGTTACGATAACAGGTCAGGGAGACTACATCGCAGATTCCTGTCCTCGCGCCCAGCTTGAGGATAGAGACCGGGCCTGCACGGGCACTTACCTGGAATGGGTGCCGCCCGTGTGTGGTAGCCGGGCAACCCGCCGCCCGGATCGATCCAGCTCGAACCAGTGGGCAAGGCCGGGGTCGACGACGATCCGTTCGATCAGATCCAGTGAGGCGCGATAGGGCGGCCAGACAGACCGTCGGGCGACTTCCTCGTGGCCGACCCACTCGAAGGCCACGTGCTCGCTCGACAGGCGTGGTTGGGCGCCCGCCGAGACCCGCGCGGCGAAGATCACGCTGTTGACGATCGCGTCGAGATCCTCGGCATAGAAGGAGCCGACCTGATCGAGGTCGAAGAAGGCCTCGATGTCGTCTCCGGCAAAGCCGGTCTCCTCCTCGACCTCGCGGAGCGCAGCGCTGGGCACCGTCTCGCCCGCACGCAGGCCACCGGTCACCGGCTGCCACAGACCCGGGAAGATTCGGTCCTCAGCGCGACGGATGAGCAAGTACTCGGGGCTGCCGTCGGCGGGAACACGAAAGATCCAGGCCTCGATCAGGTCCGGGCGGACCGGGCTCATCGCGTCGCCCGTCGGTCGATCAGGCCATGCAGCTGTTCCAGGTGCATGAGGTCGTGGACTCCGGCGAACAGGAGCCACTCGCCGCACCGCAATCGACCAACGAGCGAGTGCTCTAGCGGGCACGGATCCGTTTCGTGCCCAGCCACGGTTCGGGAGGCGCGCTCCACGATCC
Source organism: uncultured Anaerolineaceae bacterium (assembly GCA_964427285.1). Lineage (GTDB taxonomy): Bacteria > Chloroflexota > Limnocylindria > Limnocylindrales > CSP1-4 > SPCO01. Next base: position 17,629 of record CAYRTS010000010.1, read on the forward strand.
GCTGGCTCTGGGCGATCTTGCGGACAAGCGTCTGGCGATCCGAGTCAGCCAGGCCGGCCACCCCGGGCACCACCGGCGGCGCAGCGGCCGGCCACTGGTTTGCCGCTGCCTTCGCCGCAGCGAGCGCCAGCCCCGCCCGGGCATCACAGTCGTGCCCGATCGCCTGGGCCACATTCCAGCTCCCCTCGCCGCCCGGTCGCCGCAGATCTTCGTCGGACAGGCCGCCAACCAGGGTCGCAAGGGCATCGGCGAGCGTAGCGAGCTGTCGCGCGACGCCCTCGGCACTCCCGACCCCGGCCCGTCGGCGGACCTCGCGGCGAACGGAGATAGGTCGGCCGGCGTCGATCCCGCGCCATGCCGCTACGACGTCGGGCGCGCCGGACTCGAGCGTATCGACCCACCTCGTCATTGAAGGTCGGTCGGCAGGGTCGTGGCTACCCCTCGGGACGCCGGCGACGTCATCGCTCCTCAATCACCAGGACGTCTTCGCCGAGCATGTCCGTGATCCGAATGGCGACCGGACGGGTCGGATCCGGCGATCGAGCCACCGTGTACGACCCCGACACCAGGTCCTGGCGCCGCTCCGGGATGTCGGCCTGTACCACGGTGAAGACCTCGCCGGTGTCGTTCGCCCAGATGTCCGTGTACTGGATCTGCTCGCCGAGCGTGTGCGACTCGCCGTCCAGCCGGACTGAGCCGGACGCGCCGCGGAGCTGGACCTTCCGGACGTAGTCGGCGCCCGAGTCGAACGGCGGGTCGATGTAGACGAGGTCCACCGCCCCCCGGAAGCCGTTGGCGAGGAGGTGCGCGAGGACCTCCTTGTTGTCGCCGTGGAAGAGCAGGCCACCGCGATCGAACCGGTCCGGCCAGTCGGACCAATCGACGTCGGCCGAGACCGCACCCGCGGGCGCCGCCGACACAAACCGCTCCACGAGCTGGGCCGGGAACGAGCGCACCTCGCGCAACGGCCGCTTGCCGACCCACGAGAGCATGGGCCTGCCCTTCGCCTTCGCGATCGGGACGGAAGTGCCGTCAGATTTCGTCATCGCGTCCTTCGCTCTGGTCGTAACCCCATGGAATGCGTCATCGGCCCGGCGTCCGAGGGCGCGGTCGACGCTGCGTGAATGGAACGTTCCGCTTCATGTAGCGATCGAACTGTGGAACGGTGAAGTCTGCGAGGCCCTGGCCGGGCGTATAGATCAGGCCCTTGCTGATCAACTTCGCGCGCGTGGTTCCGATCTGCTCGCTCCCCGTGTAGCCGAGCTTCGTCGCCACGTCGCCCGATACCTTCGGGCCCGAGGGTAGCTCGGCCATCGCCCGCAGGTACGCGAGTTCGAGCTCGGTCGTTTTCGCCGTTCGAATCCGGAAGAAGTCGGAGTCAAGCTTGGCCTCGAGTTCCGGAATGGCGGACATGACGTCGCTATCGGTGATGATCGGCCCGGGGGCGTAGCTCCACACGATGCTGCCGATCTCCTGGATGAAGTACGGGTATCCCTCCGTATAATCGAGGACTCGGTCGACCGCGGCCGCCTCGTAGGTCACACCCAACGCCTCTGCGGGCCCGGTGAGCGCACGGGTTGCGGCTTCGCGCGGAAGCGAGCCGATCTCCGGCTTCGTGAATATGCGCTCCGCATATGACTTGGCCTCACCAACCAGGCCGGGCAGCAGCGGCAGGCCGGCAAGCCCGAAGGCGATCGGCAGGCCGCGCTGGATCGTCTTGTGGAACGCGACGACGAGCGCCTGGAGATCGCGTCGCTCGATGAGTTGCACCTCGTCGAAGAGGAAGACGACGCCCCGGGCCTGCTCCTGGGCCGCCTCGCCGAGGGCCACCAGGAGGTCGGTCAGGTCGGCATCAAGCGACCCCGAATCGCCCAGGCCAGGGGCATCGATCGCCTCCTTCCATCCGACCGACGTCGACCCGTCCGGGTTGAAGGACAGCGTGAAGTTGCGGATGACTCCGGCAGCAGTCCGCGCGCGGGCCTTCCATCGGTTTGCCGGGCTCAGTTGCAGAAGTGCTGCTCGTCCGAGGCGTGCCATCAGCGGTCCGATTGCCGTCGCATCGGTGAACTCCGCGTCCTTCGATACCCAGTTGCGTGACTGGGCGATCTCCTCGAATCGGCCGAGGAGGACGGTCTTTCCGACCCCGCGGAGGCCCACCAGCATGATGCTCTGCGCCGACAGGCCACGCTCGAGGCGCTGCAGCATCAGCTCGAAGTGCTGTTCCTGGCTCTCGCGGCCGGCCAGGACCGGCGGGCGCCTGCCGGCGGTCGGTGTGTACGGATCATCCAGGGGGTTCATTGGTGACCCTTACATTCCTTAGTAGGCTTTACGGATATCGTGTAAACGGCGGTAAGCATTGTCAAGTGGCGGAATGGATCTGCTCGCCGAGCGTGTGCGACTCACCGTCCAGCCGGACCGAGCCCGACGCGCCGCGGAGCTGGACCTTCCGGACGTAGTCGGCGCCCGAGTCGAACGGCGGGTCGATGTAGACGAGGTCCACCGCCCCCCGGAAGCCGTTGGCGAGGAGGTGCGCGAGGACCTCCTTGTTGTCGCCGTGGAAGAGCAGGCCACCGCGATCGAACCGGTCCGGCCAGTCGGACCAATCGACGTCGGCCGAGACCGCACCCGCGGGCGCCGCCGACACAAACCGCTCCACGAGCTGGGCCGGGAACGAGCGCACCTCGCGCAACGGCCGCTTGCCGACCCACGAGAGCATGGGCCGTCCCTTCGCCTTCGCGATCGGGACGCGGGTCTCGTCGGTCATGCCTGACCCACCACGGCGGTCGCGACGCCCAGTCGTTGCTCGAACGATTCGATCAATTCGAACAGCTCATCGGCAGCGAATTGCCGGTCATAGTCACCCTCGCTGATCTGCCGAACCACCCCGGCCTCCGCCAGCATCTTGAGGCCGTCCAGCGCCCGGCGGTGCGACGCCCCGATCGCCGCTCGCATTGTCGCGGCAGAGGCGATCGGCTGGGCGGGAAGCAGGGTGATGATGCGTACCGCCGCCGAGTCGCGCCGGGGCTTGCCGGCGCGCTCGTACCAGGTGGCCTGAAGCGCACGGATCGTCTCCGCCAGTTCCACCGAGAGCCGCGCGGCACGCTCGCACGCACCCGCAAACGAGGCGCACCACTCGGCGACCTGTCCACCACGATATGCCTCGAGACCGCCGATGTACTGGTTCGTTCGCGCCGCAAGGACGACGGAGACCGGCGGCACGAAGCGGGGAGCGATTCCCCGCCTTCGAAGGATCACGTGGATCAGGCACCGCCCCACTCGACCATTTCCGTCGAGGAAGGGGTGGATGGTCTCGAACTGAGCGTGGGCGATGGCGGCCTGAGCGACACCCGGAAGGTCATCTCGGTTGATGAACGCGACCAGATCGGCGACCAGCGCTTCAACCTCATCCTCGGGAGGCGGAATGTACCGGGCGTCGATGGGCGAGTTGACCCGGCCCCCGATCCAATTCTGCTCGCGCCGAAGCTCGCCGGGCGTGAGTCGGGCTGGTTCTCTTGCCATCAGTGTCCGATGAAGCTCGAGGATGTCGGCGACGTTGATTGGCCGCTCGAGATCGCCGAGGCCAACCGCCTGCTCCATCGCCAGTACGTTCGCGGCGACGACCCCGGCCGTGCCGCGGGCGGCGCGGGGATCGATCAAGGCCCGTGCCAGGTTTCGCTGGGAGAGCTCGAACCCCTCGATCCTCGACGAGGCGATCGCTTCGGACCGCAGCAGCAGGGCCGCCACCGCTTCCAGGCCCGTTACTGCCGCTGCGGCGTTGAGCTCGCGCACCGCGGCCTCCGCCACGGCGACCGTTTCGGCTACCTCAAACGTAATTCGCACGTGCGTGGCCGCAATTGTGTCTGGCACGAACGCCTGGTATGTGAATGAAGACCTGGCAGCGCGCCCGCCGTACGCCCCAGGGTCACCCTCCCAGCGTCGCTCGATGAACTGGGCCAAATGGGCCGACCTCCCCGCTCGAAACGTCCGATCCATCGCCTACTTTGGACACTTACGTGAGTATCAGGTTCTATCCGTCCATAGTCAACCCGAGAATGAACGGTTACGGGCCTGGCGGCCGGTCCGCAAATGCCCCGACGGCGGCGACGTCCGGCGCCGGCACCACGGCATCGGCGAAGACCATCTTGTAGAAGATGCGGCCCGGGTTGGCGGCCTCCAGCGCCCGGAGCGCCTTCGCCTTGACCCCGTGCTCGCCCTCGACGGCGTCCTGACGACGGGCGGTCATCTTGATCTCGACGAGTAGCCAGCGGTCGCCGCGCGCGTGGATCACGAAATCCGGCGTGTAGCGATGATCACGCCCCTCGCGCCGGTAGACGAAGGCCAGATCGGTCTTCCTGGGATCGGTGATGGCACCGGTGAAATAGATCTCGCGGACCTCGTCCGGGCTGAGATTCAGGACGCGGAGGACCTTCTCGTAGAAGTCCGCTTCCGGACTCGAATCGAAGTTGTACGGGCTGTAGTGGAACCCGTAGTTGGCTGGGTTCTCACCCGCGAGCCGCTCCGGCCCGAAGACGAGATGAGCGCGGTCCGCCGGATAGGCGATGTCCGATTGCCGAACGACGGATCCGTCCGCCTGGGTCACGGCATCGAAGCCGTCCGGCTTGACGATGGCGAGCTCGACATCCTCATGCTCGATCGTTTCCTCGTAGCCGCCGAGGCGCTCCTCGAGGAGCTGCGCCAGCGGCTGGAGGTGGGGAACCGGGACCTCCTCGGTTCCGTATGTCTGGCGGAGCGCGTCGATCAGCGGCCACGCGTCGAGCCGGTACGTCGCCGCCAGGGTGATCGCGGCGGTGTAGGCATCGATCGTGTCCACGCTGGTTTCGATCTCGAGCGTGTCCCCCAGGGCAGTCAGCATCTTGCGGGTGGCATTGGCGAGTCCGACGCCGTACGTGGTCCGCGTCATCGCGCCGCCATGGGCAGGCCCGGACGGGCGCTCGAAGGCGAGCGTGCCGGCCGGCGCCGCTCCCCGGACGAGCTCGCGACGGGGTACTCGCAGGCGAATCGGCGGGAGATCCGTCTTGCGCAGCCGGATCACGTTCGGGGTGGTCGCGCGGCGCTGATGCTCGAGCTGGCCGATCGACTCGCCGTAGGTGTCCTTCAGTTGCGTGTCCAGCGCGCTGCGGTTGGCATCCGAGAGGTAGATCCGGGCCGAACGGTCGTTGCCCGGGACCTGCCGGAGACATCGTGATGCCGCCTGGAGGACGAAGTTGTTGCTGGTCTTTAGCTTCCGAGCCAGGGCCGTGGCGAAGAGACTGGGACAGTTCCAACCCTCCGTGCCTTTGTTCACGAGCAGGATCACGCGCTGTTCGGCGGTCGGGTCATTGAGCCGATTGAACGCGTCGACCTCATCAGTGGACGATCGCGAATGGTTCCGGAGGATGACCGTCGGCGGGAGGCCCGCTTTCGCGACCGCCAGCTGAACGTGTGGTTCCAGTTCCTCGAGGTCGTCCACCTGCGGGAAGTAGATCGCGATCTTCGCCGGCGCCCCGTCAGGCAGGGTGTGATCGCCGTACGACTCCAGGAAGTCGGTGACCACGTGGCTCACGAATTCATCGGCGTGATCTGCCTCGAAGGCAAAGGACTGGATGTTGTTCGCCACGTCCTTGAGGATCCCGTCGTGAATTCCCTGCCCCAACCCGTACCAGACGACGACGTCGCGGAGCGGCTGGCGCTCGAAGTACGGCGTGCCGGTCGTGTTGATGACCGCGATCAGGTTGGTCGCCTGGCCGAGATAGTCGACCGTCTGGCGAACGCGCTTCAGCCGCGTTTCGAGGTTCTGGCCGTAGGTGTGGTGCGCCTCGTCGCTGAATACGCCGAGATGCGGCAGGCTGGCGATCGCCTGGAGGCGGAGATTCGCCCGCTCCGTGGCCTCCGCCTCGCGGGCATCGAGGAGGCTCGCCAGGGTGAGCTGGCGGCGCTTCGGGATCGCCTGGATCCGGATCTTCTCGGTGTTGGTGACGACCAGGTTGAACCGGCTTCCCGGCACGACGGGGATGCCGCGCTCGTCGTCGCGGGTGAAGGTCACCTTCAGGCTTGCGGTGAAGTCCGCGAGAAGTCGCGGCGGCAGAATCTTGCCGAACGGGATGGTGGACAGCTCGCGGAGCGACTCGATGATCGTCGTCCCCGGCGCGAACACGAGCGCGTTCTCGATGAACTGGATCCCTTCCAGCGGCTCTGGATTCTCGAGGGCAAGCGCGAACTCGGTCGCCACGATCGCCCCGATGAGAACGGTCTTTCCAGCGCCCATCGCAAGGGCCAGGATGTAGCTCGGGTAGTCGAGGGTCAGCGTCTCGCGCAAAACGCCGAGCTTGTGGACCTTGACAAAGGTGTCGTCGGTCCGGATCCGGTCCAGGAGGCCGTCCGGCCCGAGATCGAGCGCCAGGGTTGTCAGGGCCGGGGTATTGAGCCCTAGCGCCGCAAGTCGTTCGGACGTCGTCGCGAACAGGCGCCGATACAGGTCCGGGATCGGCGGTGTCCGCTCGATGATGCGCAGATACCAGTAGGTCTCGAGTGCCCGAAGCTGAGCGGCGCGGAGAAACCGGAGCTGGCCGGAGTGCGGCCACGGCTCGCCGGGTTCGACGCCTTCGACGGCGAAGTCCAGGATTTCCGCGAGCGCAGGAGTGTCGCTGGGAAATCCGGCCTCCCGCCAGGCGTCGACCTTCGAGGCCAGGGCCTCGTGGAGCTCCAAGCGCCCTAGAGCCGCTCGAAGCGCTCGACCGGGAGGACGAAGACGGTCGCGCCGCCGACCTCGACCTCAAGGGGATAGGGCATGAAGAACTCGCCGGGCTCCATGATCGGTGGCATCGGGTTGACCACCTGCGTGCGCGAAATGCAGTTGGTCCGGACGATCCCCATCACCTCGTCAACGTCGCCGTCCTCGACCCCGACGACAATCGTGGCGTTGGACTGCTTGAGGAACCCGCCGGAGCTGTGCAGCCGGGTGGCCCGGAACTCCTTGTCGAGGAGTCCGTTGACCAGGGCGCCAGCGTCCTCGTTGTGGACGATCGCGACGATGAGCTTCACGGGCGGAGTATCGGTGCACGGGGTCGCCGCGGTCAATATCCGACACGTGGTCATGTTGAAATCGCGTGACCAGTCTCGATTGGCGCGGATCGGGCGGTGTACGATGCCGCCTCGATGACCCGATCGGGTCATGCAATCTTCCTCGAGGAGCCTTTCGTGGCGACCCACGGACCAACCAGCGATCCCGGAGCTTCCTTGATCGAGGCCATCGAGGCCGTTGCGACGGGCGCCGATCTGGAGGCCGCCCTCATTGGCGTGCTCGCGGCGGCCGCGACAGGAACCCAGTCCGTCATGGGGGCGATCCTCGTCCAGGATCCGGATCGGCCCGGGCTTCAGGTCGCTGCAACCCGAGGGTTCGACGATGAGGCGCGCGCGCGGCTCGCCCTCGACGCGGCTGACTCCGCTGATCCGTTCGCCCAGGCGGTGACGACGCGCATCTCCACCTTTGATCGGGAGGGAGCGATGGCGGACGGTACGACGTATGTCGGGGCTTACCTGCCGCTGATCGTCGTGACCGCTGGCTCGGAGGTTGCCCTTGGAGCACTCGGCCTCGGCTGGCCAGCCCCGCACACTGTTGATGCGTCCGCCCGCCGGCATCTGGAAGGCCTGGCAGCACTGGCCGCGGTGGCCGTCGATCGCGCGCGACTCTCGTCCACCGCAGCCGAGCGCTCTGAATGGTACGAGCGCCTGGCGCATTCGGACCCGCTGACCGGTCTGGCCAATGAGCGAACCGTGGCGCGCCTCCTGGAGCTGGAGCTTGCCCGGGCCGCTCGCCAGGGCAGCGAGGTGTCCCTGGCGATGTTCGACGTTGACGGGTTCCAGGCCACCAACCTCAGCGGCGGTCACCAGGCTGGCGACGAAGTCCTGCGCCAGGTTGCGGTCGTGCTTGCCGAGTCGGTTCGACTGGTCGACACGGTCGGGCGGATCGGGGGCGACGAGTTCGTCCTGGTCGCGCCAGGGTCCGCCGGCGTCACCGTCGCGCGTCGGGTGCTCGAAGGGATCAGGGCGCTACCCCCGGTCGCCGGACGGGCGATCACGGTATCGGCCGGGGTCGCCCGGTTCCCGGTCGATGGCGCCGACGCGCAATCGCTCATCGCGGCCGCGTCCGAGGCGCTCGCGCGAGCTCGCGAAGAGGGCCAGGATCGAGTCGCCGCAGGAGCCGTTTCCGAAGCGTAGAAGGGGTGCGGACGCGCCGCACCAGAGGCCCTTTCTCGCGCCGGACCTGAAGCTCGCGGGGACGCGACGCCGACGACCCGCGCGTAGCGGACCACGTTGCCGTGATGGCGCCCGGCGGCCGGCATCGGCTTCACTTTGGATCGAAGTCCTGGAACAACTGATCCGAATGGCCGGTCGCTGCGCATCCATCGGCGAGCCCAACGCGGGAGGGTCGCGACAACCGCTCTGGGCGAGCTACGCCGATGTCCGCTGCGCGGGCGCCGGAACAGACCTCGGACCCAGGAAAGGATCGATTGCATGCGCAGTCCTCGAAAACTCACCATCCTCGGAGCGGCAGCCCTCGTATTGACGATCGGGGCGGCGCCGTTCCTCACGAGCGCCGCCGACCACATCGACGCGTCGGCCTTCGGGAGCATCGGCAGCCCCGGAGGCAACTTCGCACCAAACTCGGTCAATGGAGAACGAGACATCAACGATGTCTACGCGTTTCAGGGCTCGGATGCCTCGCGGACCGTTCTCGTCATGACGACCAACCCCGCGATCAACCTGTTCGGCGGAAATTTCGGGACCAACGTTCGCTACATCCTCAACGTCGATAACGATGGCGACGCCATCCAGGACCTCGCCTACGTCGTGCGTTTCGGAGACCAGGATTCCGCGGGCAACCAGCACTTCAAGATCACGGCCTACGAGGGGAGCCGCGCCCAGTCGCTGACTGGCGGCAAGCCGATCGTCCAGGGCTTCACGAATGCCAAGGGCAAGGTCAAGGCCGACGATGGCCTGTGGGCTTTCGCCGGGGTTCGCTCGGACCCGTTCTTCTTCGACCTGACGGGCTTCGCCGGGACGCTCTTCAACATCGGCACCGATGACCTGGGCGCCAACCCGACCGACTTCTTCGCGCCGCTCAACACCAATGCCATCGTGATTGAGGTCCCGGACGACCAACTCGGTGGCGCCATCGGCGTATGGGCCCAGACCACGTGGTGGGACGGCTCGGCGTGGCAACCCGGCGACCAGATGGGTCGCCCGGCGATCAACACCGTGTTCAACACGATCCTCGTCGACGCCAGCGCCGGCCAGACCAAGAACCAATTCAACGCAACGCCGCCGTCACAGCAGCGGACTGCTTTCGGTGGCAAGTTCCGGACCAACGTCGTGAATACCCTTGAGGCACTCGGCGGGTACGACCCGATGGGCGCTGGGGGCGTCATCGCCGACATCCTCCTGCCGGACGTTCTCACCTACAACACGGCGACGACCGCCGAGTTCTTGAACGGACGCGATCTCGACGACGATGTCATCGACATCGAGCTCGCGCTTGTGACGGCCGGCGGGATCACCGGTGACGGCGTCGGACCGCATAGCGACTACCAGGCGGCATTCCCGTACCTGGGCGTGCCTCACTGAACCACCCGGAGAGGGGCGATCCACCGGGTCGCCCCTCTCCTCCTCCACCTGGATTCAGGGGATGTCATCCATGGCAGCGACGAGCCGCGCGATCACCAACGGCATGCGTCTGCGGCGGCCGAGGGCCGTCGGAATGCTCGCGGCCGCCGTCGTTCTCGTCGCTACGACGTATGTCTCCGCCGCCTTGCAGCCTCGAGCCAGCACCTCGTCGCGGGCTACCCTCGTGGGTGACGCAGCGACCGTCACAGCCCCTCTCGGGGCAGCCGTCGGCAGTGCATCCTCGTCGGTTGAGCAGATCGATCGAGCCATCGAGGTCTGGTCCGCCAACATCGCCGCAGAACCCGCGGACTTCCTCTCGGCCACCAACCTGGCCATGCTCTACCACGGACGGGGCCAGCTGACCGGCAATCTCGACAACCACGAGCGTGCGCTGGCGGTTGTGCGGACCGCCCTCTCGACCGCACCGACCCATGCGCCGGCGCGAGCACTCGAGGCAGCCATCCGCCTGACGCTGCACGACTTCGCAGGAGCGCTCGCCGCCGCGGAGGCCCTCTACCAGGACGATCCCACGCAGCTCGGCGCGCTCGCCACCAGGGCGGATGCGGAACTCGAGTTGGGCCTCATAGCTGAGGCGCGTCTGGATTTGGCCGTGCTGGCCGCGCAGGCGGCCGGTCCCGCGATCGACGTCAGGCTGGCCCGCCTCGCGTTCCTGAGCGGGAACCCCACCGAAGCCCTTCGGCTTGCGCGCTCGGCCCGGGATGCGGCACGAGGGGAGGCCGCTGCCTCGGGCGGGATCGACGCCGGGTTCTATGAATTCGTGGCTGGCGAATACGCGCGACTGGCCGGCGACGCAGCGGCTGCGCGGGTCGGCTACGAGGCGGCCCTCGCGATCCGCCCGACGGATCTCGGCGCCATGGTGGGGCTGGCCCGGATCGACGCGTACGATGGGCGTCTGCAAGCGGCCGTGGAGGGATTGCAGTCGGCGGCGGCAATCGCGCCACAGCCCGAAACGCTCGCGCTCCTGGGCGACCTGCTCCGCGCGACCGACGACATCAGCGGCGCCGACGCAGCCCACGACACTGTCTGGTTCATCGAACGCCTGGATTCGCTCCAGGGGGTCGTGTATGACCGTCAGCTGCTCCGGTTCGGGCTGGACCACGCCGGGTCGGCGACCGCAATCCACGAGGCCGCCCGTGCGTCGCTCGCGGCCCGGTCCGATCCGGCCGGGCACGACCTGGTGGCCTGGGCGCTCTACCGGCTCGGCCGGTTCGACGAGGCCGCTTTTGAAATCACCGCGGCTCGCGCCGATGGCGCCGATGACGCTCGCCTCCGGTTCCACGACGGCGCCATCGCAGTCGCCAGCGGCGACCGGACGGGCGGTCTCGCCCTCCTGGAATCGGCTCTGGCGCTTGGTCCCGCGCTGGACCCCATCGAGCGTGCCGAAGCCCAGCGCCTCATCGGTCCGTAGGCCAGGTCCGTTCGACAAGGTGGCCCAGCGACTCATCGGCGAGTAGGGCAGGTCCGTTCGACGAGGCTCACGGCCCTCCGGCAGAGGCCACCCCCGCCTGGCTCGCCATCCGGACGGCGCGGCTCACTGGCCAGGCAACCGCTCCTATTGGTGCCCGGCCGGCTCACGCTAACCCGCCATCGAGGTTGCGGGTTAGAGCTACCTCCGCCTTCCCCCGTTTCCCTCCCGCGTTCCCGCCACACCCGCCAACCCCGTAGGCGCTCAACTCACGGTTGAGCGTTCACGATGAACCCGCGTGTTCGGATCCCCAGAGTGCAGCCTGGTCGCTCGACCAAGCGGGCTCGTCGCCCGGGCTCAACTGGCAGTTGAGCGCCGAGATCGTTGAGCGCCGAGATCGTTGAGCGCCGCGACGAGATTGGACGGACACCGCAAGCGACAGTCCGGCGCGCATCCACGCCACCGGTACGGCCAGTATCGAATCCCGGATGTATCACTTAGTGGTCCTGCCTGACATCGACAACGTGTCGAATCTGTGAGCGAGCCACCTCGACTCGTGCGGAAAGTGGTACGCAGTGCGGGTATCAGGACTTCATCGTCATCACGAGGGTGCCATCGGGGCCGACTTGTCGACGCGCCCCGGGCGGCCGGGCAAGTAGACCGGAAGCGCTCAGTGAGCCTGCGCGCCCCGGGCGGCCGGGCAAGTAGACCGGAAGCGCTCAGTGAGCCTGCGCGCCCCGGGCGGGCCAGGTCGGACCGGAAGCGCTCAGTGAGCCTGATGATCGTCAACGGACCGCGGGCGTCTGGACCGCGGGCGTCTGGACGGCCGACTACCCCGTGGGTTCACGTTCATCCGGAACATCGGTCAGCCGGGCGCCCCCGCGACGCCCTTGGAGATGATCGGCGGGGTTGGAGAAGTGGCCCCGGGTCCCGCCTCAAGTGTGAGCGCCAGCACGATTCCTTCTGCAGTCGGGAGGCCCGAGCTTTCGAAATAGGCGACCCCCGTAGGGCCGACCTGGAAGCTGCCGAGCGATACAGGAATGCCGTCGCCGCCGATCACCCAGGCCTCGTACACGGCGCTGCCGGTCGTGGGGGCGAGGTCACGCATGACGATCGTCAGGTGACCGGCGGCGTCGACCGCCGCCAGCCCGGAACCTGCGCCACCGTCGCCGGCGAGGACGGCCGTCAGCGATCCGGGCTGCGCGGCCGCATCCAGAATCGCGGCCAGGTTCCGATCGTACTGCTGGGCTTCTGTCAATTGGGTCTGGAGCACGAGATTCCAGCCACCCAATGCGGAGATGGCCAGGACGGCCGCGATGCGCAACGCCCACGTGCCGGTCGTCGTCGATGCACGGCGGAAGCCCACTCGGCTGGTCGGGAACGAGACCGGCGCAACCGCAGACGAGACGGCCGCTGGGGCGCCCGTCGCCCGAGCCCCATCGAGCGGAACCCCAGCACGGAGTCCGGACGGCTCGCCGTGGGCGGCACCACCTCGCGGCGCAGCGTCGGCGTCCGCAGCGGCCGCGGCCCCAGCGGCGGCAGCGGCCATGATCCGCCTCTTCAAGTCTGCGGGCGGCTCCACGAGGGGGACGATCTCGACAAACGCCGGCACCACCGAACCGAGCTCCGCCATCTCCTCGTGGGCCTCGCGACAGGTGGCCAGGTGTGCGCGGACCGACGCTGCGTCGGCAGCTTCGAGCGCCCCGAGAACGAAGGCGCCGGCCATGTCGCGAACCTCATCGCACGTCAGTTCGCGTACCACGGATGGGCCGCTCATGGCGCACCCATCACTAACGCTCGGCGCATCGCGAGGAGCCCCAGGCGCATGCGACTCTTGACGGTCCCCAGCGGCGCTCCAGTGCGTCCCGCGATCTCCTGCTGGGTCAGCCCGGCGAAATAGGCGAGTTCGAGAGCTTCGCGCTGGACGTCGGACAGGGCGTCGAGCGCTCCCCGAACGGTGACGGCGTCGAGGCTCGCGGACACTTCGGCCCAGACATCGGGCACGGTCAGTGCCTCTGGCAACGGTGCGTCGAGTTCAGGCAGGTCACTGGTTGGCCGGCGTCTCCGGATCGCGTCGATGGCGCGGTGGTGGACGATGGCCAGCAGCCAGGTCTTCACACTGCCGCGGCCGGCCACGTACAGGCCCGCATTGCGCCATGCCCCGAGGAAGGCGTCCTGCACCACGTCCTCGGCGAGGGTCGGGTCAGCCGTGATTCGGTGGGCGATCGAGTAGGCCATCGTCTTGTAGCGGTCGTACAGGTCCTCGAGAGCAGCGAGCTCTCCATCGGCGATCCTCAACAGCGCCGCCCGATCGGCCTCGTCCGAGCTTGATGAGGCACGCTCCAGCGGCGGGTTGAATGCGTTCATCGAGGTATGCGTTCGGCGAGCGGTTTCGGTTCAAATGAGCCGACCAAGCGGTCCGCGGCGATCCTGACAGCGGCCGTCACCGCCTCGACCGTGCGGGTCCCGTCGATGACGACGAAACGATCCACGGAGGCCGCGGCCAGGGTCAGGAATCCGTCACGTACCCGACGGTGGAAGGCGAGGTCGAACTCGGATTCGAAGCGGGTCACATCGCCCGGCGCCACCCGCGCCAGCCCCACCTCCACCGGGAGATCAAGGAGGATGGTGAGATCCGGGCGGAGCCCGTCGGTCGCCAGTTCTTCCGCGCTGCGAAGCCGGGCGAGCGGGACACCGGAACCAAACCCCTGGTAGGCGAGGGTCGAGTCGGAGAACCGGGCGCACAGCACCAGGCGCCCGCCTGCGAGTGCCGGCCGAATCACCTCGACCACGAGCTGGCGCCGCGCGGCATTGAACAGCAATGCATCGGTCAGGGGATCGTTCAAGACGTCCGAGTCGGTCCGAGCCATGAGGAGGTCCCGCACCCGCTCGCCCAACCGGGTACCACCCGGCTCCCGAGTGACGAGCACATCCAGGCCTCGCTCACGCAAGTGCTGTGCCAGAAGCGCGGCCTGGGTCGTCTTGCCGGAGCCTTCAGGTCCCTCGATCGTGATGAATCGACCACGACCGACCAATTCCTTGCCCTGTTCCACTCACGGAGTGTATCGGACGGCGACGACCGCCTGACCTGGTGTGATCCAAGCGGGCGGCGGGCGCGAACCACCGGTCAGGCGCGATTGGACCGCGGCTCGCCGCCGGACCGGCTGATGCTCCGGAACACAGAATGGAGGTTGTTACCCGCGATGAACAGCTATCGACGCGCCGTTTCCGGCCTGGGCCTGTTGGCCCTTGCTGGCGCGGTCGCAACCATCGGGCTCGGCTCGCTCAGCGCGAGCGCCGCCGACCACCTCGATGCGCCGACCGCCAAGTCCGATCCCCGCATTGACATCACTGATCTGTACGCCTTCAAGTCAGGTGGGGGGACGACGCTCGTCCTGAACGTCAACCCGTTGACCAGCCCGGCCGATACGATGACCGCGGCGTTCAGTCCGTCCGCCATCTACCAGTTCAACATCGACACCAATCTCAATGGGCGGGCGGACATCGCCTACCGGATCAAGTTCGGCGCCGTAGTCACCCATGGCGATGGCACCGTCGTCCAGAACTACACGATCAAGCGTGCGACCGGCGACGCCGCGCGAGCAAACGAATGGACCGGGACGACCGTCGCGAGCGGAGTGACGACCCGCTACAAGCTGCGCACGCAGATTGCGGCGATCAGCGGCGGCGGCAAGGCCTTCGCCGGGCCCCGCGATGACCCGTTCTTCTTCGATCTGCCCGGCTTCGTCGAATTCAAGAAGCAGCTCCTGGCGGGCTCGACCAACCTGGGCGTCCTCCTGGGCGGATTTACCGCCAAGGACACGTTTGCGGGAACGAACGTCAGCAGCATCGCGATCGAAGTCCCCGACGCGCGCCTGGGTGGCACCGGTCGGACGGTCGGCGTGTGGGCGACAACGATGCAGTTGAAGGGCTCAATCTACGATCAGGTCGAGCGGATGGGCCGCCCCGCGATCAATACCGTGTTCAACACCACGAATGCGGAGAAGGAAGCGGCAAATCGGCTCCGCCCGTCCGATGATCGCGCATTCGATCGAGATAACGTGATCGGCGTCCTGAACGCCATCGACAACGTCCTCCAGGTGAACGCTGCCCCGAACTACACCGCCGACGAGATCGCGGGCATCGCCGACGTGCTCCTGCCGGACACGCTGACCGTCAAGTTGGGTGACGGCGCAGGCTTCCTCAACGGCCGCGCTCTGGCCGACGATGTCATCAACGCGGAGTTCTCCCTCCTGACCAAGGGAAACGTCACGAGCGATGGCGTCGACGCCAACGACAAGGCCTTCCGAGCGACCTTCCCCTACGCGGCGACCCCGCACTGAGCAGACCTGGCCCGGGCCGGCCACCGGTCGGCCCGGGCCATCCACCATCCGTCCAAGTTGACCGAGGACCACATTCAGCATGATCGCGCTCAGCCATCGCATCGCCAACCAGCCGCGGGTCCCGCTCGGGGTCCTGCTGCTGACCCTCGCGGTCGCCGGTTTCGGTCAGGTGCTGGGTCTCGCTGAAACGACCGTCGAGCGGGACCCCGCGGGAAGTGCCGTGGGAACGACAGATGCACACCTGGGCACCGGTGCCGCCCCGCTGCTCGATCCTTCCGTACCCGCGGGCGGGAGCGCCTCGTCTGAGCGCGCGCGCATTCGGGACAACGTGACGTTCTGGGGGGCACGGTTCGCAGCGGATCCACGCGACTTCATCAGCGCAACGCGACTGGCGGCGTCGGAGATCGAACTCGCGCGCGCCACGGGCGACGTCACTGCCTATCTTGCGGCTAGCGCAGCCGTCGATGGAGCCCTGCGGGCGTTCCCGGAGTATCCCGTCGCTCTCGGCTACCGCGGGGTCGTGCTCGTCGCGCTTCATCGCTTCGAGGAGGCCCGTGAGCAGGCGCTGGCCATCCTCGCCGTCGCGCCGGCGGATCCGACCGCCCTGGCCATTCTCGGCGACGCATCGCTTGAGCTGGGCGATATGGCCGCCGCTCGCACGGCATATGTCCACCTGGCGGCGCTTGCTGCTGCACCAGCCGCGTCGGTCCGCCTCTCGCACCTCGCCTTCATCGAGGGACGAATCGCGGATGCCGTGCTCGCCTCGGAGGCTGCGGTCAGCGCTGCTCAGGAGCAGGGTTCGAATGGCAGCGTCGTAGCCTGGTACTACTACCAACTCGGCGACACACGCATCGCAACCGGGAATCGAGCCGGTGCCGCCGAGGCGTACCGCGCGGCGCTCGTTGCCGATCCTGTTTCTCATCTTGCGCGCTGGGGTCTGAGCCGGATCGCGGCGGCCGAAGGTCGCCTGGACGACGCCATTGCCCAGTTGGACGCGGCGATCGAAATCATGCCGCAGCTCGAATTCGTGGCCAGGCGCGCCGACCTCTATCGACTGCGCGGCGCCGAAGACGATGCAGCCCGCGAAGCCGCCGACCGGGCGACCGTGCTGGCCATCGCCGGTCTCGCCGCAGCCGCCGGGAATGTGTACGATCGGACGTTGTCGCTCTATCTGGCGGGATCGGGCGACGATCCGGCGCGGGCGCTCAGTCTCGCCGCGGCTGAGATCGATGTCCGCCCGGATGTCTACGGCTACGATGCGCTCGCCTGGGCCCTGCTTGCGAACGACCGACCCGAGGAGGCTCGTGTGGCGATGACCACGGCGCTGGCGTTCGGGACGCGTGATGCCAAGCTCCTCTATCACGCCGGGATGATCGCGCTCGCACTCGGAGAGCGACCACAGGCGGCGAGCCTGCTGAGAGACGCGCTGGACCTCGACCCGAGCTTTGATCCGTTGGCCGCCACACTGGCCGGCGCCGTGCTGGCGGAACTCCAATGACAAGGCCCGTTGGGCGTCGCCGCCAATTGCTGGCAGGTGCCCTCAGTCTCGTCGCGCTCCTCGTCATGCCCGCCCTGGCGCAGGCGCACCCATTGGGCAATTTCACGATCAACCACTACGCCGGTGTGCGCATCGAGGAGAACCAGATCCTGCTCGATGTCGTCATCGACCATGCCGAAATCCCTGCGTTCCAGGCTCGCATCGTCCTGGACCTCGACGGCGATGGCGAGATGTCTGCCAATGAGATTGACGCCGGTCGCGTCGCCACCTGCACCGAATTGGTTCGATCGCTCGAGCTCGGTGTCGACGGCGTCGCTCAATCACTCACCCTGACCGCAGCCGGGCTGACCTTCCCAGCCGGAGCCGGTGGACTGTCGACGATGCGATCGACCTGCGCCTTCGTCGCGCAGCTGACCCCGGGGCTCAATGGTTTGGCCCGGGTCACCTTCAGCGATCGGTCGTACAGCGCGCGTCTGGGCTGGCGCGAGATCGTCACCTCGGGCTCCGGGGTCACCGTGGCGAGCGCGAGCGGCGAGCTGCGAACGACGAGCCCGTCCAGCCGACTGACGAATTATCCGCCGGAGCTGCTGGCCGGGGCGCTTGCCGACCTGCAGATCGACGTCCTCGTGACCCTCGGCGGCCCGCAGCTCCCACCCCTGGCGATCCCCGACGCATTGCCGCTGCCTGGCAGCATCGGGCTGGCGGCGATCGAGGCTGAGGCGCCTGCAACCGCTGGCGGCGACACGGGAGGTTCTGAGGCGGCGCCTGGGACGTCTGCCGCGGTACCTGGCGGCGTGGGCATCGGCGAGCTGCCGGCGATCTTTCGCACCACCGACCTGACACCGTTGGTGCTACTGGCCTCCATCCTGACCGCGGCGGCCCTCGGCGCCGGCCACGCGCTGACGCCTGGGCACGGCAAGACACTGATGGCGGCCTACCTCGTCGGTACCCGGGGAACGCCGGTTCACGCCGCGGGCCTGGGGTTGTCCGTGGCGCTGTCGCACACGCTCGGGATCCTGGTGCTGGCCGCGCTGGTGGTGGGAGCGCAGGGCTTGCTGCCGGCAGATGTCGTGGTGCGGACCGCGCCGATCATCGCGGCGATCTCGATTGTCGCGGTCGGCGGATGGATGCTGCTGGGCGAGGCACGACGTCGCTGGAACGCAAGCGCCATGGACCGCGCGCATCACCGGACGGACGCGCATGAGCATGAGCACGGGAGCGGGCACGAGCCCGAGCACGAGCACGCCACGCACGAGCACGAGCACGAGCCAGAGCCCGAGCACGAGCACGAGCACGAGCACAGCCATGGCGGCGTCCGCCACAGTCATCTGCCCCCAGCCGGCTCGACCATCTCCTGGCGGAGCCTGTTCGTCCTGGGCCTGGCTGGCGGCCTGATTCCGTCGGCCAGCGCCCTCCTGATCCTGCTCGGCTCGATCGCGGCCGGGC
The DNA here is from genome assembly GCA_964427285.1 of uncultured Anaerolineaceae bacterium. Lineage (GTDB taxonomy): Bacteria > Chloroflexota > Limnocylindria > Limnocylindrales > CSP1-4 > SPCO01. The sequence goes on from CAYRTS010000010.1 coordinate 36,005, forward strand.
GACCCGCCTTCGGGTTCGTGCTGATCGTCGCATTCGGGCTCGGCATGGCCCTGGTCATGGGCGGCATCGGCCTGGCACTGGTCATCGCCCGAGGACGCTTCGATCGTCTCGGCGGCACCACCTGGCTCGGTCGGGCGAGCGGCTATCTCCCGCTTGTGGCCTCGCTTGTCGTCGTCGGGTTTGGGCTCCATCTCACGATCCAGGCGATCGCCGGCAACTCGACATTCTGATCCACGCAGAACCCTGGTCCGACTACGTAACCATCCCGACTGTCGGCCGGACGGGGTCCTCTGCTAGGCTCCGCGGCGCATGCAAGACCTGATCCAACGTGCCCTGGATACGGCCACTGCCCGCGGCGCCATCTATGCCGACGTGCGCGTCGTGCGCCGCCGTGACGAGAGCATCGCGATCAAGACCGGGCGGGTCGAAGGCGTCGCGTCGGGCGAAAGCGAAGGGTTCGGCGTTCGGGTGCTCGCCGACGGCGCCTGGGGCTTCGCATCCTCGCATCTGTTGACCCACGCGGAAGCCGACCGAGTCGGGGCTGAGGCGGTGCGGATCGCCCACGCCAGCGGCACGGCCCTTCGCCACCGGACTCGGCTCGATGAACGACCGCCCGCCCACGGCCGGTACGAAACACCGCTCGTAGAGGACCCGTTCGAGGTGCCACTCTCGACCAAGATCGCCGACTTGCTGGCTGCGGACGCGGCGGCGGCCGGGATCAAGGGCATCGCCTTTACCGAGTCGAGCTACGCCGCCCAGCGCGAGTGGAAGACGTTCGGGGCGACTGACGGCAGCCTGACCGAACAGACCATTACCCACGTTGGCGCCGGCGTCGAGGCGCACGCAGTCGATGGCGACGAGCACCAGCGCCGAAGCTATCCGGATTCCGGCGGTGGCTGGCAGGCGGGAGGCTACGAGTACGTCCGCGGACTGAACCTCGAGCAGCACGCCGAACCGGCGGCACACGAAGCCGTGGCCCTGCTCACAGCTCCACAGTGCCCTTCGGGCCAGTTCACGATCGTGCTGGACCCGTCGCAGCTCTACATGCAGATCCACGAATCGTGCGGGCATCCAGCGGAGCTCGATCGTGTCTACGGGACGGAGGCGTCGTACGCTGGGACGAGCTTTCTGACCACGGACAAGCTGAACACCGGGTTCCGCTACGGCTCGGATCTCGTCACGATCGTCGCCGACGCGACCGCCCCCGGCGGGATGGGAACGTTTGGGTGGGACGACGAAGGCGTCGCCGCGCAGGCGGTACCACTCGTTCAGAACGGGATCTTCGTGGGGTATTTGAGCAGCCGCGAGACGGCGCCGCGGATCGGTCGCCAGAGTGGTGGCGCCATGCGGGCCGATGGCTGGAACCGCATCCCGCTGATCCGGATGACCAACATCAACCTGCTGCCACAGCCCGGCATGAGTCTTGACGAGATCGTCGCCGATACGGAGGACGGTCTGTACCTGACCCAGAACCGATCGTGGTCGATCGATGACCGCCGACTCAACTTCCAGTTCGCGACGGAGCTGGCCTACGAAATCAAGAACGGCCGCAAGGGTCGGCTGCTGAAGAACCCGACCTACACCGGGATCACCCACGAGTTCTGGCGCTCCTGCGACGCGGTTGGCGACGAACGGAGTTACGCGATGTTGGGCACCCCCAACTGCGGGAAGGGCGAGCCCGGTCAGACGGGCCACATCGGTCACGCGGTGTCTGGTGCCCGCTTCCGCAACGTCCAGGTCGGTGTTGGCAAATGGTGACCGCAGCGACAGCCGCGGCCGCGAAGATCGCAGGGGCAACGACCCGTTGAACGACGACCGAGCAGGAGATGCGCTGATCCTCGCGGAGGCCGCCATGGCCGCCGCGATCCGCGCGGGGGCGACGGAAGCGGAAGCGCTGGTGATGACCGAGGATTCGGCCCTGACCCGCTTTGCCAACAGCGAGATCCACCAGAACGTCGCCGAGACGAACCACGTGGTCAACCTTCGGGTGGCGTTCGGCAAGCGCGTCGGCGTTGCGTCGTCCGGCCGGACGGACTCCGAGGGCCTGCGCCGGCTGGCCGAACGCGCCGCGGCGATTGCACGTGTCGTCAACGAGCGCGACGACTGGGCGGGCCTCCCGGAACCGACCACGGTCACGCCAGTGTCCGCGTCCTACAGCGCCGCGACCGCTGGCGCGAGCCCGGAATTTCGGGCCGAAGGTGTCCGTGCGGTGATCGCCGCCGCGGACGCCGCGGGTGTTACGTCATATGGTTCCTTCGCGACCGCCCTGGAATCCACCGCTGTCGCCAATAGCCGGGGCATCCGGGCTGCTGGGACAAGGACGACCTCGCAACTGATCACGGTCTCGATGGGCGCGGGCGGCGGCACCGGCTACGCGGAGGCAGCCGCCGTTGATGCGGGCACGATCGATGCGGCCGCCCTCGGCCGCGAGGCCGCCAGCAAGGCGCGCGCGACCGCGCATGCGGTCGCCATCGATGCCGGCGACTACCCCGTGGTCCTCGA
>CAYRTS010000010.1:38606-63038 GCA_964427285.1 uncultured Anaerolineaceae bacterium
GTCGTCCATGACGCCCAGACGGCGGCCCATGACGGGGTCGCCTCTACCGGCCACGGCCTGCCCGCGCCCAACACGTACGGCCCGTTCCCACTCAACATGGTCATGGAAGCCGGAACGGCCTCCCGGGACGAGCTGATCGGCGGCCTGGATCGCGGACTCCTGGTGACCCGCTTCCACTACACCAACCCGGTTCATCCCAAGCTCGCGCTGATCACCGGGATGACCCGCGACGGCACATTCCTGGTCGAGGGCGGCAAGATCGTGGGACCCGTCCGGAACCTGCGCTTCACGCAGAGCTACCTGGACGCGCTCGCTGGGGTGGTCGCCGTCGGCCGCGAGCGCAGGACCCTCAAGGGCTTTCTCGGCGGGGTCGTCGTCCCGGCAGTGCGCATCGCGAACTGGACCTTCACCGGCACAACGGAGCACTGACTCCGAAAGTCGCGACCTGGTGCCACCGCACTAAGGGCCCCCTTTTCAGAAGGGCCCTCATTCCAGCCCAGCTGGTGTACGGGACACGATCGGGATCGGACCTCCAGCAAGACTGGAATCGGCGGCGGATTTCGGTCGGAATCGGTTGAAAGTTCTTACGTTCCGGCTGTGACAGGTTGTCTGTCACGGCGTCCATGGCGATCCTGCGCCTGTGCCGCCATCCCGGTCGTGATCTCCAGTCTTTCGCTGCCACCCGACGGCTTCGTCGTCCTCGCTCTCCCGCTGGCCGCGCTGATCGCCCTCGTGGTGAGTCGGCGACGCCGCGACGGCTCGTGGCGGGCGATCCTGCGACTCGGGCTGGCGACGTACCTCGTGATCCTCCTGGCCCAGCTGTTCCTTCCGTTCCCGATCCCACCCTGGACAACGCCGGAGATCGAACCGGGCGGGTTCTACCGGCCCTGGCCGTTTCCCTGGGCCAACGTGATCCCCTTCGACACCATCGGAGCCGCCGTAGGGTACGGGCTGGACTGGCAGCAAGGTCGCTACCTCCTCGGCAACGTGATCGCCTTCGCGCCGCTCAGGCTGTTCCTTGGCGCGTTGAGACCGCACGAACACGGGTGGCGTCGAACGCTCATGACCGGCCTGGCGGTCTCGGTGGCCATCGAGGGCGCGCAACTGGCGCTGTCGCTGCTCATGGGCTACTGGTATCGCGTCGCTGATGTCGACGACCTCATCCTGAATACGTCACGCGTGCTGTTCGGCTACGGGCGTTCCGCATCGCCGATGCCGCCGGACGAGCCGTGCTGCCGGCAAGGCTGGTGTTCTGGAGGCGGAAGACGCGTCTCCCATGGTGTGGTAGATTTCTACCGCGCCAATCGCAGCGACGCAAGAGTCAAGAAACTGACGATGGCATACGAGCGGCGGGGTTGAAACCATGCGGCTGAACATCAAGAACCCGGAGACGGACCGGCTGGCGCGCGAGCTCGCGGAGTTGACGGGGGATACATTGACTGGCGGGGTGACGAAGGCCGTCCATGAACAGTTGGCCGAGATCAGGCGGGCGAGGGACCCCGGCAGGGTGCCGGACGGGATCGAGCCTCGCGCGGGGCCGTCCGGCCAGGACGGGCAGGCACTATGAGCATGAACATCAAGAACACGGAGACATTCCGCCTTGCCAAGGAACTGGCTGCTGCCACCGGCGAATCGATGACGGCCGCCGTCACGACGGCGATCCGTGAACGGCTCGAGCGAGTCCGCGCCGACTTCCGGGTCGAGGACATCCTGGCCATGGCGCGCGAGATCCGTGAACGCATGCCGCCGGGCTACTTCGACCAGGACTTCGACGCGATGCTGTACGACGAGTATGGCTTGCCGAAGTGATCATCGACACATCGGCGCTCGTTGCCATCCTCCGCGACGAACCAGGGGCCGAGGCGTACGTCGAGGCCATCCGAACCTCTCCGCTTCGGCGCGTTTCAGCAGGCAGCTATGTCGAACTCGGCATCGTGATCGACCGACACGGAGATCCGATCGCCAGTCGGCGGATCGATCAACTGCTCGGGCGCCTGTCGGTCGTCATCGAGCCGGTGACGGCAACTCAGGCCCGAATCGCGCGGGACGCATACCGAGACTTCGGCAAAGGCAGCGGCCACCGGGCCGGCCTGAACTTTGGGGACTGTTTCGCTTACGCGTTGGCCCGTGAGATGAACGAGCCGCTGCTGTTCAAGGGCGACGACTTCGGTCATACCGATATCCCGTTCGTCGGTCCCGCTGTCGAGCGACGGCGCCTCAGCGAGCTGCTCGCCCCCTACGCCTGAACAAGGCTCCCCTCACGGAGGATCCATGCCCGCACACCCCCCGTTCGATGTCGAGGCCCTTCGGGGCGAATTCCCCGCCCTCCAACGCCGCGGACCGGACGGCCAACCCGTCGCTTTCCTCGATGGCCCCGGCGGCACCCAGGTCCCGCAACGGGTGATCGACGCCGTCAGCGGGTATTACGCCAACACGAACGCCAACGCCGGGGGCGCCTTCGCGACGAGTGAAGCGAGCGACGCGATCGTCGAGGAGGGCCGCGCCGCTGTGGCGGACTTCCTGGGAGCCGCCAGCCCCGATGAAATCAAGTTCGGCTACAACATGACGACGCTCACGCTCCACATCGGGCGGAGCATCGGGGCGACCCTGCGGCCCGGGGATGAGATTGTCGTGACGACGCTCGATCACGAGGCCAACGTGAGCACCTGGGAGGCGATGGCTGCCGATCGCGGCGTGACGATCCGCAAGGTCGACATCCGGGCTGACGACGTGACCCTCGATCTCGAAGACCTCGAGTCGAAACTCAACGTCAACACGAAGCTGGTCGCCATTGGCTATGCCAGCAATGCGGTCGGTACGATCAATCCGGTCGCGGAGATCGTCGCCCGCGCCCACGAAGTCGGCGCCCTGACCTACATCGATGCCGTCGCCTACGCGCCGCACGGCCCCATCGACGTCCGCGCGCTCGATACCGACTTCCTCGTGTGCAGCGCGTACAAGTGGTTTGGGCCCCACCTTGGTGCCCTGTATGGCAAGGCTGAGGCGCTTGATCGGCTGCCGGCGTTCAAGGTCCGCCCGGCGCACGATCGGTTCGAGACGGGGACCGCGTCGTTCGAGTCGATCGCCGGCACGCTGGCCGCTACGGACTACCTGCGCGATGTCGGACGGAACTGCGGCGACGTGGCCGGTGCGCCCGGTGCGGCCGATGCAAGCGAGCGTCGGCGCGAGCTGGTCGCCGGGATGGTCGCGATCGTCGACTACGAGCGGGATCTGGTCGGGCGACTCATCACGGGGCTGCAGGCGATCCGGGGCGTGAGCATCCACGGGATCGTGGATCCAGAGCGTGGTCGCGAGCGCGTGCCAACCGTCTCGGTCTCGATTGACGGGGTCTCGCCACGGGCGGCCGCAGTCGCACTCGGGGACGCGGGCATCTACGTCTGGGATGGGGACTTCTACGCGACCGGCCTGATCGAGCGCCTGGGCAAGGCGAAGACCGGGGGCGTCCTGCGGCTGGGCCTCGTCCACTACAACACGGCCGCCGAGGTGGATCGGGCGCTTGAGGCACTGGCGCGTTTGCACTGATCCGCCCGGCGCGGCATGATCGCCGGGTGCCGGCGCTCGACCGGCCCAACCGGGGTGGCCTTCCAATGACCAATCTTCGACGAACGAGTCCGCTTGCTGCGCTGTGCGTCGTCGCCATCGTCTCCGTCATTGCCTGCGGCGGCTCCGCGCCGACTCCGACCACCGCGGCGGAGGCAACGCCGGTCGCCAACGAGCCAACGCCCGCTGTCACGGATGCTCCTGCGGACCCGACGGCCACGGTCGATCCGGCCACCCCGACCGACGCACCGGTAGACCCGGTCGACGCCATCCCGACGTTTGACATCGCCGCCCTGACCGGAGCGATCCCCGGCGTGGATTCGTACCGGACGTCGGTCAGCTTGGACGGCGTGGTCCAGTACGAGAGCGTCGTGGTGACACAGCCGGTTCTGTCCAAGGCGATCGCGACCTACGATGGCGACACGGTCACGTCGCGTTTCGTGGTCATCGGCGACGAAGTCTGGACCGCCGATGGCGCCGACGGGACGTTCGAGATCCTCCCGGCGGAGTTTGCTGCCGCCATGTTGCTCGCCTTCGACCCGACCATGATGTTGAGTGCATGGGCTGGGGCTGACTTTGCCAATAGTGGGGCCGCCAATCTTGGGACCGAGGACAAGAATGGTGTCCGAGCCGTCCATATTCGGCTCGACTCCACATCCTTCTTCGGGATCGCCGGCGCCATCCCTGCCGGAGCCGCAATGGACATCTGGGTCGCTGAAGCCGGCTACCTCGTCGCCTGGGAGATGACTGGCTTCGACGCCGACTCGAACATGTCCATCCAGGTCACCGGCATCAACGATTCTGCCAACAAGGTCGAACGCCCCAGCTGACGCGCCGGCCCCGATTGGAGGGGCCCGCGGCCGTAACCATCCCGTAACGGCATCGGTGCACGCTGTGCCCATGCATCGTTCGATTGCCGCCCTGACTCTGCTCGCCCTCGGGCTGAGCGCCTGCTCTCCGACAGCCATCCAGTCGCCGGGCCCGGCACGGACCGGGGAGCCTGCTCGGGCACCCCGGCCGATCATCATCGACGCCGACTTCGACCACAGCGACATCGCCGCGATCATGGTCCTGCTGCGCGACCCAACGGTGGACGTGCGAGCCATCACGATCGCGGGCACCGGCCTCGTCCACTGCCAGGCCGGGCGGCTCGTCACGCGATACCTGATCGACGAGCTTGGTGCCCCGGGGATCCCGTTCGGGTGCGGTCGCGAGAACGGCGGCCCCGATGCCCGCCCCTTTCCGGACGAATGGCGGGTGACCGCCGATGCGGCCTACGGCCTCGACATCACGCCACGGGTCGAGGCGGGGGTCCCACGGGACGCAGTCGAGGTCCTCCGCGAGGCGATCGATGGGAGCCCGAGTGCCCCGACCATCGTCACACTCGGGCCGCTGACGAACCTTGAGGACGCGTTTGCCGCCGATCAGACGCTGCCCGACCGGGTTGCCCTGATCCACGCGATGCTCGGCACGGTGGACGCCCCTGGCAACGTGTCGGTGGATGGCCGCAGCCCTGACGACCCGCTCGAATGGAACGCCTTTGCCGACCCATCCGCAGTGGCCGCAGTGTTCGCCACCGATGTACCGATCGACCTCGTGCCGCTCGACGCCACGAGGGATGTCCCGGTCCCGCCGGACCTCACCGAGCGTCTTGCGACCGACCATGCGGCAGGCGGTGCCGACATCATGTACGAGTTGCTGCTCAGAAACCCGTCCCGCCTCGCCGGCGACGAAGGCCAGCAACTGTGGGACGAGCTGGCTGCGCTGGCCCTTGGCAACCCGGACCTCGTGACGTGGAGCGATGGAGCGTTCATCGTCGGCGACGGTGGTCGACTCACGGCAGACCCGGCCGGCCGCCCCGTGCGGTACGCATCCGCCGCTGATCGAGCGGCCGTGGAGACGGCGCTGCTGGCTGCCCTCCGGCGCGGTGCCCCTCGTGTAACGCCGTTCCAATTCGGCGGGACCCTGACCGGGAACTGGAACGGCGCGACGTGTGTGCTGACCGCCGAAATCACAGGGCCCGGTCTGTACGACGTGACGTACACGGGCACGGCCCTGACGCCGAGTGGTCTCCTGATCGCGGGAGTCCGCCCCCCACACGCCTGGGCGGAGCTCGTTGCCTTCCTGGAGGCGGTCGACCTTTCGTCAGAGGTGCAGCCACCCGACTGGATCGTCGAAGCGGGGGAGGCCAATGATGAGTCGGGCACTGGCGCGCTCATCAGCTCCACCACGGATCTGGAGGCGGGAATCATCTACGGCCCGGTCTGTGTCACCGGCCAGTGGCCCGATCTGATGTTTACCCCGGGCGAGCCGTTCGAGGTAGCGCCGTAGCGGACCGTCAGGACGCGGATAACATCCAGATCCCGGGGTCGGGATCGGCCGGGTCGCCCCCGACCTCCGCGAACGCCGCGACTGCCAGGCGCTGGTGCACCATCGCCTCGTCGTCGCGGCCGGCGGCGTGGAGGATGTCGGCCAGGTGGTTCTCGACCGCCGCCTCCAGGTGTCGGTCGCCGATCCGCCGACAGGCATCGACGGCGTCGCGCCCGTACGACAGCGCGTCATCGACCGCACCACGGGAGGCGGTCGCCATCGCGAGCGCGGCCAACGCCACGATCCGGGCGGTGACGTCCGGGTCGGCTGTCGCCGCCTCGAGTGCCAGCCGCAGGTCCGCGACCGCCGAGACTGCGTCGCCCGTGTCCATCGCGACCAGGCCCAGCATCCGGTGGGCAGCCCCGACAGCCACCGCGTCGCCAGCCCGACGGCCCGCCGCGAGCGCCTCGCCGGCTGCCATCGCGGCGCCGGAACCGTCGCCCGCCCGACGGCGAATCACGCTCCGATCCACGAGGATCCGAGCTGCGAGTCCGTCGTCACGCGGGGCCCTGGCAGCGGCGGCGTCGAGGTGGTGCGATGCGGCCGCGAGGTCGCCTCGGCGCAGGTGCGCTCGGGACAGCGCCCACTCCAGCTCTGGCAGGTCGTCGGTCGGAGCGAGCGACGCCGCCGCCTCCAGGGCCGTGATCGCTCCGGCATAGTCGCCGATCCGGGTGCGGAGTCTGCCGATCGCGCCATGGAGGCTCGCGGCGTCCGGGTGGCCCAGGGCCAGCGCGTCTTCGTCGTAGGCGATCGCATCCAGGTTCGCAAACACTTCTTCCGCCCGCTCACCCGCTTGGCGGTAGGCCTCGGCGGCCTCGGCGTCACGACCGGCGGCCCGCTCATGTCCCGCGATGAGGACGAGGCGAGCCAGGTCGTCGCGACCGCTACCGGCCAGGTCCAGGCGCAGCGCCTCGGCCACGCGGCGATGGAGGAGGCGGCGTCGGGCGAGGCTGGTACCCTCGTATGCGAGTTCGCGCAGGGCACCGTGGACGAAGTCGAAGCCAGCCACGGCCTCGGCGACGAGCCCACGCCGCATTGCCTCATCCAGCGCATCGACGGTCTCATCCTCGGTTCGGCCGCTCGCATGCCGGAGCGTCGCGAGATCGAACGACCGCCCGATGACGGATGCTGCGGCGAGGATCTGGGCGGCGGTCTCGCCGACGGACGCGAGTCGCCCGCTGAGGACAGATCGCACGCCATTCGGCAACGCGTCCGGCAGCACGCCGTGGCCGGCGGCGAGCGCCTCGATGACGTACAGGGGGAGCCCTTCCGACGCGCTTGTGAGGCGGTCGACGATCGCCGGATCGGCCGCTGCGTCCGCCACGAGCGCGGCGATATCGTGACGGTCGAGTCGGACGAGCGGCAGCACCGTGGCGTCAGACGCCGTCAGGCGGTCGATGAACTGCTGCACGTCGCCGTCCAGATCGCCGGGACGCCAGGACAGGAGCAGGACGATGGGACGGCCCACCAGACGATGCTCCAGGAAGTCGAGTGCCTCACGGGTCGAAGCATCCAGCCATTGGATGTCGTCGATCCAGACGAGTCCCGGGGTGGGGCCCGCGACTAGCGCTGTGAGGCCGTCAGCGATCGCGGCGACGAGGCGAGCATGGGCCCCCGGGCCATCCGGCGGTATTCCCGCGGCCCCTCGCGGATCGATCGCCGGAAGCAATCGGGCGAGATCCGCACGCGTCGTCGCAGCGAAATGTTCCAGCCGGTCGGCGGCATCCGGGAGGGCGAGGGCTGCCCGCAACAACTCGACGATGGAGCCGTACGCGATGGCCCGCTCGGCCGGGTAGGCGGTCGCGGCCAGGACGACGCCCCCACCGGCACGGACTCGTGCCACAGCCTCCACGCCGAGTCGCGTCTTGCCGATCCCGGCCTCCCCGACTAACGCCACGATCCTGCCGTTTCCGTCGCGGGCCGCCGCGTGGGCCCGGACGATCGCATCGAGGCTCGCCGCCCGCCCGACCAGTGGGAACGCCCGCGCGAACGCCGGAAGGGGCTCCACAGACGACGCCGCGACGGGCGCTTCGGGGCCAGCGGCGAGGGTCGGGTCGTCCTGGTCCCGGATGGCCTCGTATCGGGCGGTTGTGGACACAAGCGGGGCCACCCCGAGCTCGCGCGCCAGCGTCGCGACGCAGGCCCGGTACTGACGCAACGCCGCAGATCGGTCCCCGGCCGCCACCAGGAGGTCCATCAGCCGAACGTGGCCGCCTTCGTCGAGCGGGTCCAGGTCGAGACGCCGCGACGCCGCATCGATCGCCGCCGACAGGTCACCCTCGGCCGCTGCCATGGTCGCGAGTCGGTCCAGGACGGCCATGATGGCTCGCTCGGCGGCGACGGCGCGACCGGCCCGCCAATCGTCGAAGTCCGGGCTGTCGCGCAAGTTGAATCCGGCGAGGAAGGTGCCTCGGGCGAGTGCGGCTGCGGCCGCCAGCGTGTCGCGATCGTCGGAACGCGACGCCGCCTCCACCTGGGCGAGATCGATGCGCACGAACCGCCGGTCGAGGTCCACCTTCGCCCGATCGATGATGAGTGGCCCATCGCCGATCGCGGTGCGCATCGTGGACAGGGTCCGACGCAAGGCACCCCGGGCCGCCATGTCGTCCGAGTCCGGCCATAGCAGCGCAGCAAGTTCATCCCGGGCGAACGGACGTCCCTCCGCGGCGAGGACGGCGAGGATTGCGACGGCCTTGCGCGTGTCCACCGCGAGGGGAATCCCGTCCACCAGGACCTCAGGTGGGCCCAGCAGGCGGATGTCAAGTCTGGTGGTCACTGCGTAACGGTACCGGACTCGCAGACAATCCCGTAACGTTCCGGTGACGCCCACCGTAGAGGATCGCGCCATGCTATCGATCGCGAGATTCATCGCCCGACATCCATTCATCACGTTGGCGGTCGGGCTCGTCGTCACGGCCATCGTGGCGGGGACTGCTGTGGATCTGTCCAACGCGCTCGATCCAGTGGATCTGCTGTTCGGGCTCGGGCTCATGCTCGGCGGTGGTCTGGGGTCCACCCTGGTCGGGTCGATCATCCTCGTCCAGCGACCGGGCCATCGGATCGGCCGCCTCATGATGCTGATGGGCGTCGGCCTGGCGCTGAGCATCGGTGGCCAGACCATCTTCAACACCATCGATCCGGGGGGTTTGCGATGGGGGTCCATCACTGGCCCGCTCCTCGCGCTGGCCGAAGAGGTATTCAGCGCGTTCGTCCTGATGGGTGGCGTGCTGATCGTGGCCTGGTTCCCAGACGGGCGAACGACCTCACGGCTCGGGTCGATGGCCCAGGCGCTCATGCTGGTCCTCCTGGGCAGCCAGCTGGTCAGGCTGCTGAATCCGACCGCGTTCGGCGAGTCCGCCATCGCGTTCGTGCTCATCTTCGGTGCGTATGCATTGGCACTCATGGACCTGTTCATGCGCTACCGTCGCTCGAATGCCGTGCGCCGGACGCAGATCCGCTGGGTGCTGGCGTCCGGGGCTGTCGCGGCATCGCTGCTCGTCGCGCTGCTCGCCTTTGGCGACCGATTCGAATGGCTGTGGCCGCTGTGGATCACCTCGACGATGCTGCCGGTGATCGCGATCGGCATCGCGATCACCCGCTACCACCTGTACGACATCGACCGGATCATCAGCCGGACGATCGGGTACGGCGTGGTGACTGCCGTGCTGTTCGGCGTGTTTTGGTCCGCGAACCTGCTGCTCCAGGGGGCGCTCAATGCCGCGACGCGCAGCGACCCGTTCGTCGTCGCCGGCTCGACGCTGCTCGTCGCTGCCCTGTTCAACCCGCTGCGGGTCCGCGTGCAGTCGGTGGTCGACCGTCGCTTCAATCGAGCGCGCTACGACGCGGAGCGAACCGTCGCGGGCTTGGCCGGCCGACTCCGCGACGAGGTCGACGTGGCCCGCCTTCGGCAGGACATCCTCGATGTCGTCGATGCCAGCGTGAAGCCGACCGCCGTCCACCTTTGGCTCCGGGGTGCGCAATGAGCGCAAAGGACCCAGGCCCTCGATCCGCGCAACGTCATCGGGTCCTGGTCGCGCTGCCGCTCGTGGCGACGGCCGTCGTGATCGTCGCGACCGTCGCGACTGTCTCGCAGGTGGCCGACGGCCGGGACCCCGAGGCCTACTTCGGGCTTGCGATCCTCGGCATGTTCCTGATTCCGTACACGGCCGTCGGCGCGCTGATTGAGGACCGGCGACCCGGCCAGGTCGTCGGACGGATCTGTCTGACGATCGGCCTGCTCCTCGGCGCTGGCGGCCTCCTTCTCATCGGCGGGGTCACGCTCGAATGGCTGCCGGGCCAGCCACCGGCGCTAGCCGCCGCCCTGACGTTTATCGGCTCGACGATCCTGTTGCTGGTCCTCCTCCTGAGCGAACCATTCCTCGTCAGCCGGTTCCCGGACGGACGCGAGCCGGGCCGCTCGGGCGCCTTCGTGGACGGCCTGCTCGCCGTCGCGGGAGCGGTCATGGTCCCCCAGGCTTTGCTGGGATTCGGCATCCAGATCGAGGTTCTCGGCGTCGACCCAGACGATCTCGCCACCGTCTTGGGGCTTGTCATCTTCGCCGCGTTCAGCCTGGGATCCGTCCTCGCCTGCGCGGGGCTCGTCCGCCGCTACATCCGCGGGAGCCCGATCGTTCGCGCTCAGATCCGCTGGTTTGCGGCGGCGATCGGGACCTCGATCGTGTTCTTCGTGCTGTTGGTGATCATGTATCTCGGGACCGCCTTATTCCCGGCGATCGGCGATCAGGCATGGGCTGTCGGGGCTATCCTGTTTGTCGTCTGGATCCTGTCGCTCCTCCTGCCGCCGCTGGCGATCGGCATCGCCATCCTGCGTCATCACCTCTACGACATCGACCGGATCATCAGCCGGACGATCGGCTACGGCGTGGTATCCGTCGCGCTGTTCGTGGTGTTCGCGGGGGTCAACCTCGCGCTCCAGTCGGCGATCGGGGGCATCACCCGCAACGACCCCCTGGTGGTGGCGGCGTCGACCCTGAGCGTGGCGGTCCTGTTCAACCCAGTCCGATCGCGCGTCCAGAGGGTCGTCGACCGTCGGTTCAACCGAGCGCGGTATGACGCTGAACGGACGGTTGCGGGCTTCGCCGGCCGGTTGCGCGACCAGCTGGATCTGCCGACCCTCACCGACGAGTTGCGCCGGACCTCCGTGGCTGCGGTCGAACCTGCCGCGAGCGCTGTCTGGCTGCGGGCTGGTGACGTGCGATGAACGTGCGGCATCGAAAGACCGGGCTGATCGCGGCCGTCGCGATCGGCGTCATCAGCGCTTCTCTGAGTGTCAGCAACCAGGCGGCGTTGGATGATTCGACCGGGCTCGCCTTCGGCGTCGTCGCGAACCTGACCTTCACGATCGTCGGTGTCGTCATCCTGTGGCGGCGGCCAGGGCAGGGCATCGGTCGCCTGATGCTGCTGATCGGCCTGACGTTCGCGATCGCGGCAATCGCTCGCGTCGCGCTGTTCGCGATCGATCCGAATGGCTTCCGCTTTCCGCCATTCACCGACATCGCGATCGGGCTGGCCAATGGACTGACGGGGCTGGCGGTCATGGTCGGAGGCGTGTCGGTGCTGGTCAGGTTCCCGAGCGGCCGCCGGACCAGTCGACTCGGCCTGGTCGCGGAAGTGTGCCTCTTCGTCGGCGCCCTCAGCCTCCTGCTTGGCCCGTTCCTACCCCGCCAACTGTCTGAGGGACTCGAGGCGCTGGTGCTGATCCCTCTATTCGGTGCGTATCTCGTGGCGGTCGTCGACATCGTGCGGCGGTATCAACACACAAATGGCCTGGAGCGAACCCAGATCCGGTGGGTCGTCGCGGCGTCCGTCGTATCCGGGTCGCTGCTGGTCCTCCTCATCGTCGCGGTCAGCGTCCTGCCCTGGCTGTGGGAGGCGTGGATGGCCTCGCTGATCCTGCCACCCGTCGCGATCGGCATCGCGATCACCCGCTACCGCCTGTACGAGATCGACCGGATCGTCAGCCGGACGATCGGCTACGGCCTGGTGACGGCCGTCCTGTTCGGCGTGTTCGGTGCCGTGAATATCGGGCTGCAAGGCCCGCTCAACGCTGCGAGCGGCAACGAACCGCTGGTAGTGGCCGGATCCACGCTGCTCGTCGCCGCACTCTTCAACCCCTTGCGAGCGCGCGTGCAACGGGCGGTGGACCGGCGCTTCAACCGGGCGCGCTACGACGCAGAACGCACGGCCGAGCGCTTCTCCGGGCGGCTCCGGGATGAGCTGGACCTTGCGACCCTGGCCGGCGAGCTGCTTCGGACCACCGTGGCAGCGGTCGAACCGGCGACGGGCGCCGTCTGGCTGCGGGTCGGCGGCAAGCGATGACGATCGCTTCCCGCAGGTCTGTGTACGTCCCGAGCCTGTTCGCAGCGGTCGGGTTGGCGGCGGCCGTGGTCGGGGCGATCGGCACGATCGTCGTGCGGCTCATCGCGCCAGCTCCGTTCATCACGGTGGCGTTCGGGTACGGTGGCCTGGCCATGGTCGGCTTCCTGATCGCGGGCTTGACCTGGGCGTCGATCGGGGCGCTGCTCGTCATCCGTCGTCCCGGCAACGCCGTGGGCTGGCTCATGGTCCCGGTCGGGGTGGGCAACACGCTGTCGCAGCTCACTGTGGCCATGACTTTTGCGTTCGTTGCCCAAGGCACCGCCGAGGGCGAGCGTCTCGCCCAGTTCGCCGGCTGGGCCACCGTCCTATTGCAACTGGTCGGGGTCTTTCAGGTGGCGATCGGCTTCGTGTTTCCGAGCGGGAGCACCCAAAGCCGGCAATGGGCGTGGTTCATGGGCATGTACTGGGCGATGGCGATCGTCTTCCTCGTGATCAGCCTCAGCCAGCCGGGTCCCCTGCAACTGGTTCCCACCCTGCAGAATCCATTCGGTTTCGGGCCGGACCTCCGCGGAGACCGGCCGATCGCGCCGATCCTCGTCATACCGATGCTAATCGTCTTGGCGGGCCTCGGAATCTCGATGGTCTCACGGTATCGGTCGGCGGCGCGCGTCGAGCGCCAACAACTGAAGTGGTTCGTCCTGGCGTTGGGCCTGTCGACCATCGCCCTCGGTATCCTCTTCTACGATGCGGTCATCCTGAACCGCCCGGCCGACACGATCGGCCTGACCGTCTACGTCTTCGCCGGGGCGCTCGTCCCGGTCGCGATCGGCATCGCGATCCTGCGCCACCACTTGTACGACATCGACCGAATCATCAGCCGGACCATCGCCTACGCGCTCGTCAGCACCATCGTGGCCGCCGCGTTCGGTGGCCTCATCGTGCTCCTGTCGGCCGCCCTGGCGTCATTCGGCCAGGGCCAGACGATCGCCGTGGCGGCCTCCACGCTGGCCGCATTCGCCATCTTCCAGCCCGTTCGTCGCCGGGTCCAGTCGGCCGTAGACCGCCGTTTCGACCGGGCTCGCTACGACGGGCAACGCACGGTGGACGCGTTCGGAGAGCAGCTCCGCAACGAGGTGGATCTGACCCGGCTGCGGGCGGCGCTGGTCGCGACCGCAGATGACGCGGTGCGTCCTGTGCGCGCCGCGGTCTGGCTGCGCCACGGCGCGGAGGCCATCCGGTGACGTGGCTCGCGTTGCAGGACTGCCCGAAGCGGGTATCCAGGACGCGCTATCCCGTAACGAATCCCGGACGTTCAGTGCCTACGGTGGGGACGACATGACCGAACTGACTCGACCCATTCGCCGCCTCCTTGGTCGTCGGACGGCCGACGCCCTGCCCGGGGGCCCGCCCAAAGCCGCCGCCAGATCATCGGAGGACGTGCTGCCGACCGCCGCGACCCCGGCTCGCGACATCGCGGTCAATATCCCCGACAACGACCCGCTCCTCGCCTACCTCCAATCGGCTCCGGGACCGGTCGACGTGGCGCGCCTCGAGCTGGACTCGCCGGCCGTGCGCGCGCTACGCGAAGCGGGCGTGACGCTCGTCGTTCCACTCGTCACCCACGGGGAGCTGCTCGGCACCCTCAACCTGGGCCCGCGTCTGTCGGAGCAGGAGTACTCGGCGGACGACCGAAAGCTGCTCGAGAACCTTGCCTCGCAGGCCGCACCCGCCCTGCGCATCGCCCAACTCGTGGTGGAGCAGGAGTCGGAGGCCCGCGATCGGGAGCGCTTCGAGCACGAGCTCGAGGTCGCCCAGCTCATCCAGCAGCACTTCCTCCCGCTCATCCTGCCGCAGCCGTCCGGCTGGAGCGTCCAGGCGCACTATCGGCCGGCTCGGGCGGTCGGCGGCGACTTCTACGACTTCGTCGAGCGCAGTGACGGGACCCTGGCGTTCGCCATCGGCGACGTCACGGACAAGGGTGTGCCGGCCGCGATGGTCATGGCGGCGACCCGCTCGTTCCTGCGCGCCGAGGGCCAGGATCTCGCCCGGCCTGGCGACGTCCTCGCCCAGGTCAACGACCTCCTCCAGGGGGACATGCCACCACGCATGTTCGTTACGTGCCTGTATGGCGTGCTCGACCCGGTCACGGGCAAGATCCGTTTTGCGAACGCCGGGCACAACCTGCCCATCGTCCGGCGGGAGACGGGCGCCGATGAGCTGCGAGCGACCGGGATGCCGCTCGGTCTCATGCCCGGGATGCGCTACGACGAAACGGAAGCGCAGCTGGCGCCAGGAGATCAGCTCGTCTTGCACTCGGACGGGATCGCCGAGGCACACGCCCCGGATCACGCGATGTTCGGGATTCCGCGCCTGCGCGACGTCATCGCCGGCGCCGACGCCGGTGATCGGCTGCTCGGCGAGATCCTGGCCGACCTCGAACAGTTCACCGGTGCGCGCTGGGAACAGGAGGACGACATCACCCTCGTCTCCCTGGCCTGGCACGGGGCTGGATTGCTCACGGAGTTCGAGGTCCCAAGCGAGCCCGGCCGCGAACGCGAGGCGATGGAGCGAGTCGCGACAGCCATCGCGCCCCTGGGCCTTGCGGCGCCGAAGCTGGAAAAGCTCAAGACCGCCGTCGCCGAAGCGACGATGAACGCGATCGAGCACGGCAACCACAACCGCGCCGAGGTGCCGGTTCGCATCACCGCCGTCATCGAGGGTCGTGACCTACTCGTCCGGATCCGGGATGAAGGCGGCGAGCAGGCGATCCCGATCGTGGAGACACCCGACATCGCCGCCAAGCTGGCCGGCGAGCAGTCACCCCGCGGCTGGGGCCTGTTCCTCATCCAGCAGATGGTCGATGCCATCCGGGTGACAACGGACGGCCGCTATCACATCACCGAACTCGTCCTTCACCTCGAGGAGACACCGTCATGACCGATCGATTCCGCGCCAGTGTCCAGACCGACGGCGACACCCCGGTCATCGAGTTGGGTGGCCAGATCGACGCCGAGGCTGCGAAGACCCTGCTCGACGCATGGGAACAGGCTGCTCCAGGCGCCGCTCGCGTCGTGCTCGACTTCAGCGCCACCGACTACATCAACAGCACGGGCCTGGCGATCATCGTCCAGGTCCTCGCCCGCGCCCGCGCGGCCCACTGCGAGGTGCATGCGGTCGGCCTGACCGACCACTATCGGGAGATCTTCGAGATCACCCGGCTGTCCGATTTCGTGACGCTCCACGCGGACCGCGCTGCCGCACTCGCCTGAGCGACTGCACCCACGGGAGGAGAACACCATGCCGGAGACCGAGACGAGCCTCGAAGTTCGTCGCGCCAGCGCCGTGGCGGCGATCATCACCATCCGTGGAGAGCTGACCGGGGCGAGCGATGCCGCCCTGATGGGCGCCTACGCCCAGGCCGCCGATCCATCGACGAGGATCGTGATCTTCGACTTCAGCGAGCTCGACTACATGAACAG
Source organism: uncultured Anaerolineaceae bacterium (assembly GCA_964427285.1). Lineage (GTDB taxonomy): Bacteria > Chloroflexota > Limnocylindria > Limnocylindrales > CSP1-4 > SPCO01. The sequence goes on from CAYRTS010000010.1 coordinate 54,356, forward strand.
CACGGGCATCGGGCTGTTGGTCACGCTGCTCGTCCGCGCGCAGCGTCAGCGTCAGAAGCTGATGGCCTTCGGCCTGTCCGTCCACTATCGCGAGATCCTGTCGCTGACCCGACTCGACGAGGCGATCGGGGTCGTTGACAGCGAGGCCGAGGCGCTTGCCGGCGCCTGAACATCGGCCACTGAGCACGACGGCGAGGCGCCTGCAGCGGTCGCTCGCCGTCACGATCCTCACGGCGTGCCTCGCGATGACCGCGTTCATCCTCGCGTCGCTTGCCCTTCCGGGCTCCGAGTTGCTCGACGATCGGCCCAACATCCTCGAGGTCCTGATCTTCTCGGCGATCTTCATGACCTTTCCGGCGGTGGGTCTGACCGTTGCCTGGAAACGACCCCACCATCCTATCGGCTGGCTGTTTCTCGTCGTGGGCGTGGCCACCACGATGACCATCTTCGCTGGCGAATATGCCGGTCGCACGGCGCTCCTGGGAGCAGATCTCCCTGCCGCGGATATTGTCGCCTGGCTCGGCGGTTGGTCGTTCTTCTTCGCAGCCGGGATCGCGCTGCCTCTCGCCATCATCCTGTTCCCGACCGGTCGACTGCCGGGGAAACGCTGGCGGCCGATCGTTTGGGTCGGCTCGCTGGCGGCCGCCGTGACGGTCGTGGCCATTGCGATCGACCCGCGCCCTCTCACAGGATACGACGGTCGCTTCGCGAACCCGTTCGCGGTCGGAGGTCCGGTCGGAGAGGTCGTCGTCCAGATCGTCGGGCCAAGCGCCATCAGCTTGCTCGTCATGACGTTGCTGGCCGCCGCCGCACTGATCGCCAGATTCCGCGGCAGCCGCGGCATCGAGCGCCAGCAGCTGAAGTTCCTGCTCTACGCGGTGTTCATCTTCGTCGTCGGGGTACTCGGCGAACGGACGTTCGCGGCATTCGGTCTTGCCGCCGTCGCGGTCGGGATCGGTATCGCCATCCTCCGCCACCGGCTCTTCGACATCGACGTCGTCATCCGGCGCACCCTCGTGTACGGAGCACTGGTCGCCGTGCTCGGCGCGGTCTACGTAGCCCTCGTCCTCGGACTGCAGGCCGTGCTGAGCGAGCTGACCGGCGGCGGAACGCTGCCCGTGGCCCTCTCGACACTGGCCATCGCGGCGCTGTTCGGCCCGGTGCGCCGGCGTGTCCGCGAGGTCGTCGACCGGCGCTTCTACCGATCGCGCTACGACCACCAGCGCATGGTCGAGTCATTCGGAAGCCGACTCCGCGACGAAGTCGACCTGGAGGCGGTGGGTCGGACCCTCGTCGACGTCGCCGACCGAGCGGTTCGACCTGCTTCGGCGAGCTTGTGGGTGCGCGGTCGGACGCAGTAGCCCTCAGCCGGGTCCCGCCAGCTCCGATTCGGCCGACGCCAGCGTCGCCGACTTCGCTCGCACGGCCAGGATCGCCAGCGCCACGAGCAACGTCACGCCCATGACCGGTGCCCCGATCCGCTTGATCTCCGGCGTGTCGACGATGAGCCCGGCGACGAACACCAACAGCCCAAGATTCACGCCCCAGAAGATCACGTGGCCGATCCACGATCGGCGCGCCGCCTCGTCCAGGACCAGCAGGCTGAGCAGGCCGAGCATGATGTTCGTGATCACCCCGATGTAGACCGCGTGGTCGCTCGCGAAGAGGACATTGAGCGGGAGGGCGGCGGGGTCCGGGTTCGCGGCCGCGATGAACGTGAAGACGAGGTACATGAACAGGATGAGCGCGCCGACGACCCACACGGATGCCGCGCCGACATGGCGCACCGGGTTGGCGTCCAGCCAGGCAACCCGCAGGGACCGAGGCCAGATCCGGACGACGAACAGGACGACCGCCACGAGCTGGGTGAGGAGGTAGATCCCGCCGGCTGCCTGTGCCGCGCCGACAAGGAGGCCGATCGAGATGACGAGGCCGCCGACGAAGAGCGCGAGAACCTGGACGAGCCCGGCCCGGGGCAGGCCGCGGGTGTCGAGGATGCGCCACTCGATGAGCCCGAAAGCGACCAGCACGAGGTAGCCGAACGTCATCGCCGAGGCGTGGGCGCCGATCGCGTCGCCAGACAGGATCGCCAACCCGAGCGCGAACTGGATCTGGAGCAGCACACCGATGACCGCGCCGTAGCCGAACGAGGTCAGCCCAAGAACGAACGCGAGGCGCGGCAGCGAGCGCTCGCCGGCGAGGAACTGCCGCCAGACCCAGACCAGCAGCCAGGCGATGGCGACCAGCAGCAGCGTCCCGCCGGCGGCACGCGCGGGGAACGAGCCCGTGTAGAAGGCCGCGACGTAGATCGGGACGAGGATCGCCAGAGCGAGCATCAGCCGCCGGTCGGCGGCCCGGAACAGGAGGAACGACGACGCGACGATCGTGAGGGTCATCCAGCCGATCGTCCCCGCGTGGACGTGGGTCAGCAGCTGGTTGCGGTCGAATTCCACGGCGTCGGCCCCGTTGAGAATGCCGATCCCGATGTTGAGCACGAATACGGACATCGCGACGAGAAACAGGTCGCGCGCAGCGACGGCCCACGACGGCGCACCACGAACAGCAGCCATGTCATCACTCCTTACTCGGTCGCGGTGTTCAGGATCCGCGAAACCCAACCTCCCGAGTATCCGCGCGCCCCGCAACGGCTCCGTCACGAGATGCATCGAACGGGTCGTAACGTTTCGCGAACGGGCGGCGGGCAGGATGGGAGTCACCCGCAGCGAGAGGAACCGAGAGATGACCACCAAACCGACCGAGACGACCGCCGAGACCACCACCCGTCGAACCGACGCCGACAGCTGGGCCAGACCGGTCGACCGCCTCGCCGTATCGGACCCGTCCGCCGGTGGCGTCGCCGCGACCGTCACCGGCCGTCGCGCCGCCGGACCACTCCAGGGCTTCGGGCAGATGTGGCAGAAGACGTTCCGCGTTCGCCTGCCGGCCGGCACGGACCTGACCCCAGAGCAGATCGTGGCCACCTGGAAGGCCGAGTTCCCGGCCTTCTGGCCAAAGGGCAACACCTTCTACGCCCCTCTGGCCGGGATCCGTCCCGGAGAGGTGGCACTGCTGTCGGTCACCGCCGCCGGGCCGGTCAAGCTCCACACGGGCGTCCTCGTCATGTATGCCGATGACGAGGCCTTCACCCTGATGACACCGGAGGGCCACATGCTCGCGGCATGGATCACCTTCAGCGCGTCGCGGACGGCGGACGGCACCGTTGTTGTCCAGGCCCAGGCCCTTGAACGCGCGAGCGACCCGCTGTTCGAGATCGGGCTCATGTTCGGCGGTTCCAGCGCCAATAACCGGTTCTGGCAGGCGACGCTCGCGAACGTGGCGGGCCGGTTCGGCTCGCCAGACGCTGAAGTCGAGACCGAGATCGTGTGTGTTGATCGTCGGCGCCAGTGGCGCCATGCCGGCAACGTCCGCTACAACGCGGGGATTCGCGGTGCGATCCATGCTGCGGCGACGCCGCTACGCTACCTCCGCCGGCGTGGTTGATCCTGCATCCGGAGCCTATCGCTCGTCGCGTCGACCCAGTCTTCGTCGATGAGCGGCCCCGCGCTGGACGCCATCGTCGTCGGCTCCGGGCCCAACGGCCTGGCTGCTGCGCTCACGCTGGCCCGGGCCGGTCGCTCGGTCCGGGTGTACGAGGCGGCGCCGACGATCGGTGGCGGAACCAGGACCCAGGAGTTGACGCTCCCCGGGTTCCGCCACGACGTCTGCTCGACAATCCTGCCGCTGAGTGTCGCGTCGCCGTTCTTTCAATCCGTGGATCTGGCCGCGCACGGGGTCGAGCTCGTGTATCCCGATGCGCCTGTTGCGCACCCCCTGGACGGCGGGCGCGCCGTGGTGCTCGAGCGCTCGTTCCAGGCCACGGCGGCCAGTATCGACGCAGACGGTCGCGCCGGTGACGGCAGGGCGTGGCAGCGTCTGTTCACGCCGCTCTCACAAGACGCGGCGGAACTGTCCGGGGAGTTGCTGCGGCCGGTAGCGCACCTCCCGAGACACCCCCTTGCCCTCGCCCGTTTCGGCTTGTCGGGGCTTCGCTCCGCGGAGGGTCTGGCCCGAAGCACGTTCCGCGATGAGGGGGCTCGGGCGCTGTTTGGTGGGCTGGCGGCCCATTCGATGGTGCCCATCGGACGCCCGCTGACGGCGTCGTTCGGGTTGGTTCTCGGGTTATACGCGCATGCCGTTGGTTGGCCGTTCATCCGGGGGGGCACGGCGGCCCTGACCGACGCGCTCGCGGCGGAGATCCGCTCGCTGGGCGGCGAGATCGTTGTGGATCATCGCGTGGACGACATCTCCTCACTTCCGGCGGCGCGGGCCGTCCTGATGGATACGACCCCGCGCGCGGCCGTCGCGATCGCCGGCGACCGACTGCCAGCCCGTACACGCCGCCGGTACGAGGCGTTTCGCTACGGTCCGGGTGTCTTCAAGGTGGACTGGGCCCTGGATGGTCCAGTCCCATGGACCGCGGATGGCGCCCGCCGCGCCGCCACCGTCCATGTCGCCGGCACGTTGGAGGAGATCGTGCGGTCGGAATCGGATGCGAACGCGGGCCGCCATGCCGAACGCCCGTTCGTCCTGTTCGTCCAGTACGACCCGTGGGACCCGTCGCGAGCACCGGCCGGCAAGACCACGGCATGGGCGTACTGCCACGTGCCATCCGGGTCGGACGTGGACATGACCGACCGCATCGAGGCGCAGGTCGAGCGCTTCGCGCCGGGCTTCCGCGACCGGATCCTCGCGCGCTCGACCCGGTCGCCCGCCCAGATGGAGGCGCATAACGCGAACTACATCGGCGGTGACATCAACGCCGGGATGGAGGACGTCCGCCAGCTCCTCTTTCGCCCGACGGTCAGTCTGGACCCGTACCACGCCGGGCCCGGGCTCTATCTGTGCTCGTCATCGACGCCTCCGGGCGGCGGCGTCCACGGGATGAGCGGCTTCCACGCCGCCAAGTCGGCGCTTCGGCACGAACTCCGCTGACGACGAGGGGGCGATCCGGCCTCACAGCAGCCCGCTGATCACCGCGTACGCCTGTGCGCGCTCGTCGCGCGGGTAAGGCTGGCGGAAGAACGATCGACGGTCGTTCATCCCCGCGCACCTCCTGCGGCCAGCATCCTCCTGGCTAGTGCTCGTGCTGATGCGGCCGCGCGGCCGCCGTGCTCCCTCGCGTGGCGACATCGAGTCCGAGGAGGATCCAGCCAAGTCCGTTGAGCGCGATTCCGATCAGGGATAGGGGGCCGAACAGCGTCGGGTTCTCTGGCGACGTCAGTCCGAGGCGGTCGATCCCAGTGAACGCGAATATCGAACCAATGGCGAGAGCGAGGGCGCCCCAACGCGTGAGGACTCCGAGCCGGATCGTCGCGACCCCAAAGGCGGCATCTGCCAGCCACAGGGCGACGGCCGCGTAGAAGAAGACGCGTCCGAAGTCGCCGGCGAACGGACTCGGGCGGCCGATTGCGAGGACGACCATCGACAGATAGCACGCGTTGGCGAGCACTGTAGCGCTGGCGACCACGGTGGCCAGCGTCGGCGACGTACTCACCTGGTTGCGATGCACGGCGACGACGACAGCGATCGCACCGAGGTTGAACAGGATCAGTCGGACATTGTTGAGGTCGGGCGCGATGTCCATGACGAACGCCGCGAGGAGGACGCCTCCGCCCAGGATCCCGATCAGACCCAGGATCCGGCTTGCCGATGAAGGCGATGGCCCAAGCGCGTGCGTCATTGCTCGCCGTTCATGGGTCAGGCCGGTCGCGCTGCGGCCGCCGGACGATCGAGACGGATCGCCTGGACCCCCAGCGCGAACCAGCCCAGCGTGAAGCAGATCAACGCTGCAAGGACGAGCATGTCGTTGCCACTACCCGCGACGAACGCGAGCACCGTTCCAACACCCAGAACCAATGCCCCTGAGCGCGACAGGACCCTCGCCAGATACGTGACGATCGCGAACAGCAACGAGCCAATGTAGAAGGTCAGAAGCCCAAAGAAGAATGCGTCCGCGTCCTCATCGCCCTGAGCGACGCCGAAGGCGCCGACCATCATTGCGATCGTGCCGACCGCTGGGAGCGCAAATGCCACCCAGGTCAGGACGGGCTGAAGGCGAGCCTGAAAGGCGCTCAGGCCGGTGAGCGCCACGAGCAGTGCAAGCGATCCCGCGACCAGAAGGACGGCCGCTGTTCTCAAATCGACGGTGCCGAAGGTGCCATTGGCGATGACCCATCCACCTGTCCAGAGCGGTGCGCCGATGATGGCGGCGAAGCCGCCGATGCGAAGGGACATGGAGAAACTCCTTCCGGGTGCGATGTCCGCGCCTCCCACGTTGCGCAGCCGAAGCTGGGCATCGAAGGCGCCAAGGAGGATGTCGGCCACGTCGAACGGGCCCAGCGGACGTTCCTCGAGGATGGCCTCGAACTCGTCGCCGTAGCGGGCCCGCCAGCGGGCTGGATAGCAGCGGACCAGCAGCGGCCGCAGGTTCATGGCTGGGGCTCGCCGAGTTGCTGGAGACCCTGCTTCGCGAATGCAGACAGACCACGGAGCTGCTCGGCGAGGTTGGAGGCGCCCACCGCGGTGAGCTTGTACGGCCGGCGGCGATCGACCGGTGCCAGCGGCTCGATGAGGCCCTGCTCCTCGAGCCGGGTGAGCGCCGCATAGAGGGTGCCGGCACCCATCGGTCGGCCCGTGCCCGCCTCGATGTCCCCCATCATCGCGTAGCCGTGTTTCGGGCCGTCACTAAGACTGACCAGGATGAGCAGCGACGGCTCGGCGAACCGTCCAAATCCAGGGATCTTGCGTTCCATCGGGACTCCAGCTCTTACGACAGGCGATATATCGATGGTCGATATATACGCCCTTGCGGGGCAAGCGTCAAGGGATAACGATTCCGGACGCTTCCTCGGAGGGCCGCCATCAGCGGGCCGCGCGGCGAACGTGGCGCCAGCGCAAGCCGCCTGCAACGAGAAGCAAGATCGCCATGGCGGCAAAGGCGGGGATATCCCGCTCTGGAGTTCCGCCGAGATCACGGCCGACGATGTGGGAGATAGCGTGAAGCGCTGCAGCCGTACCAACGCCAACGAGTGCAACTGTCAGGCCATCAGGTCGGACGGACAGGCCCGCGAGGAGGAGGACCACTCCGAGCCCGACCTGGAAGGCGCCGATGTCCTGCAGGAAGTGCTGGTTGTACGGCTCGAATCTCGCAAGTGCCTCGAAGAATGACTGGGGATCGACCATCGCCCACACCCCGAGCGCGACGAATCCGACGCCGCCAACGATCGCCACGACGCGGGGCAACAAGTTGCCGACTGTCGATCGATCCGTGTGAATGTCGAATGTTGCCATCGGATCCGTCCCTCTCTCAGCTCTTGCCCCAAGTGGCGAGGCGTTGCAGGCGACTCGCTCGCAAAGGCTCCAGTAACCAGGCTCCCGGACCATCGCGCAGGCTGGCCAGGATGAGCAGCGACGGCTCGGCGAACCACCCGAACTCGGGGATCTTGCGTTCCATCGGGACTCCAGCTCTTACGACCGTCGATATAGCGATGGTCGATATATACGCCCTTGCCGGGGCGGGTGTCAAGAGATACACCGGCGACTCTTCGGGCGACTGCTGTCTACCGTCCGATGCTTCTGTCAGGCGCGGTTTGGCGAGAGGACCGCTTGATCAGGGTCGAACTCGTGCAACTTCCGCAGGAATTCGAAGGCGTACACGCTCGACTGTGCCGAAATTGCGCCTCACACGAGCACGGGCCCAGTGGCCTCGTCCGGGACGAGTGGGCTCCGTCGTCCAGTGGGGCTCGGTGGGCTCAGCTGGTCAGCGGCCGGTGGGCAGGGCGGGCTCAGCTGGTCAGCGGCCGGTGGGCAGGGCGGGCTCAGCCGGTCAGCGGCCGGTGGGCCGGGGCGGGCTCAGCCGGTCAGCGCCAGGCGGAGCGTGCGGCGTCCGGGTAAAGGCGGACCCGGCGGTACGGCTCGCGGCCGCGCGACCGCGACACCAGGTTCGCCCGCTCGGCGAGCTGGTGCTGGAGACGACGGATGTAGGCATTCTGCGGCGACAGTTCGACCGCCTCGGATGACGACAACACGGCCTCGATGGCGTTCTCGGTCTCGCGCATGGCGGCCTCGCGCGGATCGATCTCGAGAGAGAAGATGGACGTCAGGCTCGACTGCATCTGCAGGATCGTGTTGCTCTTGAGGACATAGATCGGCAAGGCCCGATCTTCGGCGTCGCGCAGCTGCGGCGTCTTCTGCTTGTACTCGTTGCGCAGGGTCATGACCACGTCCGCCTCGTCCACGTCGCGGGCGATCACGACCGGCAACTGGAGGTCCCCGATCGCCTGCTCCAGGCGCTTGCGACTGATCCCCTGGGGCAGCACCCGCAAGGTGGGCAGCGGCGAGCCACCCGGCACCAGGACGGTCCGTCCATCGGGGCCTTCGTCGGTCCCCAGGGGCAGCCGGTCCAGGTCGTCGTCCTCGTCCAGGTCATCTGCGTTAACCGGCGCCGTGCCCTCGTCCGCCTTGAGCGTCTGCAGCGCCCGGCTGGCCTGATCGCGCCAGGCCTTCTGGCGTTCGAGTTCGCGCGCCTCGCGAGCTCGCGTCTCCGCGGCGGTCGGGACGGCGCCGGCTCCGCGCTCCAGCGGGCCGCGGTCCGCGATGTCGCCCGCGACGAAGGGGGCCTCGG
>CAYRTS010000010.1:63138-66914 GCA_964427285.1 uncultured Anaerolineaceae bacterium
CCCGCGCCACGCCCCGGGTCGCGGCCCGCGCGGCCCCGCGTGCGCCGCCACGCCCCGGGGTCGGCGGCTCCGAGAACCGCTCACCCGGGAGTGTCCCGGCCCCGCCACCCTCCGAGACTGGACCGCGTGTCCCAGACTCACGCCCGGAGCCGCCGCGGGACTGTCGCCAGCCGCCGGTCGCCCCCGGCCGGTAGCCAGGCCGAAACCCCGGAGCCCGTTCCGCTTCGCGATACCCGCCGGTGCGATATGAGCCCTCGCCGCGCCAGCCCGGTTCCATCCGCCACGGCGAGCCTGCTCCCACCAGCCCAGCAAACCGTTCCGCCCCCAGCTGCTCACGAGGCGATGGCCGCGGCCGGCCCTGCGACCGATGCACGCCCTCTTCGTCACGCCAGCGCAGCTCCGGGGCGACCGGATCGCCACGCAACAACGCGTCAATGGTGTCCGCGACATCGGCGTGCACGGCCACGCGCTCGCGGTCCTGGATTTCGACGATCACGTCGAACGTGGGCGGGGCCTTGCGCTCCAGGACGCTCTTCTGGGTTCGTCGCCGGCGCGCCTCATCGTCGCCCAGAGTCACGCTCTGGATCCCGCCGATCAGGTCGGACAGAGTCGGGTTCAGCATGAGGTTGTCCAGGTTGTTGCCGTGGGCGGTTCCAATGAGCTGGACGCCGCGCTCGGCGATGGTCCGGGCGGCGGCAGCCTCAAGCTCCGTCCCGATCTCGTCGATGACGATGACCTGCGGCATGTGGTTCTCGACCGCCTCGATCATCACCTCGTGCTGGAGGGACGGCGTCCGGACCTGCATTCGCCGCGCCTTGCCGATCGCCGGGTGCGGGATGTCGCCGTCGCCGGCAATCTCGTTGGACGTATCCACGACCACGACGCGTTTGCCCATGTCGTCGGCGAGGACGCGTGCGGCCTCGCGCAGCATCGTGGTCTTGCCGATCCCCGGGCGGCCCAGGATCAGGATCGACTTTCCGCTCTCGACGAAGTCGTCGATGATCTCGATCGTGCCGTAGACCGCCCGGCCGATCCGGCAGGTGAGCCCGACGACCTTGCCGGCCCGATTGCGGATCGCGCTGATCCGGTGGAGCGTGCGCTCGATGCCGGCCCGGTTGTCGTCGCCAAAGCTGCCGATATGCTCGACCACAAAGTCAAGATCCGCCTCGACGATCTCGCGGTCCAGGAGCCCCACCTCCGAGTCCGGAAAGCGCGCCTCCGGCCGACGGCCGAGGTCCATCACCACCTCGATCAGCGACATGCGATCCGGCAGCGCGTGGACCGCATCGACGATTTCGGGGGGCAGGGCGGACAGGAGCGCGTCGAGATCATCGATCGATTCGCCGTGACGCTCTGTGCTGCCCTGGCGGTCCTGGCTGCCCACTTGGTCCTCCGCTCGCCCGTTGACTAGCGCACGCCCGCCGGCACGAGCGCCGGCTCGGCGACACGGATGAGCGTTTCCTTCATCAGCAGGATGACGCTGGCCACCGAATCGAAGCCAGCCTCCTCCATTCTGCGGTCGATCGGGGATTCGTAGGTCCGCACGGGAGCAATGACTCCGCGTTCGCGGCGGTGGTCTCCGCCCTTGGCCGTTCGGGTGGCGATGATGCCAAGACCGAAATCGACCAACTCGGACACGTCGAACCCGGGACGGGCGATCACCTTGAGATAGTGCGGCTGGTCCTCCCTGGCCACACCGACCTGGACATACGCGTCGAGCGTGGTCGGATCGATGTCGCGGGCGCGCTCGCCGCCGCGATTGCTGGCGCGCTCGCCGCCTCGGTTACCGGCGCGCTCGCCACCTCGGTTGCCGCCCCCGGCCGAGCCTACCGGCGCCTGCACGAATCCCTCGGTCTCAGCGAAGCGCAGGATCGGCGTGAGACTGGACCTCGGAACACGAGCGTGCGCGCCCGGCCGCTCCCAGTCGCCAAGCCGGAAGGCCTCCAGGCGGGCCACCGGCTGCGGCGTGGCCTGCGCGTACAGCCGGGCGAGGGCAAGGGCATCGAGTGGCGTAGTCGCGCGGATCCCCGCGGCCATGGCCCGCATCTCCGTCCACGGGTCCGGCAACGGCCGGTCGTCCGGCCGAACGAGAATGTGCTCTTCGCCGTAGCGAATGAAGCCGGCCTGCATCAGCAACTCGACATTGTCATCCGCGTCGGCGCACGCCACGTGGAACCGCGCGGCTCCCCGCTTTGCACCCTCGCGCAGCAGCAATTGGACCAGGCGGTAGCGAATGTCGCCCGCGTTGGCCATCCCGACCGCGTCCAGTTCGACGATCGTCCACTCGTCCCGGCTGGTTTCGCGCTCCACCCTGACGAGACCGGCGATGTGGCCCCCCTCTTCGTACACGTAGAGCAGATCGTTTGGCCGAAACGCGCCAAGCGGCAGCCGAAACAGGCTGAACACGCCGATCGGGGGCCCATATACGGGCAGGCCGAGCGACCTTGTGTCGGCCACGTCCGACTGGCAGCGCCTGGAGAGCTCCCCAAGGGCAGCCAGATCGGTCAGACGGGCTGGTCGAACCTTGCCTCCCCCTTTTGGGGCACGCAATGCGCTCATCGGTTGGCTCCGCGCCGGGTCGGGTGTGGGCGACGACCTGAGCCCTCACCGGGATCCGCGTGCTCGGACGCCATCGTCGCCATCAACCGATGGAAGCGTGTCTCCCCGGCGAGTTCCGGATGGAACGCGGTGGCCAGGATGTTTCGCTCCCGGACGGCGACGATCCGTCCGTCGTCGAGCCTGGCCAGGACGTCAACGTCGGGACCCGCCCGCTCGATGATCGGTGCCCGGATGAACACGGCATGGACCGGTCGGTCGCCAAGGATCGAGACCGGGACGTCAGTTTCGAATGAATCCAGCTGGCGTCCGAACGCGTTGCGCTCCACCGTGACGTCGAGCAACGGCAGGATGGGCTCCTCGCCACCGGCGATCTCACGCGCCAGCACGATCATCCCGGCACACGTCCCGAAGATGGGTGCGCCCCGTTCGGCCATCCGCAGGATCGGATCGCGGAGCCCCCAGCGCTCGATCAGCTGGCGCATGGTCGTGCTCTCGCCGCCAGGCAGGATGAGCGCGTCGACACCCTCGAGGTCAGCCGGCTCGCGCACACGAACGCCCTCGACGCCGATCGCGCGGAGCGTATCGAGATGCTCGCGGAATGCCCCCTGGAGGGCCAGAACGCCGATCTTCATGAAAACGGTTGATCGCGCGCCGAGGTGGTGGGTCGCCCTACCAGCCGCGAACGGCGAGCCGCTCCTTCTCCGGGATCTCCTCGAGCGCGATGCCGCGCATGGGCGCTCCAAGTCCCTTCGAGACCTCGGCCAGCTTCTTTGGGTCGTCAAAGAACGTGGTGGCCTGGACGATGGCGTTGGCCATCCGCGCCGGGTCCTCTGACTTGAAGATGCCCGAGCCCACGAAGACGCCCTCCGCGCCAAGCTGCATCACGAGCGCCGCATCGGCCGGGGTGCTGATCCCGCCGGCCACGAAATTAACGACCGGCAGCTTGCCGTTGACGGCAACCCCCCTGACCAGGTCATACGGCGCGCCGAGTTCCTTGGCCGCGACAAACAGCTCGTCCTCGCGCATATGCTGGAGGCGGCGGATCTCGGCGAGCACGTCCCGGAGCTGGCGGACAGCCTCGACGACGTTGCCGGTCCCGGCCTCACCCTTGGTCCGCATCATCGCCGCGCCTTCGTTGATCCGCCGCAGCGCCTCGCCGAGATTCCGGCAGCCGCACACGAACGGGACCTTGAACGCGTGCTTGTCGATGTGGTTGT
>CAYRTS010000011.1:0-34908 GCA_964427285.1 uncultured Anaerolineaceae bacterium
GCCAACGCCGGCCAACGCCCGCCACGCCCGCCACGCCCGCCACGCCCATCTTCGGACTCGGCCTTTTCATGCCACGAGTGCATGGGGCGCACCTTGAGCTTGACTGGGTGGACGTCGCGACCCCATTCGGGACCCGATACGGCGCCGCTGAGCGTGGCCGATGAGGGATTCATGAGCTCGATGACCCGTCGGAGCCGTCCAGCACCGCCCAAGGTGCACCCGGTGCACATTTGACAGGATCCCGGCAGGAGGCTCGCTGGTGCGGCGCCTTCTCAAACTTCCCGTCGCGTGACTCGCACTGACGAGTGGCGTCCGCCGGGCGTCTCAGGTGCGACCGCGTTCGAGCTACTCCCAGCGAAAGGTTCGGGCAGCGGCCATCACCGCGGTGAGACCCCACGTGACAAGGATGGCGACAGGCCCGAGTGGGTCGGCGCCCGAGCCCAGGGCTGCACGCAAGCCGTCCGAGAGAGCCGCCCCGGGAAGTAGGCCGGCGACGCCGACCAGCGGCTCCGGCAGGTGGTCGAGCGGCAGGATGATCCCGCCGAGGAGCAGCGCGGCGACGAAGGTGGCGTTGGCCAGCGCGAGAGTCGCCTCGGCACGCAGGGCGCCAGCCAGCAGGAGACCCAGCCCGGCGAAGGCGAAGGTGCCCAGGACCAGGATTGCGACGAGAAGCAAAGGGTTCGAGCCCGGCGCGGGGACCCACCCGAGGACGAGCGTGGCAATCGCGACGAGCAGCGCCACCTGCCCGAATTCGATGGCGAGGACGCTAACGATCTTGGCGGCGAGCAGGCCGGATCGGGTCAACGGTGAGCCGCCGAGCCGTTTCAGGACTCCGTAATGGCGCTCGTATGCGGTCGAGATGCCCAGGTTGACCAGGCTGGTGGCGATGACGGCGAGCGCCATCGATCCCGGGAGCAGAAAGTCAACCGGTCGGCCAGCCGAGGTGGGGACCACCCCGGCCGAGGCGAAAAAGATGAGCACGACCGCCGGAAGGACGACGGTGACGAGCACGTTTTCACCACGCCGGGCAGTCAGCCGCAGCTCCATGGCGGTTTGCGCGAGGATCGCCGCAACCGGCGAAGCGGGCCGGCTCACGAGGGTCTGCCCGGTTCGCGGGCCCAATCAGTGGTCGATCCGGCAACCGGGTCTCCGGCCGCGCCGCCCACGAGCCCCAGGTAGGCCTCTTCCAGCGTGCCGCCCGCCGCGCGCAACTCCACGATCAAGCGATCGTTGCGGGCACACCATTCGGCCAGGGCGGCGATCAGGCCGCCTTCCGGAGCCACACCGTCGACCCGGTAGCGGCCTGCGTCCGGCTCGGCGACGAGATTCGAACCTGGCCGCGCCGCCGACAGCATTGGACCAAGTGCTGCCAGCTGGTCGGGCTGGAGCGGACGATCGAGCCGAACACGGAGGCGCGGCTGGGCCCCGGCCGCCAGCTCCGCTTGCGACCCCGACGCCACGATCCGACCGCGATCCAGGATGCAGACACGATCCGCCATCCGCTCCACGTCACCCAGATCATGGCTGGTCAGCAGGATCGCGACGCCAGCGGCGCGCAGCTCGGCCACGATTGCACGGGTCGCCGCGCGAGCCTCCGGGTCCATGCCCGACGTGGGCTCGTCGAGAACGAGAACCTCCGGCCGCCCCACCAGCGCGAGCGCGAGACCCAGCCGCTGGCGCTCGCCACCCGAGAGCCGCCGATAGCGCGACCGCGCCACCGAGCGCAACCCGACGAGGTCGAGCAGTTCGTCGGGATCGCGCGGGTCGGCATGAAATCGGCCGTACTGGACCAGGGTTTCGCGTGGTTGGGCGCGCGAATCGATGCCGCCGCCCTGGAGCATCAGGCCAACTCGAGCCCGCAGCCGGGGTCCGCCCGTCGCCGGGTCCGACCCAAGGACCCTGACAGTCCCGCCGTCCGCGCGCCGATAGCCCTCGACGATCTCCACCGTGGTGGTCTTGCCCGCGCCATTGGGGCCCAACAGCGCGACCAGTTGTCCAGCCGCCACGGTCATCGATACCCCGTCGAGGACCGCCCGATTGCCGTAGCGCTTGGTCAGGCCCTGAACGAGGATCGAGGGCACCAACGTCACGGGGCGATCAGGGCGTACTGGCGCTCGAAGTCGGCGTCGGTCAGCTCGCCGATCTGGATCTTGCGAAGCACGCCTGAACGGTCGATGAAGTAGGTCTGTGGCCGTGCTGCGACGCGGTACGCAACTTTCAGCGCCTTGTCCGGGTCGATGACGGTGGGCCAGCCACCCCCGTATTCCGCCTCGAACTCGCGGGCTGGCCCGGGCGGATCGTCGGTCAGGACGCCGACGATCGCCAGTCCATCGGATGCGTGCTCGGCAAGTTTTGCCGCCAGCAGGGGGAACTCATCGCGGCACGGGACGCACGATGGCCCCCAGAAGTTGACGATCACCGGACGTCCGCGCAGCTCGGCCAGGTCAAAGCCCGTGCCCCCGAGCGTGGTCCCCACGATCGGGGGCGCCGGGGCTCCGACTTCCGCTCTCGCCTCGGCCTCGCCAGGAACGCCACCCGACTGCGCGAAAAGCAGCACCCCGAGCGTCGTCAGCACTGCAACCAGCAGCGCGAGCAGGATGGGCCGACGCGGCATGGTGGAGGCCCCGGCTACTGCAGCGTGGCGGTCCCGATCATGTTCGGGTGAACGGAACAGATGAACGGGTACTCGCCGGCCGGCAGGGCGGGAACGTCATAAACCCGCGTCTCGATACCGTTGAAGATCTCGCCCTTCCAGATCCCCGCGCTGGTCGCATCCCGGAGCTCGATGTTGTGCGGCGTCCCGGCATCCGAGTTGACAAACGCGATGGTAAAGGGCCGGTCCGCCGGACCCGTCCACGAGGTCTGCACGAAGGCGATCCCGAGCGCCTCGACCGTCACATCGGCGGCGGGACCAGCGTCAGGCGGGCTGGTCGGTTCTCCGGATGCCGACGGCCCCGCCGAACCGCCGGCATCCGGCGAGGCGCCCGGTGTCCCGCCGTTGGCCGAACCGGACCCGAGGATGCCTGATTGCCCGATCACGGCCACGACCACCAGCACGGCAAGCGCGGCGAGTAGCCCGGTCGGCGTCCGCGGCTCAGGCAGGTTCTCCAGGTGGCCGGTCCGGTCGGCCTCGACCGTCTTGACATACTCGCCGCGGGCGTCCGATAGCCACCCAAACAGGCCGGCGACCAGGGCGATGAGGCCCACGGGCAGCAGCCAGCCACCAAACACCAGGCCGACGAACAGCAGGGCCATGCCGAGCGCAGCCAGCAACGGGCGAAACGAGGGACCCGGCACGTGGACACCCGGCGGAGGTCCCGTGTCCACCCGCGCCGGCAGGATCGTGCGCGTCGGGGCGACGTCCCGGTCGTACAGGTGGAGGCCTTCAGCCAACCAGTAAAGCAACGTCAGGGTCAGGGCAATGCCGCCGAGCGCGAGAGTCACGCCGCCAAACACCAGTCCAAGGAACAGCAGGAAGACCCCGACGGCCGCGAGGATCGGTGCGAGGGATGGGCCCGGCATGTGGATGCCGGCCGGCGTCACCGGTTCCACCCGCTGGACCCCGCGCCGGGCCGGCGGTGCGCCCAGCAGGCGACGGAACGTCAGCAGCAGGACGAGCGCCACCGGGAGCACGATCACGACCGGCAACATCCCGATGACGACGCCCCAATCGGGCAGGACGAACTGCGCGGTCAGGTCGAGGAAGCCCTTCCAGAGTTGCTCAAGCATGGCTCGACCGGATCACGCCGCGCGCCGGCGAGCGATCGGGGTCACTCCCCGGAGGACCCGGCGACGAGCACGTAGATCATCATCGCCATTGCCACGCCGAGGAACAGCAGCATCGTCGTCCCGGCATAGTCAACGTGCCAGCCGCCGTAGTACGGGATGGCAAAGAAGATCACCCCGATCACCAGGAACAGAGTCCCCATGGAGGCGGCGTTGCGCGGGCGTCGAAACGACGGCATGGCAGGCCTCCTATTTGCCGGGGAGCAAGTAGAGCAGCGAAAAGAGCAGGATCCAGACGACGTCGACGAAGTGCCAGTAGAGCGAGGCTCCTTCGACCGCGTCATGGTGACGTGCCGAGAACTGGCCGGCCATACCGCGGTAGAGCACCACGGACAGCATGATCACACCGCCCAGGACGTGCGCCCCGTGGAAGCCCGTCAGCGTGTAATAGGTCGTCCCGAATGTGCCGGCCGAAAGCGTCAGCCCCTCTGCGCCAAGCGTTGCGTAATCGATGGCCTGCATGATCAGGAAGATGGTCCCCAGGATCACCGTCACGGTCATGTTTCGCAGGAATGCGGTTCGGTCGTCGCGGGCGATGCCCCAGACCGCGAACTGGCACGTGAACGAACTCAGGATCAGCAAAATGGTCGCCGGGCCAACCACCGGCAGGATCTGGAGCGTCTCATGGAACTCCTCCGGTGGCCACTGGGGGGCGTGCGCCCGGACGCTGAAGTAGGCCGCGAACAGCCCGCCAAAGAACATCACCTCTGAGGTGATGAACAGCAGCATCCCCAGGACCGGGTTGCTGATCCCGCCGCGGCTGTCGTGGCCGCCTCCGGCCAGCGGGCCGTGTTCGGCCACCGGGCCGTGTTCGGCGGGGACCAGGGCGTGACTGTCGGCGGTCATGGGCTCGGTGCTCAGTGGTCGGCCGGTCGGCCGTGACGAAGATCGAAGAGCGGTCGCTCCGAGCGGATCTCCGGGAGGTGATCGAAGTTGTAGGGCGGCGGCGGCGAACTGGTCGCCCATTCCAGGGTGTTGCCCTCCCACGGGTCGTCACCTGCCAGTGGGCCGCTGCGCAGCGAAACGAACACGTTCCACAGCAACGGCAGCATGCTGGCCGCGATCGTGAAGCCGCCGACCGTGGCAAGCAGGTTCAGGTCATTCCAGCCGGCCGCCGACGCGTAGTCGGCGATTCGCCGGGGCATCCCGGCGAGCCCGAGTTCATGCATCGGGAAGAAGGTCAGGTTGAACCCGATGAACATCAGCACGAACTGGACCTTGCCGACGGTCTCGTTGAGCATCCGCCCGGTCATCTTCGGAAAGTAGAAGTAGAGCCCGGCCATCACTCCGAAGACTGAGCCGCCGAACAATACGTAATGGAGATGGGAGACCACCCAGTACGTGTCGTGCAAGGCGAAATCCACCGGAACAGCTGCACTGAAGGCGCCGTTGATTCCGCCGATCAGGAACATGCTGAGGAAGCCGAGGGCGAACAGGAGCGGGGTCGCCAGGGTCAGCTTGCCGCGCCACAGGGTAAAGATCCAGTTGAACATCTTGACCCCAGTCGGGATCGCGATCAGGAACGTCATGAAGCTGAAGAACGGCAGGTAGACCGCGCCGGTCGTGAACATGTGGTGAGCCCAGACGGAGAAGCCCAGCGCACCGATCCCCGCCGTGGCGAACACGAACGCCTTGTATCCGAACAGGGGCTTGCGGCTGAAGACCGGCAGGATCTCGCTGATCATGCCCATCGCCGGCAGGATCATCACGTAGACCGCAGGGTGCGAGTAGAACCAGAAGACATTCTGGTAGAGGATCGCGTCACCGCCGACCGCGGGATCGAAGAACGAACCCCCGTAGTTCCGATCGATGAACAGCATGATCAGCGCGCTGGTGATGACCGGGGTCGCCATCAGGACCAGAACCGAGGTCACCAGGACGGTCCACGTCAGGATGGTCATCCGGAACAGGGTCAGCCCGGGCGCCCGCATCTTGAAAATGGTGACCAGGAAGTTGATCGCGCCGAGGATGGAACTGGTGCCGATCAGCACGAGCGCCACGATCCAGAGATCCTGCCCGGTGCCGGTCGACGCGAGCGGCCGGTCCAGGGAGAGTGGTGGGTAGCTGGTCCAGCCGGCCGCGGCCGACCCGCCGGTGACGAAGCCGAGCAACAGCAGGATCCCGGCCAGCGGCAACATCCAGAAGGACAGCGCGTTGATGCGCGGGAAGGCCATGTCCGGAGCCCCCAGCTGGAGCGGCACCACGTAATTGGCGAAGCCCGCCAGGATGGGGATGATGAACACGAAGATCATGAACGTGGCGTGCATGGAGAAGAGTTCGTTGTAGGCCGCGTCCGTCACGAACTGGAGCCCCGGGATCGCGAGCTCCAGCCGGACCAGCATCGCCAGGACGCCGCCGACAAAGAAGAAGACGAATGAGTTGATCAGGTACATGATCCCGATCTTCTTGTGGTCAGTCGTCGTCAGCCAGGCGTACAGCCCGCTCCGGTACGCGGAGGCAGCAGGCGTCAGCGCGGTCGTCGCCATCTGGACTCCTTACTCGACCGTCAAGGTGCCGGTCATGGTCGGATGGACAGTGCAGACGAACACATAGGCGCCGGCATCGAGTGCGGGCACGTCGTAGGTCTGTCTGGCCGGGCCGTTGAAGATGTCGCCCTTGAAGACGGCTTCGTCGGCAGCCGACTCCTTGTGGATCGCGACGTTGTGCGGGACGGCGGCGTCCTTGTTGTCGAACTCGATCCTGAACGGCGCCCCGGCCGGGACTGTCAGTGCGGCCTGCTCGAACGCGACGTTCAGCGCGCTCACCACGATGGTCGGGCCGGCCTCGCCGCTCGGGGCCGGTGCAGGGGTCGCGTTCGAATCGGCAATCGCGCCGGCGAGCCACGCGTCGAAATCGGACGGCGTGAGCGCCTTGACGTCGAACAGCATGATCCGATGGCCGGCCCCGCACAGCTCGGCGCATTGGCCGCGGAACGTCTGACCGGCATCCGCCGCATTCACCTTGAAGTCGAACTGGTTGACCCGACCCGGAACGACGTCCCGCTTGAACAGGAATTGGGGGACGTAGAAGGCGTGAATGACGTCAAGGCTGGTCAGCGTCAACTGGACGGTCCGGCCGGCCGGCACGACCATGCCGCCGTCCTCGCCGGTGGCCAGATTCTGGGTGTACAGGATCGTCCCGCCATCGTCGGAAAGGTAATCGAACTGCCACTGGAACTGGCCGGCCACCGCGCGGATCCTCGTCTCGGGATTGGCGACCGCCGTGTCCACGGCATTGAGCGTCTGCCACGAGATGATGAACAGGAAGATCACGATGAGCGTCGGAATGATCGTCCAGGCGGCCTCGGCCATGTTGTTGCCGTGAGTCTGGACGGGCAGGATGTCGTCGCCCGGCTTGCGCCGGTAGCGAATGACGGACCAGATGATCAGGCCTTCAACGACAAGGAAGATCGCCACGGCGATCACGAACACGATGTGGTACAGCTCCCGGATCTGGGCGCCCTGTTCGGTGACGGCGATCGGCGGATAGAGCCCGGTCGCGAACTTGCCGGCCTCGACGACGAGGTCGAAGCCCATCGCCACCGCAGCCGCCACCGCGAGCGCGATCAAGACGACGATGACGACGATCGCGACGAGAGATCCAGGCATCCGGGGCGTCCCGCGGGAACTCGACATCAATATCCTCGACGATGGCCACCCGCCCACGGACGAGCGCTTGACCGATGCAAAGCACGTTGCCGCGACCGGGGGCCGAAGCGCGGCCATTCTACCCGGAAGCGGAAGCCGCTCGCGCGTCCTCGTGGGCATGCCCTGATCAGCAGCCCTGATCCGGGCGGGCGACGATCGGCTTCCGTCATGCGACGATGGCGCCCATGCGCTCCATCCACCTGTTCCAGCGGATCCTGGGTGGGCTGGGCGCCGTCGCCGGGGCGGTCACGGGTCTGGCCGTACTCGTCAGCCCGGCCCTCGGGCATGGCGCTGTTTCGGCGGAGCCCCCGATCGCGGGCTCGCTGCTGCTCGCCTGGACCTTTGAGCCGGTGCCGACGCTGGCGATCGTGGCCTCGGTCGGCTCCTGGCTGTGGGCCGTGCGCCGCATCAATGGGCTTCACCCGGCGAACCGCGTACCGCGCGGGCGCTCCGTGGCATTCCTGCTGGCCATGCTGGCGCTGGCCATCGCGCTGCTTTCCGGCATCGAGCGCTACGACACGACCCTCTTCTCCGTGCACATGGTCCAGCACGTCCTGCTCGCCCTGGTCGTCGCACCGCTGATCGCGCTGGCGGCCCCGATCACGTTGATCCTGCGGTTGAGTTCCGCCGCGATGCGCCGCCGATGGGTCCTGCCGATCCTCCACTCGCGGGTGATGCGCGTCATCGCATTCCCGGTGACCGCGTGGATCCTGTTCGCCGGGGTCATGTGGGCCAGTCACTTCTCGCGGCTGTTCGACGCCGCGTTGGAGGATCCGCTGGTCCACGTCGTCGAGCACGCCCTATTCCTGTCGACCGCGCTGCTGTTCTGGTGGCCCGCGGTGGGCCAGGATCCCGCCCCGTGGCGAATCGGCCACCCCGTCCGGATCGCCTACCTCTTCCTGCAGATGACCCAGAACACGTTCCTCGCCTTCGTGATCCTGGGCGCACCGGCGGTGCTTTACCCGCACTACGTCAGCCTCGGGCGGCCCTACGGGATCGATCCGCTGGCTGACCAGCAACTCGCGGCCGGCATCATGTGGATCGCGGGCGATGCCATCTTCCTGGCCGCGATCATGCTGCTGGTGGCCGGCTGGATGCGCGCCGACTCACGCGGTCTGGCCCGCTCGGATCGCCAGGCCGATCTTGATCTCGCCCAGATCCGGGTCCGCGAGGGTCGCCTCGCGGAGCGCCTGGCCGACAGACGAGGCGACATCTCGGGCTCGTAGTCGCGAGCGATACGGAACGATCGCCTGGCAGCCGTCGTGCCCCTACGCCTCGGGCGGGATCTCCGCGGTGAGGTACTCCCGGTAGCGCTCAGGATCTACGTTTCCTCCGCTCACGACGGCGACGACGGACCCATCCACCCGTGCGAGCCCGAGCTCCGCGCCGTGGAACGCCATCGCCGCGATCGACAGCGCGCCCGATGGCTCGACCACAAGTCTGCCCTGTTCGGCCGCCAGTCGGACCCCGGCCGCGATTTCGGCCTCGGAGACGGTCACGATCCCGTCCAGGTGAACCCGAAGATGGGCGAACGTCCGGTGGCCCAGCGACTGCGTGCGCGTCCCGTCGGCGATCGTTCGTGAGGCGAGTTCCGCCGGCCAGCGCACGATCTCGTCACGAGCCAGCGAATCCCGCGCGTCGGCGGCCAGTTCGGGCTCCACGCCGAACACCCGCACGGCCGGCCGCAGCAGCTTGACGGCCGTGGCGACGCCGCTGGCCAGCCCTCCACCACCGATCGGGACCAGGACGATGGCGAGGTCGTCGAGATCCTCCATCAGTTCGAGCCCGATCGTGCCCTGGCCCGCGATGATCCGGTCGTCATCGTACGGCGGGATGATCGTCAGGCCGCGCTCGGCCGCAATCGATTCGGCGACCCGCTGACGCTCCTCGCTGGCGGTGCCCACGACCACGACTTCAGCCCCGTCGGCCGCGACCCGCTCCAGCTTGATCTTCGTCGCGTCGGACGGCATGACGACCACCGCCGGTGCTCCGAGCAGACGCGCGGCGCGGGCGACCCCCTGGGCGTGGTTGCCGGACGAGTAGGTGATGACCCCGCGTGCGCGGACTTCCTCGGGGAGCGATGCGATCGCGACGTAAGCGCCACGCAGCTTGAAGGCGCCGATCGGCTGGAGCGTCTCGGCCTTCAGGAAGTGGCGCCGCTCCGCCGGCCCGAAGGCCACGAGCGGCGAGCGAATGGTGATCCCGACCAGGGTCGCCGCGGCTGCCCGGATCGCCTCGAGGCCGACCAGGGCTGCCTGCTCGACCTCTTGGGCGGCCCCGTGGGCGGCCTCGCTCAACGCTGCCCTCGATCCAGCGCGCTTTGGCACTCGATGCAGCGGGCCGCCCACGGAAGTGCCTCCAGGCGCGCCGCGGCGATCGCCCGGCCGCAGCGCAGACACCGGCCAAACATGCCGGTGTCGAGTCGGGCCAGGGCCGCGTCGACCTGCTCCAGGTGGTGGACCGCCCGGTCGCGCAGCGCGAGGTCGCGCTGCTGTTCGAACACCTGACTGGCCGCGGCGGCCTGCGATCCATAGGTCATCTGCTCCGGCGCCAGGATCGCCTCGCCGACCTCCTCGGCGAGATGCGCGCGCTCCGCATCCAGCAGCGCCCGAAACGTCTCCAACCCCAACCTGTCCACGGTGGGACTCTACGCCCAGGCACGCCCTGGCGTACCCGGTCGCTATACTCCCAGGGAGTACCCGATACCGACCAGGAGGCACAAGCGATGGCAATCCAGATCGATCCCGTGTGTGGCATGCAGGTGGACACGGCAACAAGCCAGCTGTCGTTCGAATTCGAGGGGACCACCTACTGGTTCTGCGGCAAGGGCTGCCTGCTCGAGTTCCGCGACGACCCGGGCAAATACCTCGCCCCGGATCACGTCCCGTCGATGTAGGCCGCGGGTCCGGTTCAGGCACCCAGGGCTTCCAGTCGGCAGGACTATCGTCGGGGCGCGATCAAGCCACTTGGCCGAGTGCCGGCCCCGGTGCGGTTGGATATGGTTCATGGGTGAACGACCCATATGAGATCCTTCAGGTTCATCGCAGTGCTGAGCCCGAGGTGATCCGGGCTGCCTATCGAGCGCTCGCGCGCAAGTACCACCCGGACTTTGGTGGTGATCCAAAGCGGATGGCTGCCATCACCGAGGCCTGGTCGATCCTCGCAAGCGCCGTGCAGCGCGCCGCCCACGATACGCACGCGGCGAGGTCGCACACGCGCCGCGCAACCGACAGAAAGACTCCGCCGCCGTCCGCGGTCGCCGGTCCGAATGATCGTGCCCAGGGTCCCGCGACGGGAACCGGCTCGGTCATCGACTTCGGGCGGTATGTCGGTTGGACCGTCGACCGGCTGGCGGCCCACGATCCGGACTACCTGGAGTGGCTTGCGCGAACGCCGATCGGCCGCCGTCTGACCGTTGAGATCGACGCCACCCTGGCGGCTCGGGCCGCTCAGACCGCCTCCCTGCGCCCGTCAATTCATGTGTCGCAGCGTCGTCGTTCGATTTTTCGACCCTGGGCCGCCGCCGGCCAGAGCTAGATCGGGCGTCAGCCCACCGGGTCCGCAGCCACCAACTCGCTGGGTTTGACGCTCGGTTCCACGTCCCGGTCATCTCCCTGGTTGCGATTCCAGCCCGGCTGGTCTACGGGATACGCGACCGCCGTTTTCGCCAACCGGGCTGTAATTCTCGACCGGTTCCGCTGGACAGCGTCGCGGATTCCAGCGGCGCTGGAGAGACCGACGACTGCGGCCGTGAACCGGTCGCGTACACCAGCTGGACTGGAATCGCCGCGTGCCGCCCCGACGCCCCGGGCCGTGCCGCCGCGACGCCGGGCCGTGCCGCCGCCACGATCGCCGCGTGCCGCCGCGACGCCGGGCCGTGCCGCCGCGCGTGCCGCCGGCTACGGCGGGCGTTAGCCAAGACGCGTCAGGTGCGTCCCCCGGCCACGGAGCTGCTCAGCCGGGTTGCCAGGTAGACCGGGACGACGGACAGTACGATCAGCACCAGCGCGACCACGTTGACGACGGGCAGTTCGGTCGGCCTTTGGATGGCGCTCAGGATCCACATCGGAATGGTCTGCGTGCCGGCGCCCGCCGTGAAATTCGTGACGATGATCTCGTCGAACGAAAGCGCGAAGGCGAGCAACCCGCCGGAGAGCAGTGCGGTTCCCATCCCCGGCAACGTCACCCGCCGGAACGTCGTGAACGCATTGGCCCCGAGGTCCGCGGAGGCCTCCTCGGGTGATCGAGGGAGGCGTCGGAGTCGGGCGATCACGTTGTTGTAGGCGATGACCACGCAGAACGTGGCGTGACCGATGACGATCGTCAGCAGCCCGAACTCGATCCCGAAGGTCACGAAGCTCGTGCGAAGTGCGATGCCCGTGACCACGCCGGGCAGCGCGATCGGCAGGACCAGCAGGAATGAGATGGTTTGGCGCCCGAAGAACGAATAGCGCTGGACCGCGAGCGCGGCCAGGGTCCCAAGCACCAGGGCGATTGCGGTGGCCAGGGTGGCGACGACCAGCGTATTCACGACGGCCTGGATCACGAACGGATTCGATGCTGCCTCACCGAACCACTTGAGGGTGAACCCGGTCGGCGGCCAGACCTGGAGCCGGCTCGGGTTGAAGGCATAGATGGCGAGGATGATCAGGGGCAGGTACAGGAAGGCGAGGACGACCGCGGACGCGATGCGGAGCAGGATCCGTATCGCTCGCGACTCAACCATCGAGCGGCCTCACAGCGAGTCGAACGCGCCAAGCCGGCGCGCCAGGAGCAGATAGATGGTCATGATCACGATCGGCAGCAGCGAATACGCGGCGGCCAGCGGCAGGTTGCCCAGGCTGGAGTTGTCGTAGATCACGTTGCCGATGAATTTCGCGTCCGACACCAGATCCGGCGTGATGTAGTCACCCAGGGTCAGCGAGAAGGTGAAGATGGAGCCGGCGACGAGGGCCGGAAAGACGAGCGGCAGGATGACTCGCCGGAAGGTGGCTCCGGGTCGGCCGCCAAGATCCGAGGACGCCTCGATCAAGGACGAGGGAATGCGTTCCAGCCCGGCATAAATGGGCAGGATCATGTACGGCAGCCAGAGATAGCTGAGGACAAGCCAGGTGTTGCCGATCTCATCAAGCCCCGGCCCCTCGATCCCGAACGGGGTGAGCACCCACTCGAGGAAGCCGTTGCCCTGGAGGATGGTCCGCCACGCATAGACCTTGACGAGGTAGGCGGCCCACAGCGGCATCAGGACGGCGATCACCAGGGCGCCACGCACTCGAGGTGATGCGATCCTGGCCATGTAGTAAGCGATCGGGAAGGCCAGCAAGGCATCCGTGACGGTGACGAGCGCGGCCATGCCGATCGTTCGGCCGGCGACCGTGCGGTAGACCTCTGTCCCGAATAGTTCTTGGAACGCCTTGAGCGTCCAGGCGAACGGCTCCACCTTGCCCGTGAAGGCGTCCTTGGCCCAGAACGCGTTGAGCAACAGGATCACGAGCGCCCCGAGGTACGCGATGGTCAGCCAGCCCAGGGGGCCGGCCAGCAGCCCGGCGAGCGCTACCCGCGGGCGCGGATAAAGCCAGGTGGACAGACGGTGAACGAGGCCGCGCCTGACTGGGATCGGTGGCGCCCCGTTCCCGGAGCCCGGCGAATGGCCCGCGTCCGCCGGAGCAGTGGACGGAGGCGTCATCGAGGATGGGACACGGCGAAGGGCTCCCAGGCGAAGCCCGGGAGCCCTTCGGTCACGATGTCAGAAGCGACTTGGATCAGGCGCCGCGCAGGGCGGTCCAGGCCGCGACCCACGCGTCCTGGTCCTTGCAGGTCGTCGCCGAATCCGTATCGGCGCAGTCCGCCTGCGGGGTGGACCAGTACCAGATCTTGCTGTAGTAGGCCTCGTCCGCAGCGTGGGTCAGCTCGCAGTGACCTGGCGAGAGCGTCTCGGCGTAGTCACAGGCGGCCTGGCTGGTCGGCGACTCGCCGAACCAAACCGTGGCCTGGCCGTTGGCCTCGGCCGACGCCATGTGGTCCATCCACATGTACATGCAGTTCGGGTTCTTCGCGTTGGCCGCGATCATCCAGGTGTCCGACCAGCCGGTCGAGCCCTCGTCCGGCAGGACGCCGGCGATCGGGCTGCCCTCGGCCTGCATCAGGTTGACCATGAACTGCCACGACGTCCCGACAACGACGTCGCCGGCCGCGTACGAAGCAATCTGGTCGCTGTAGGTTCCCCAGTACAGCGCACCGTTGTCCCGCTGCTGCTCGAGCAGGGCCACCGCGGCGGCAAACTGGGCGTCGTTGAGCTGGTACGGGTTCTTGATCCCGAGGTCGGGTTTCGTCTTCATCAGGTGGATCGCCGCATCGGCGATGTAGATGGACGAGTCGTAGATGCTGATCTTGCCGGCATACATCGACCCACCTTCCCAGACCGCGTCCCAGCTGGTGGGGGGTGTCGTGATGGCCTCGGTGTTGTACATCAACAGGTTGGGTCCGCGGCCGTGCGGCACGCCATAGGCCACGCCGTTGAGCGAGTTGTGCGTCTTGTTCTTGAGGCCCTCGAAGACATTGGCGTAGTTCGGGGTCAGCGCCGTGTTCACCGGGGCGACGACGCCGCCGGCCATCAGGCGACTCGTCGCGTCGCCCGAGAAGGAGCCGCCGTCGTAGTCGCCGGACTGCATCAGGGAGACACCGTTATTCGAGTCGGTCATGTCCGTTGTGCTGACCTTGCAGCCGGTCTTGGTTTCGAAGGGGGTGACCCAATCGAAGGCGGGGTCGACGGCGCCCCGCTCCGCATAGCCTCCCCAGATCACCAGGTTCAGCTGGCCCTCGCCGGCGCCCAGCGTCGCCTGGGCACTTGGCCCGGCCGAGGCCGCTGGGCCACTACTACATGCCGCCAGCGCCATCACCGCGACGACGCCCAACGCCAGCAACTTTCGATTTCGCATCCCGTTCACTCCTCCTCCTGTTTGCCTGTCTCCCCGTCCGCGACGAGGAGCTCGTGCTGTCGCTTCCAGATCAGGCGGACAGCCTTGCCCTGTTGGGCGAGCGCCTCCGTGGAGGTCGTCGCAAGATTCTGCTGGGTCACGACGAGGCGCGCCCCGGCGGTTAGCTCGACGATGTACCGGGTGTCCGGGCCAAGGTAGACCACATCGTGGATCACGCCCGGTGCGGCCGTCTCGTCATCACCCGGGACGGCGTCCGCGGGTGCCAGACGGATCTTCTCCGGGCGGATTGTATAGGTCCCGGATCGCCCCAGGACCTCACGAGCGACATCTCCCGTGAGCAGGTTCGACGTGCCGACGAACCCGGCCACGAAGCGCGTCGCAGGTCGCTCGTAGATGTCGGCCGGTGTTCCGAGCTGCTCGATCCGGCCGTCCCTGAACACGGCCAGTCGATCGCTCATGGTGAGCGCCTCTTCCTGGTCGTGGGTGACGTAGATGAAGGTGATCCCCACCTGCTGCTGGATGGCCTTGAGCTCGATCTGCATCTCCTCGCGCAGCTTGAGGTCGAGGGCGCCGAGGGGTTCGTCGAGGAGCAAGACGCGCGGCCGGTTCACGAGGGCGCGGGCGAGCGCCACGCGCTGGCGCTGGCCGCCGGACAACTGGGCGGGCTTGCGGCCGTCGTACCCCTCCAGGCGGACCATCCGCAGGGCGTCCTTGACGCGCTGTTCACGCTCGGCCCGCGGGACCTTGCGGACCACGAGCCCGTAGCCCACGTTGTCGCTGACCGTCATGTGCGGGAAGAGCGCATAGTCCTGGAAGACCGTGTTGACGTCGCGATCGAACGGCGGAACGGTGGTCACATCCGTCCCGTGGAGCAGGACTCGACCGGCGGTCGGCAGTTCGAAGCCGGCGATCATCCGCAGGGTGGTCGTCTTGCCGGAGCCCGACGGCCCGAGCATGGAGAAGAACTCGCCATCGACAACGTCAAGATCCACGCCGGCGACCGCGACGACATCCCCATAGCGCTTCTCGACGCGCTCGAGTCGAACGGCGGGTGGTCGTTCCGTGGCATTCGGACCCGATGCCTCGGGCGGCTGAAGCGTGGCGGCCGGTGCGTGCTGGAGTGCCAAGCATGCCCTCGTGAGACCGAAGCTCCCGGATCGGATCGGCGAACGATGCGGCGCGCGCAGGGTCATGTCAAGCCATCGCTTGACGGATGTTGAAGCGTCCGCGTGTCCGGCAGCAAGCGGCGCGTCACTTGGTCGACTCCCACACGATGACCACATCGAGTCGACTTCTGCCCGAGTTCCCGGCCCGCGGCCTGCCCGCATCAGCGGTCCCGCGCGACCGACCCGGAAGTTGGCGTTGGAGACGCCGTCCATCTATGTCGGCTATAGAGACGGCGCAAGTGCCTCCACGTTCTCCGTGGACGGCAGCGGCCGCGTCGCGCTCGTCGCATCCTGTCTGCCGCAGGGTGGCGGCGCCAACTGCCTAAAATGCGCCGATGCCCGCGACCCCGCGCCGATTCGCCGTCGTCCGCCCTGCCCGCGTTTGCCGATTCGCCGTCGTCCGTCAAGCCGTCGCCCTGATCGTCCTCGTGCTAGCTCTTGCCGCCTGTCAGAACGAAGGTGCGATTGACCCGCGACCGATCGTGCCCGGGACGCTATCCGAACCGCGCGAGGTCAACCTGATCGCCAAGGATTACACCTTCGTTCCGGCCGCCCTGGATTTGGTGCCCGGCGAGACGATCCTGCTCCACTTCGTCAACGGAGGTCTGCTCATCCACGAGGCGGTCATCGGCGACGCCGCCGTCCAGGATTCATGGGAGCTGGCGGAGGCAGCGACGATTGGCGCGCCGCCCGGCCCGACGCCGGTCGTGACGGTCCCACCCGACACTGCCGGGCTGCGGATCGTGGCGGCGTCGGGAGAGCGAGTGGACGTGACATGGACGGTTCCTGCGGATGCGGCGGGCGCGCTGAGCGGGTGGGTCGTCGGCTGCCACATCCCGGGACACTGGGCCAGGGGCATGCAGGTGCCGGTTCGCTGGCTCACCGGCGGCGAGGGCGCTGCTCCTTCCCGTGCCGATCCCGGCGCCGCGTCCGGGGCACCCTGAGCACCGACATCTGGGGCACCCTGACCGGTCCGGGTGGTACGCTCTGCCCGTTGTCGCCCAGGACGCGGCGGCGCTCAGGCCTCGAGGAGGAACTGCATGACCTATGTGATCGCGGAGCCATGCATCGACGTGCTCGACGTCTCGTGCGTCTCCGTCTGCCCGGTCGACTGCATCCATTTCGACGAGGGCACAGATCGCAAGCTGTTCATCGATCCCAACGAATGCATCGATTGCGGCGCGTGTGAGCCGGAGTGCCCGGTCAACGCGATCTTCCCCGAGGAATCGCTCCCGCCGGAATGGGCCAGGTACACCGTGATCGACGCCACCTGGTTCACGGACAAGGCGGCCGCCCGCGCGGCCGTGGACGCCGCCAAACCGGCCTGATCGCGCCCATTCTCACAGCCGAGCCGGCCACGGGCGGCGCCGGCAACTGGAGCCGGCACCAACATGCGGATCGTCTCGCTCCTACCGTCGGCCACGGAGATCATCTGCGCGATCGGCCTCGGCGATGACCTGGTGGGCGTCACCCACGAGTGCGACTACCCGGCGGAGGTGGTCGGCAAGCCGGTCATGACCCGCAGTGCCCACGACCTGTCGGATCGCCGGTCGCGCGACATCCATCGGCTGGTCAGGGCGTCAGTGCACAGCGGCTCGTCGCTGTACACGCTGAACGAGGAGGCGCTCGCCGCCGCTGAACCGGACCTGATCGTGACGCAGGAGCTGTGCCGCGTCTGTGCCGTCAGTTACACGGAGGTCAACGAGGCTGCCCGCGCGATCGATGCAGAGATCAGGGTTATCTCACTCGAGCCCACCTCGATCGAGGGCATCTTCAACACGATCACCACGGTTGGGGCGATGGCCGAGGCCGAGGATGCTGCGCTCGACCTGGTCCAATCGCTACGCAAGCGGCTGAATGCCGTCGAGACCAAGGTCCAGCGCCGACGCGACGCCGGCCAGCGCCCGCATCGCGTGGTTGGCCTCGAATGGCTCGATCCGCCGTTCACGGCCGGACACTGGGTGCCCGAGCAGATTCGACGTGCTGGTGGGTGGGACCTGCTGGGGGCGGATGGGGAGCGCTCGATCCAGACCACCTGGCAGGCGATCTGCGATGTCGATCCCGAGATGCTCCTGCTGATGCCGTGTGGTTTGCATCTCGCCGAGACGGTGGCGGACTGGGCCCGAACGGCTCGGCCGGCCGGCTACTCCGAGCTCGCGGCGGTGCTTCGCGAGCGAATCTTCGCCCTCGATGGATCCGCCTATTTCAGCCGGCCAGGACCGCGTGTGATCAACGGGATCGAGCTCCTGGCCGAGATCTTTGACCCGGCTGCATTTGTCGACATCGCGCCCTTTGGGTCGTGGACGCCGGTCCAGGTCTGACTGGGCCGGGACCCGCCGCATGCCGTTTCGCGCGACCTTCGACTGCCTGTGGTGTGGGTCCGCGCACGCCTGTCGGGGCCCCGACGATCTGGAGGGTTGGGCGCACCTGTGTTCGGACTGCGTCGGCAAGGCCGGCGCGGACGGATTTCGGCGGTTCCGGCTACGCCAGGCACTGGTCGAGCGGGGAGCGGCCGCAGTTTCGGCCGGGGTCGCTGGGGTTCGGGTCGCTGGGGTTGGGGTCGTTGGGGTTGGGGTCGGCCGGGTTGCGACGGTCAAGGGCGACGCGGGGGCGGGATCCGCCGACATGGCCGGACCGACCGGGCGCGACACCGAGATGCTCGCCTACTACGAAGCCCGGGCGCCTGAGTACGACGACTGGTACCTGCGACGGGGCCGATATGCGCGCGGTCCGATCCATGACGCCGCCTGGAATGCCGAACTCGATATGGCTGGCCGCTGGCTCGACGGCCTCCCGCTCCACGGCGAGATCGTGGAGCTGGCCGCGGGCACCGGCTGGTGGTCACCGCTCCTGGCCTCGCGAGGCGAACTCTCCCTGTACGACGCCGCGAGTGCGCCGCTGGACCGCGCCCGCGACCGACTCGTCGCTCACGACCTTCGGGCGCATCTCCATGTTCGCGATGCCTGGGCGGAGCCGGATCGCCAGGTGGATGTCGTCTTTGCCGGCTTCTGGTTGAGCCACGTGCCGCGAGCGCGGCTGGCCACCTTCCTCGGTCTGGTCCGGCGATGGCTGAAACCCGGCGGCCGGTTCGCCTTCATCGACTCTCAGTTCGATCCGCAGTCGAGCGCGGCCGACCATCCCGCCCCTTCGGATGACCTGGCCGTGCGGTTCCTCGACGACGGGCGCGAGTTCACGATCGTCAAGGTGTACTACGAGCCAGCGGAGTTGGAGGCGGCGCTACTGCGGACCAACTTTGAGGCGCCGTCCGTGACGACCACAGGCAGATTCTTCCTGCTGGGTACGGCCGTCGCTGTGTAGGTCCAATCAATTGCCGATTGGCCGGAGTCGGCTCGCACCCGCAACGGCCCGCGCACCCGCAACGACCCGCGCACCCCGCAACGACCCGCGCACCGCCAGATGCTCCCCTGAGGCGCAGGTTTGCCATATCTGAGCGTGGATGTCTGCGAAGTCTGCCAGATTCGGCACGATTTCGACCCCCATCACGAGGATCGTGTCGCGAAACTGCGCCTCACACACGCACTTTGATCCAGGAGGGCGGGTACGGCCGTCGCGGGGAAGTCAGGGACGAGCTGGGTCGCCGGGTCACGCAAGCGCACTGCCAGATGCTCGCCTGAGGCGCACGTTTGCCATATCTGAGCGTGGATGTCTGCGAAGTCTGCCAGATTCGGCACGATTTCGACCCCCATCACGAGGATCGTGTCGCGAAACTGCGCCTCACACACGCACTTTGATCCAGGAGGGCGGGTACGGCCGTCGCGGGGAAGTCAGGGACGAGCTGGGTCGCCGAGTCACGCAAGCGCGTCGCTATACTCCCGGCCATGTCTCCCTTGGCCAAGTCCACGATTGCGACCGTCGGTTCCGGAGTCATGGCCGAAGCCATGATCGCGGGCATCCTGCGTGGCGGCCTGGTGCAGCCCGGCCAGCTCATCGCCAGCCACGGACGTGTGGAGCGTCGAGAGCACCTCGCCCGCGAATACGGGATCAGGACGACGGCTTCAAACCTCGAGGCCATCGAGGGCGCCGACGTCATCCTCCTTGGGATCAAGCCCCAGATGCTCGCCAAGGTCGGTCGCGAGGTCGGGCCACATCTTCGACGGGGCCAGCTGGTCCTGAGCGTGCTGGCGGGTGCGACCAGTACGGCTCTCACCGGGATCCTGGGCCACGACCAGGTCGTCCGCAGCATGCCGAATACGCCCGCGCGGCTCGGGAAGGGGATGACGGTCTGGTACGCCACACCCGAATGTACGCCCGAGCAACGCGCGCAGGCGGCGACGCTCCTTGGGGCGCTCGGCCGCGAGCTCGAAGTCGATGACGAGAAGATGGTGGCCATGGCGACCGCCGTGTCTGGCACCGGGCCGACCTACGTGTTCCTGGTGATGGAGGCGCTTATCGATGCCGCCGTCCATCTCGGCTTTCCGCGCCACGTCGCCCACGACCTGGTGATCGAGACGCTCGAGGGTTCCACCCTGTTTGCCAAGCAGTCGGGTTTGCATCCCGCGGAGCTGCGCAACATGGTGACCTCCCCGGGTGGCACCTCCGCGGCGGCGCTCCATGCGCTTGAGTCCGGGCGCCTGCGGACCGTGCTGTCTGAGGCGGTCTGGGCGGCGTTCCGCCGGACTGTCGAGCTCGGCGACCAGCTCGAGGCATCCGTGGGATCGGCGACCGAGCAAGCCAGTCGGAAACCGTGACGGCGCAGGACAGCCCACGTCGGGCCACGACCGGAAGCGTCGGCGCTGGAAGGTCGGCAGCGGCTGTGGCGGCCACGACGGCCAAGGCGGCCACGACGGCCACGACGGCGACAACGGCCACCGCTGCCACAGCGGCCAGACCTGCCACAGCGGCCAGACCTGCCACAGCGGCCAGACCCGCCACAGCGGCCACCGCTGCCACAGCGGCCACTGCGGCCATCCTGTCGGCCGAGGCCATGGCCGCAGTCGACAGCCCGCGCGAGTTCCGGCTCCATCCGCGCGAGCGCCTCGTGGCGTACACGGCCGAGGCGGCCGGCGCCCGTCAGATCTTCACGGTCCCGTTGCGGGGTGGGTATCCAACGCAGCTGACCGCTTCCGAAAAGGCCGTCTCCGATCCGCAATGGTCACCCGACGGACGCCGACTCGCCTACGTTCGCGACGACGAGATCTGGGTCATGGAGGCGGACGGCTCGCGGGTCACGCGGGTCGCGGGCAAGCCCGGGGAGGGCCGCAATCCGCGCTGGTCACCCGATGGTCGCCGACTCGCTTTTCTCTCGCGACGGCGCGGCTGGTCGCAGATCTGGCTGATCGACGCACCGGTCCCGCGAAGGGGTCGCCCGGCCGCTGATCCAAGGCCCCCAGAGGCATCCGTCCTGACCGAGTCCGGCACCGACGTTGACGCCTTCGAGTGGGCGCCCGATGGCCGCCGGATCGCGGTCATGGCCCGCCCGCCGTCGAATCCAGACGAAACGTCCCAGATAACCGTAGTCGATGTGGGGTCGGGGTCGTCCGAGGTCATCGCCGGCAAATCGAGCACGGACGTCGGCGCTCGCTGGCTGCCTGACGGCTCGCTCCTCTACCTTTCAGACGCCGACGGCTGGTTCCAGGTCGTCAAGCGGACCGCGGACGGGCGTCATCGCATCGTCCTGACTGCGGGTGAGCGCGAGCATGGCGACCCGGCCGGTGGGCCAGGCTCGGCGCCGCTGCCATCGCCGGACGGCCGCCGTTTCGCCTGTATCGAGGTCCATGACGGCCTGCAGGACCTGGTCGTCGGCGAGCTGGGTGACTGGACTCCGCCGAAGCGCGGTCGAGGCCGACCCCCGAAGGTATCTCGAATGGTATCCACGGTGCCCGCGGGAGCCGCAATGGTGACGGCCGGACGACGGATCAACCCGTGGGACGGCGTGTGGCGCTCGATCGGCTGGCTGCCCGACGGTGCCTGGGTCGCGGCCATCGGGGAGAGCGAAACCCACCCCCAGGACCTGTGGCTGTTGCCCGTCCCTGGTGTCGCCCCCGCTGATGCGCGACCGCGCCAGGTCACCGATTCGCTGCCCGCAAGCCTGCGCCCGGCCTTCGCCGCGGATCGCGCGGCAAGCCCGGAACGGGTCGCGGTTACCGCGCGCGATGGGCTCCGGGTCGAGGCGACGCTCTGGAGGCCCGCGGCCGCGACCGGTAAGCGCGGCGGTCGCCTGATCCCGACGCTCGTGTGGGCGCACGGCGGCCCAACCTCGCAGACGTTCCGGGTCTTCGCGCCACTCAGGCAGCGCCTGGTCGCGGAGGGCATGGCGGTCCTGGACGTGGACTTTCGCGGTTCAACCGGCTACGGCCGCGCCTTCCGGCACGCCAACCACGGCGAATGGGGCCACGCCGACGTGCACGATCTCGTCGACGCCGCGCGGTGGGCCACCGAACAACCCTGGTCGGACGGCCGGTTGGGGATCCATGGTGGCTCGTATGGCGGTTACATGGTCCTGTGCGCGCTGGTTGACGAGCCTGCACTGTGGCGCGCCGGCGTAGACCTGTACGGAGATTCGGAGATCGCCGAGAGCTATCGCCACGGCGACCGGGTCGGTCGGCTCGACCTGCACAAGATGATGGGCTCACCTGACGATCCGGCCCGAGCCGAGGTCTACCGCCGCGGCTCGCCCGTCTATCGAGCCGAACGGATCCAGGCGCCGTTGCTCATCCTGCACGGCCGCAAGGACAAGCGCGTCGTCCCGCTCATGACCGAGCGGATGGTCGAGGCGCTCGAGATCGAGGGCAAGCAGCACGAGGTCCACTGGTACGACGAGGAGGCGCACGGCTGGGAGCGCCGCGAGAACCGGCGGGACTCGTTCGAGCGGATCGTGGCCTTCCTCAAGACGCACCTCCTCGACGAGCCACGCGCCTAGCTTGAGGCGCTTTCCGTTCGGCCGGTCATGGCCAGCACGATCGTCGCGCCGATCCCGATCCCCAGCAGGATGTCGCCAACGCTGAACACGTTGTTGAGCGGGAGCCATGCCGGCAGCGCGAAGATATCGGTCAGTGGCCAGAACGCCGGGTCTGCGATGACAAGGCTGTTGGAGAAGCCCGGTTCGATGCCACCGATGGCTGCCAGCGCCGCAGGGTCGGCCGGCATGTAGCCGCCATTGGCCACGATTGCCAGCAGGTTGCTCGACGCGCCAAGGGCGACGACGGCCATCCCCGCGATCCTGATGTTGCGCAGCACCGCGACCAGCACTGCAGCGGTGGACGCCACGTAAATCGGCGGCCCGGCATCGCCCACGACCCCCGCGAGCGGATCCGAGAACAGCAGGACCTGGACCAGCAGCCCAAGCATGGCCAGCCACGCCCAGCGGAAGCGCAGGCTCCCGAGTCGATCGAGACGACCGCCGAGGAGGTAGCCGGCGAAGATCCCGATCGGGATCGCGTAGAGGACGAACACCAGGTCGGCGTCAGCCGGGTGTCGGGCCGCCGCTCAGCGCGGCCGCGAGCTGATCGAGGTGGCCCTCAACGTGGTCAACGACGGATCGGGTCGCGACATCGGTTACGGTCAACTCACCGAGCGCGACATGGCTCCCGGACCGCTCGCGACTCGCCGTGTCCAGCTCTGCCCAACGCCGCCGCCAGCGCTCCAGGCCAACCTGCACCCGCGCGACCAGCTCGCGGAGCGGAAGTGTCCGGTCGCGTTCGATAAGCGCCAGCCGAAGTTCATTGGTCGCGACGCGGCCGAACGTGACCGGCGCACCGCCAGCATCAAGGACCCGCTCCGCTTCACCGAGCCAGTAGGGGAGCATCTCCTCGAGGTGAGCCAGGATCTCGCGTGGCCCCCAGGAGGCCTCGGGCGCGTGGTCGAACCGGGCCGCCAGCGGCCATGGCCCACCTGCCTGCAGGGCACCACCGAGCGTCACCAGGCGAGCGCTGGCCTCCGCCAGCCGTTGATCGAGAACGTCATCGTGCATGCGCGTCAGTGTCGCACGCGCCGGGCGGCACGAGGCAGCCTATCGAACCCGGCGCTGGATCCACCGGGTTCAGGAGCCCGTGAGGGCATAGATCCGTCGTTGGCCGTCGATGCCTTTCAGGTCGTGCAGTCCGCGATCCTCGAACCGGAGCCCCGAGCCGCTGAGCAGCTCCCACGTCGTACTGGAAACGAGCACCTCGCTCGGTCCTGCCAGGGCCATCACCCGTGCAGCCACGTGGACGGCCACGCCCCGGACATTGCCGGGCACGAGCTCGACTTCGCCGGTGTGGACACCGCTGCGGACCTGCAGGGAGAGCTCACCCGCTGCCCGGCAGATGGCCGCCCCGGCGCGGACCGCTCGTTCGGAGCTGTCGAACAGGGCCAGGAACCCGTCCCCAGTCGTATCGATCTCCCGCCCGCGGAACCGGTCCAGCTCGAAGCGCCCGCGCTCGTTGTGGTGCGCCAGGCGTTCACGCCAGGCCGAATCGCCAAGGCTGACGGCCATCGCGGTCGAGTCGACGATGTCGGTGAACAGGATCGAGCTGAGGATGCGCTCGCCGCTGCCCACGACCGGTCGGGCAAAGGAGCGCATCCCGGCGAAGTCGACCGTGATCCATGGGTCGTCGCCGATCACCCAGGCATCGTGGGCGGGCGGGATCTCGAACGCTTCCTCCGGCCCGATCTCGAGCGACGTGCCGTCTTCGAGCACCACGTGCAGGACGCCGGTCAGGCAGTACCCAAGGTGGTGATACATGCACAGGTCGGTGCCGGCGATCGGCCTGACGTCCACCGACCAGCGCCAGCCGGGTTCGTAGACGGTACGCCCAACGACGTTGTCACCAATCTCGAAGATTTCGACCCGACCATGCGTGAAGGAGCGAATCTCGTCGGGGTTGTCGAGTCGCTTGCGCAGTAAGCGGACCATCGTGTCCTCGTGTATCACCCAAACCGTCCGGTCGATGGTAGTCCTCGGTCAGGGCCGCGGTGTCGCCTGAACGTTCGCGCCACGCCCTCCCGTCATCGTGGGTAGTCCGCGCGGCCCTGCACTACGCGATCGCCGGGCTCCGCGACGCGCTGGCGGGCGAGCTGGAGCCCATGGAAGTCATTGACTAGCCGCCTCGAAATGGCTAGATTAGCGCGATGAAACGCGCATCGGTCACGGAAGCCAAGAATGGCCTGTCTGCCCTACTCGATCAGGTGAAGGCCGGCGAGACATTCCTGATCACGGATCGGGGTGTTCCAGTTGCCCAAATTGTGCCCGCAGGTTCGGCCCACAGCGACGACGAGGGGCGCCTCGCACGACTGGAACGGGCCGGGATCATTCGGCGTCCGAAGCGCCCGCCGTCGCTCGACATCCTGCTGATGCCTCCGGTCAAGACTATCGGTGGCGCCAGCGTCGTCGAACTACTGCTCGAGGAGCGGCGGTCCGGCTGGTGAAGTTCTGGGATGCATCGGCGTTGGTGCCGCTACTCATCGACGAGGTGACGTCCGCCGCAGCTCGCGAGGCGTACGCGACGGACCCGACCACGTGGGTTTGGTGGGCTACGGAACTCGAATGCACATCGGCGATCGCAAGGCTGGAACGCGAGGGCGGCTTCGAGCCGCACGCCATCAGGTTGGCCCTGGATCGGCTGAACGCCTTCAAGGAGGAATGGACCGTCATCGAACCATCGACTCGGCTGCGGGAGTGGGCCGTCAGGCTCGTCAGGTTGCATCCGCTCCGTGCAGCGGATGCGCTCCAGCTAGCGGCGGCAGGTGCTGCCGCCGAAGGCCGACCCTCCGAATTGCCCTTCGTGACAACGGACGACCGGCTCGCGATCGCCGCCGACCGCGAGGGGTTTCCGGTCATCCGCTTCGATCGGCCAACGCCGTGATCCGGTCGCGGGGCGCCGCCTGGACGGCATCCTGAGCCTGTTTGACCAACCTCGTTCACATGAGCGCACCTCCGGCCCTGCCCGACTGGGCGCTTCACCCAACTTGTTGAGGTTCGCACCGACGGAATGGTCCGATCGCCATCGGGTGGCGCGGGGTTACGTTGTGGCCAGAGGACCCGTTGCACGCCGGAACCGGACCACGCGCGCCGTCTGACCGGTACGAGCGAGGCATTCCCTTTGGACTTCGCGGACGGCACGATGCACATAATGCGCGGCTGGACCCGGTATCGCCGTCCCGCATCGGTGATCCTCGCCGCCGCGCTCGTTGGCGGCATGTTTGCGACGCCGGCGGCCGCAATCACGACGGATACGGACCGCGATGGTCTGACCAACACCTTCGAGCGCACGTGGTCGCTGACCAATCCGCGCCGCGCCGACACTGATGGCGACGGCCTCCCGGACGGGCGCGAGAACCCCGACCGCGACGGTCTGACTAACCGGGCGGAGCAGAACCTGGGAACCCGGCCGCGCGACGCTGACACGGACGACGATGGCTGGACTGATGGCGCCGAGTACCGGGCCGGGAGCGACCCGAAATCGGCGACCAGCAGGCCTCGCCCGCCGAAACCGACGCCGACCCCGACCCCGACCCCGAGCGGCGGAGCCCCGGTCCTGCCGGCCGCCCCCAACTGCCCGATCTTCCCGGCGAACAATGTCTGGAACATCCCGATCAACGGCCGCCCGGTCGCCGCGGACTCTGCCACCCTGATCGCGTCGATCGGGCTCGACCGCGGGCTGCACATGGACTTCGGCTCGTACGCGGGCTATGGCATTCCGTACAACGTCGTGGGTTCGTCGACGCCCCGCTCAACGGTGGCGTTCGACTACGACGATGAATCGGACCATGTCGGCTATCCGATCCCGGCGAACCCCCGGATCGAAGGCGGCTCAGACCGGCATATCCTCCTCGTCGACCAGGACGCCTGTCAGCTGTTCGAGCTATTCGATGCGCGCCTGGTCGGCGGCGCATGGGCGGCCGGGAGCGGGGCGACCTGGGACCTGGGCTCGAATGCCCTCCGTCCGGCCGGCTGGACCAGCGCCGATGCCGCCGGACTGCCGATCCTGCCTGGCCTCGTCCGCCATGACGAGGTGGCTGCCGGCGCGATCCTGCACGCGCTCCGGTTCACGGCGCCGCAGACGCGTCGGGCCTGGATCTACCCGGCGCGCCATTTCGCAAGCTCGTCCGGCTCGCTCTCGCTCCCGCCGATGGGGCTGCGCGTGCGCCTCAAGGCATCATTCGACACTGCCGGACTCTCGCTCCACGCCCGGGTCATCGCCGAGGCGCTGAAACGGTACGGGATGATCCTCGCCGACAACGGTTCACCGTGGTACATCACCGGGGTCAGCGATCCGGGCTTTGATGACGACGTCCTGCACGAACTCGACATCGTCACCGGCCGCGACCTCGAAGTCGTCGACACGAGCGGCCTGGTCAACGGGCCGTAGCCTGGAGCGACCTGGCACGACGACCGGGCGCCCCGGCGCTCGAGGCGTCATCATCGCGACATGACGGACCTCAAATCCCGGATCCGGCGCGGTGACCTGCTGATTGGTGCCTTCTCGGATCTCGCCTCGCCCCTGGCTGCCGAGCTGTGCGGTCGGGCGGGCTTCGATTGGATCGTGCTGGACCTCGAGCACGGAGCCGCGACGGAGGGAGACCTCCTTGCGCTCCTGTACGCCGTCGGGTCGACGCCGATGGAGCCGCTTGTCCGCGCCCAGTCGGCTGAGCGGCTTCGGGTTGGACGCCCCCTCGATCTCGGGGCTACCGGGATCATGCTGCCGCAGCTCCGTACGCTCGCCGAGGTGCACGAGGCAGTCAGCTACCTGCGCTACCCGCCGGTCGGGCAGCGCGGGGTCGCGCTTCGGACACGGGGAGCCGAGATGGGCGCCCTCGGCCACGCCGACCTGGCCAGGGTTGTCAACGAGCGGGTCGTTGGCGTTGTCCAGATCGAGAACGGGGCACTCGTGGATGGCGCAGATGAGATCGCGTCGCTCGACGAGGTCGATGTGTTGTTCGTCGGTCCAGCCGATCTGTCGCATGGGCTCGGCATCCCCGGACAGTTTGGACACCAGCGATATCTCGACGCGCTGCGGACCGTCGCGACGGCCGCGCGTTCGCACGGGAAGGCTGCGGGGATCCTGATTTACGACACCGCGGCGCTCCCCCCGCTCCTCGAGCTCGGGTTCACCTTCATCGGGCTCGGCTCGGAGGGGTCGTTCGTCAGTAGCGGCGCGAAAGCCATGCTCGCGGCCGCTGGACGCTAGGGGCGGCCCGCCCGCCCGGTACTGGCAGCCCACCCGTCCGGCCCGCCCGCGCGACAGGCTCTGGAGCTACCGGAGGGGCGGGAGCGGGCACTCCCTCAACCTTCGACCTCGGCATCGAGGGGAGTCGCGGGTTCCGGAGCACCGTGCGGTCGAGGCGAGGTCTGGGCCACGATGACGGCAAGGAAGACACAGGCGGCCCCGACCAGCTGAAGGGGGGCCAGCCGCTGGTCGAGGATCAGGAACGACAGCACCACGATGTAGATCGGCTCCGTGGTGCTGACCAGGGCCGCCTGGGCCGCACCGATCCGTCGTGCGCCGGCGTAGAGCGTCTGGATGGCGAGGAACGAGGCCACCAGGCCGACGCCCAGCAGGTGTGGCCAAGCCTCGCCCGGGACGGTCCGAGGGTCGAGTGGGCGACCGGCCAGGGTGGCAATCGCTGCAAAGACGATCGCCGTCCCGGTCATCATGGCGGCCGTGGTCACGGCAGCGTCGCGTGCGGCTGGCGCCTGCTCCATGGTCTCCGAGCCAAGTCGATCACGTCGCTCACCCGACAGCCTGGCCGACAGGACGATCCACACGGCGTAGATCAGCCCGGCGACCACGATCAGCACGATGCCGCCTGGGGGAACGTTCGAGGCGACCGGTGCACCGCCCAACGCCAGCACGATCCCGAGCACCGCCAGCGCGAGCGCGGCATACGGCCGTCGCCCGGACAGACGCGTGGCGAAGCGCAACGACAAGAGCGCCACGAATACCGGATAGATATAGACGAGTACGCCGGCCAGGGCGGCCGGCACCACTTCGATCCCGGCGTAGTAGGCGCCGGCGTTGCCGGCGTAGACGGCGCCCAGCCCCAGGGTCAGGGCAACCTGCCGCCGGGACATTCGGCGGGCGGCGCCGCGCCGGCGAGCGGAGACCGCCACCCAGGCCCAGGCCAGACTCGCGCCGATCACGAACCGCCAGCCGACCAGGCCGAGCCAGTCGAGGCCCGCCCGGTAGCTGAGCGTGGCAAAGATCGAGCCGGATGCGAAGCTCGCGCCCGCGACCAGCACCAGGACCACTCCAACCAGTCGCCGTCGATCCATGACGGCGGAGGCTAGCAGCCGCCCCACCCCGCCGCAGCGGGGGTCGTGCCGCAGCCGGGTCGCGCCGCAGCCGGGTCGCGCCGCTCCGCGCCTCAGCGCCCGGCCTCCGCGACGACCCACTACACTGGGGGGCGTGAGCGACATCACCGAAACGATCGTCGCGCGCCGTGTCCCCACGTTGACCGAGGCGCGGTTGCGGGTCCTGAGCCGACGACAACCGGTGACGGTCCTGCCCGGAACCTCGCTTGGGGATTGCGTGCGAGCCATCCAGCGCACCGGGACCGGCGATTCGGTCTTCGTCTGCGAACCGGGCGGACGCCTGACCGGGGTCCTGACCGAGCGCGACATCTTCGCTCGAATTGTCGGCGGGCGAGTGGATCTGGCCCAGCCCGTCGAGGCCCTGATGACCACCGATCCCCATACCCTCGATCTCGACGACACCATCCGTGACGCCATCGTCCTGATGCAGACCGGGCGCTACCGGAACGTGCCCATGGTCAATGCGGCGGGTCACCTGGTCGGCGTCGTCCGCCAATCGGACATCATCAAGTACCTGGCCGAGTCGTTCCCGGAGGAGTTGCTCAACCTCCCGCCGCGGCCACATCAGCGCATGAACGCACCGGAGGGCGGATGACCCCGACCACGGAGCCCGAGCTCGGCCCCGACGTCAAGGAACTCGAACGGGTCACGATCCGGTTCGCGGGTGATTCGGGCGACGGGATGCAGTTGACCGGGACGCAGTTCACCCGGACGGCGGCGGTGTTTGGCAACGACATCAGCACGCTGCCGGACTTCCCGGCCGAGATCCGCGCACCCGCCGGATCCCTGCCGGGCGTCTCCGGCTTCCAGGTCAGTTTCTCGTCCTCGGACATCCACACGCCGGGCGACGAGCCGGACGTGCTGGTCGCGATGAACCCGGCGGCGCTCAAGACCAACATCGCTGACTTGCCGGCCGGCGGGGCGTTGATCGTCAACAGCGACGCGTTCAGCCAGGCCAACCTGAACAAGGCGGCCTACGCGAGCAACCCGCTCACGGACGGTTCCCTGAAGGCCTTCACGGTCTTCGAAATCCCCATCTCCACCCTCAATGCCCGGTCGCTTGAGGGCCTCGACATGACCAGCAAGCAGATGGACCTGACCAAGAACTTCTTCGCCCTGGGACTCATGTTCTGGCTCTACGAGCGGAGCATGGACCCGACGATCGGGTGGGTCGACGCGAAGTTCTCGGCCCGTCCGGTGATCGCGGAGGCGAACAAACGCGCGCTCAAGGCCGGCTATGCGTTTGGCGAGACGACCGAGGCGTTCCACACCCACTACCGGGTCAAATCGGCCACGCTCCCTCCGGGAACCTATCGCAACATCACGGGCAACGAGGCTGCGGCCCTGGGCTTCCTGGCGGCATCGAGGCTTGCCGATCGCCAGCTCTTCTACGGCAGCTACCCGATCACCCCCGCCTCCGACATCCTCCACCAGTTGTCGGGCTACAAGGCATTCGGGGTGAAGACCTTCCAGGCCGAGGACGAGATCGCCGCGATCGGGTCGGCGATCGGTGCCTCGTACGGAGGCGCGCTCGCCCTCACCGCCTCGTCCGGGCCCGGGATCGCGCTCAAGACCGAGGCGATGGGACTGGCTGTCATGGTCGAGCTGCCGCTCGTTGTCATCGATGTCCAGCGCGCCGGGCCGTCCACCGGTATGCCCACCAAGAACGAGCAGGCGGATTTGCTCCAGGTGATGTT
Organism: uncultured Anaerolineaceae bacterium; assembly: GCA_964427285.1. Classification (GTDB taxonomy): domain Bacteria; phylum Chloroflexota; class Limnocylindria; order Limnocylindrales; family CSP1-4; genus SPCO01. The sequence goes on from CAYRTS010000011.1 coordinate 30,487, forward strand.
CGGGCGCAACTCGGATTCACCCTTGCCGGTGGTGGCCCCGGCGACCCCGGGCGAGTGCTTCGATCTGGCGATCGAGGCCTGCCGGCTGGCGCTCAAGTACATGACCCCGGTCGTTTACCTGTCGGACGCCTTCCTGGCGACCGGCTCCGAGCCATGGAAGGTGCCGTCCGTGGCGGACCTCCCGAATATCGCGGTCGCCAACGCCACGGATCCGGCCACGTACAAGCCGTACCAGCGCGATCCGGGGACGCTGGCGCGGCCGTGGGCCGTCCCTGGCACGCCGGGCCTCGAGCATCGAATCGGTGGCCTCGAGAAGGCCGACATCACCGGCAACGTCAGCTATGACCCGGACAACCACCACCGGATGCAGACGCTGCGGGCGGCCAAGGTCGCCGGGATCGCCAACGACATCCCGCCCCTCGACGTCTACGGCCCGACCAGTGGCGACCTCCTGATCCTGGGTTGGGGGTCGACCTATGGCGCGATCCGCTCGGCGGTGGAGCGCCTCACCGCGGACGGGCGCTCCGTGGCCCATGCGCAGCTGCGCCACCTGAACCCGTTCCCGGCGAACACCGAATCCGTCCTGCGGAGCTACCGGCGCGTCCTCATCCCGGAGGTCAACCTGGGGCAGCTGTCGATGCTGATCCGGGCGAAGTACCTCATCGATGCCGTTGGCTACAACCGCGTCCGCGGCAAGCCATTCCGGATCTCGGAGATCATCGACGAGGCCGAGCGCCTCCTCGTGGAGAAACCATGACCGATACCAACGGCGCACCGGCGGCCGCCCCCTCGCAGCCGCCGCTCAGCCCCGAGAACGCGGCGATCATCAAGTTGACCCGCAAGGACTTCGTGTCCGACCAGGAAGTGCGCTGGTGTCCGGGCTGCGGCGACTATTCGATCCTGGCCCAGACCCAGAAGGTGATGCCGGATTTCGGCTATGCACGCGAGAACATCGTGTTCATCTCGGGGATCGGCTGCTCCGGCCGGCTGCCGTACTACATGAACACCTACGGGTTCCACACCATCCATGGCCGTGCTCCGACCCTCGCCACCGGTCTCAAGGCAGCCCGGCCGGATCTGATGGTCTGGGTGATCACCGGTGATGGCGACGCGCTGTCGATCGGGGGCAACCATGTCCTCCATTCGATGCGGCGCAACGTGGATATCAACCTGATCATGTTCAACAACCGGATCTATGGGTTGACCAAGGGCCAGGCCTCGCCCACCTCGGAGTTCGGCAAGAAGACCAAGTCGACGCCGGCCGGAACCGTGGATACCCCGATCATGCCGCTGACCGTCGCGCTCGCCGCCGAGGCGTCGTTTGTGGCACGCAGCGTCGACACCCACACTGAGCACCTGCAAGCCACTCTGGAGCGGTCCGGCCGGCATCGTGGCTCGGCATTCGTGGAGGTTCTCCAGAACTGCAACATCTTCAATGACGGCGCATGGCGCGACTTCACCGACCGCGACGTTCGTGAGGACCGGATGCTGGTGCTGGAGCACGGCAAGCCGATGATCTTCGGCAAGGACCGCACCAAGGGGATCCGGCTGAACGGGCTGCATCCGGAGGTCGTGACCATCGGCGAGAACGGGGTCACGGAGGCGGACCTGCTGGTCCACGATGAGGCGGCCGAGGAGCCGTACCTGGCCCTGATGCTGTCGCGGATGTTCTGGCCGGACTACCCGGTGCCGGTGGGCGTGCTGCGCGCGGTCCCTCGACCGACGCACGATCGCCTGATCGAGGATCAGCTGACGGCTGCCGTCGCTCGAAGCGGGGTCGGCGATCTCCAGCGAGTCCTCAACGGTGGCGAGACCTGGACGGTCGAGTAGAACGCCTCGAGTAGAACGCCTCGAGTAGTGCCCTGAGAGGAGCGATCCGGTGGATTGTCCGGTCTGCGGATTCCTGAATCTGGTCGGAGCCGAGGTCTGCGACAACTGTGGTGCCGATGTCGGCGGCCACGACCTGCCGGGGCCAGCCCTGTCCTTCCAGGGCCGTCTGCTCGGGGAGCATCTTGACGAGCTGGGTGCTCCGCCGCCGATTACCGTCGCCCCGGAGATGCCGGTCGATGCCGTCATCGCACGGATGCAGGAGACCGGGACCGACTGCGTGCTGGTCACGGTTGACGATCGACTCGTGGGCATCTTCACCGACCGTGATGCCGTGGTGCGGACCGCCGGCAAGACCCTCGGCGCCGTCCACGTCCGTGACTTCATGACCGCCGATCCGGTGGTCCTGGCGCACGACGATCCGATCGCCCTCGCCATCCACAAGATGGCGGTCGGCGGCTTCCGCCATATCCCGATCATCGAGGACGGTCGACCAACCGGCGTGGTCACCGCCCGGGACGTGTTCCATCACCTTGCGGAGTCACTCCCCTGAGCATGCGGGTCGCCATCCTGGCCGATGACCTGATCTGGGCCTCCCGACTGGACGCCCTGGTCCGTGGAGCTGGCGCCACACCGCTGCCGGCACGCTCGGCTGCGGCGCTCGACGGGCTGCTGCCGGACGTCGACGCGGTCATCGTCGACCTGACCGCCCGGGCGTATGACGGCGTCGCGGCCATTGCCGCCGCGCATGCGGCGGATCGACCGGTCCTCGCCGTCGGGCAGCACGACGATCGCGTGCTTCGCCGGCAGGCCCTCGCTGCGGGTGCCGGGCGCGTTCATCCCTATCGACTCCTGTTCGAGGACGGCCCTCGCAAGCTCGGCGCGTGGCTGACGGAATCGGTCGTCGCACCGGCACGGCCATGATTACGGCGCGCCCAACGATCCCGCCGCTGCCATGATCCCGGCGCGCCCAACCATCCCGGCGCGCCCAACGATCCCGGCGACGCGCTTTAAGGAGCGTCTGGCCGCCGCGCGCGTGCTCGCGGAGCAAGCCGGCCTCGACGCCGTTCTCGTCGGAGTCGGGGCGGACCTGCGCTATCTGGCCGGCTACGCGGCGATGCCGCTCGAACGTCTGACCCTGCTGGTGATCCCGCTCCAGGGCGATTGGTCTCTCGTTGTGCCGCAGCTGGAGTCCGCACCGGCCCGCCTGTGCCCGCCGGCCACGCTGGGCGATCTCCCGGTCGTCACCTGGGAAGAGGGCGACGATGCTCACGGGCTGGTGGCCCGGATGATCTGCGCCGTGGCCGCCTCGACGGACGCCCGTCCGCCGGACGCTGGTCCTGGCCTCCGTGTGGCGATTTCCGACGACCTTCCGGCTCGCCACCTGCTGCCGCTCCAGGATCGCCTGGCTTCCGTCGAGTTTTCGCTCGCGTCCAGCGTCCTTGGGCCGCTGCGCATGGTCAAGGATGCCGACGAGATCGCCCTGCTCACGCTTGCCGCGCATGCTGCGGACCGCGTGGTCGCCCAGATCGCCCGGGGTCGGCTGGTCGGCCGGACTGAGGCGGAGGTGGCGGTCGAGGTCCGGGCCCGGCTCATCGCCGAGGGCCACGACGAGGCCCTGTTCGCCATCGTCGGATCCGGTCCGAATGCGGCGTCTCCCCATCACGACGCCTCGGACCGGGTGATTCGGGCCGGCGAGCCGATCGTCCTCGACATCGGTGGCGCATTGGGCGGCTATGGCTCGGACATCACCAGGACGCTGTGGGTCACCGGTGGCGATCCTGCGAAGGGACCCGATGAGCGGTTCCGACACTTGTTCGGGGTGCTCCAAGGCGCCCAGGCGGCCGGTCGGGCTGCGGTGCGGCCGGGCGTAACGTGCGAGGCGGTGGATGCTGCCGCTCGGCAACGGATTGCCGCCGAAGGCTACGGCGACGCGTTCTTCCACCGGACCGGGCACGGGATCGGGCTTGAGGGGCATGAGGATCCGTACATCATCTCCGGCAATCTGCTGCCGCTTCGAGCCGGAATGGCCTTCTCGGTGGAGCCCGGGATCTATCTCCGCGGCGAGTATGGAGCCCGGATCGAAGACATCGTCATCTGCGGCCCGACCGGCCCGCTCGAACTCAACCAGGCGCCCCGCGAGCTGTACGTCGTCAACGGCTGAGCTGGTCGAAGCTGTCGCCAGAATCGCCCGCTCAGGCCGGGTGCGTGTGTGATGCTCACGCTCAACCAAATGCTCACGCTCAACCAAATGCTCACGCTCAGCCAGCTGCTCACGCTCAGCCAGCTGCTCACGCTCAACCGTGAGTTGAGGATCTGCGACGAACGATCGTGGCCGATCGCCCAGACTGCCGCCTGGTGTTCCGACTGAGCGGGTTCATCACAAATGCTCAACTGGCAGTTGAGTCCCGCCCGCGGCCCGCGAATAGGCGCGGTCCGCCTCGGTCGAACGCCGAGGTGTCAGGGGGCACGGCGATTGGGGCCGATGCTCACGCTCAGCCAGATGCTCACGCTCAGCCAGATGCTCACGCTCAGCGAGCTGCTCACGCTCAGCCAGCTGCTCACGCTCAGCCAGCTGCTCACGCTCAACCGTGA
>CAYRTS010000011.1:35008-50461 GCA_964427285.1 uncultured Anaerolineaceae bacterium
GGTCGAACGCCGAGGTGTCAGGGGGCACGGCGATTGGGGCCGATGCTCACGCTCAACCAGATGCTCGCGCTCAGCCAGCTGCTCACGCTCAACCGTGAGTTGAGGATCTGCGACGAACGATCGTGGCCGATCGCCCAGACTGCCGCCTGGTGTTCCGACTGAGCGGGTTCATCACAAATGCTCAACTGGCAGTTGAGCCCCGCCCCCCGCGGCTCGCGAATAGGCGCGGTCCGCCTCGGTCGAACTCCGAGGTGTCAGGGGGCACGGCGATTGGGGCCGATGCTCACGCTCAGCCAGCTGCTCACGCTCAACCGTGAGTTGAGGATCTGCGACGAACGATCGTGGCCGATCGCCCAGACTGCCGCCTGGTGTTCCGACTGAGCGGGTTCATCACAAATGCTCAACTGGCAGTTGAGCCCCGCCTCTTGTGAGGGCCTGGTGAAAGCCTCTTGTGAGGGCCTGGTGAAAGCCTCTTGTGAGGGCCTGGTGAAAGCCTCTTGTGGGGGCCTGGTGGAGGGCCTGGTGAGGGCCTGGTGAAGGCCTGCGGCGGCCTGCGGTATCATCCGCCGACGGGACGCGCCCGATGCGTCCCGCCCCCATCGCCCGAGACCTGATGACCACCTCCTTCTGGCGTCGCATCGACGCCGCACCACGCGGCCGGGGTCCCGTCCTCGCGCCGACCGGCCGATGAGCCGCCGTCACCGCGGTCGCCCGCGCCCGCCGATGCTCGAGCGCCCGGACGTCGAGGGACGTGGCGTCAGCGTCGAGGCGTCCACATCGGCCCCCGCTCAGGCAGGCCACCGACCTCCGACTGACCACCGGCCCGAGGCGGGCGAGCACCGACCTCCGACCGACCACCTACCTGCGGTCGACCACCGACCCGAGGCGGGCGAGCAACCTTCGGTGGACGCCCCGACGCCGGCCTCGACCGCCACGGAGCAGCCCGGTCCGATCGCCGGCCTCGACGCCCCGTTGCCATCCGGTTCGCCACCGCAATCGATGCAGGGTCCGGTCCCGAATCTTGGGCCCCTGAACGGCGACCGGGCCGCGCAGTGCACCTCGCCGCAATTGCGCCGCTTCATCAAGAGCCGCCCGTACGTGCCGATGCACGAATTGCGCCGTCGCTTCGGCGTCAGCGGCGACGATGACGATGTGACGCCGGTCCGGCTCAAACTGCGCCAGATCTTCGTCGGGCTGCCGACCCACGAAGGCCGCCTGCTGGGCGAACTCCTGCGAACCGGCGAAATCGGCTACGAATTGTCGCTCGACCCTGTGACCCCCATCGTCATTGGGGTCTACCCGATGCGGCCGATCCCGCGAGGCTGATCCCGCGACGCTGACGCCCAGCGCGCATCACCGGGGTGATACGGCCAGCGCCTCGATCCGTTGGCGGACGGTCGCCGTCGAGACGATGTCGCCCTTCCCCTCGAAACGCGCGAGGGCCGCAACGAGCGACGACGCTGCCTCCGCCGGCTCCCCGCCCGCTTCCAGGACCTCGGCAAGGTCGAGGAGGGCGTTACCCTGGGCGACTGGATCGTCAGAGGTGGTGGCCAGCCGGACAGCTTCGCGCCCCATCGCCGCAGCCTCGGCATGCTGCCCGTCGCGGGCAAGCAGCTTGGCCCGGGTTCCACGCCACAGGAACTGGGTGAGAAGGTCGTCGTCCGCGGCGACGTCCTGGGCGAATGACGCCAGTTCGGACGCCTCACCCAGGCGATCGAGTCGGAACAACGCTTCGGCAAGGTAAGCCGCCGTTGTTGAGATGTAGTTGCGCTCGCCCATTCGTTCGAGCGCCGCGTAGTCGCGACGAAGTTCGCGTTCCGCAGCGGCCGGATCACCGGCCAGCAGTTCGATCGGGCCGGAGTCGAGTGAGACGAGAGCCGCATCAAACTGCCAGCCCAGGTCGTCGAGCGTCTGCCGCACCTTGGCGCAGGTCTCCCGCGCGATCTCAAAGTCACCTTCCATCGCCCGAAGATGGGCGGCCGCCCGCATGATCAGCGCCTCGGCGCGTCGATCGCCCTCGGCCAGGGCCAGTAGGCTCTCGCAGCGCCGAAGCCCGTCGGCGACCGGCAGCGGCCCCGACAACGCCATCTCGGCCAGCCCGGGCAGGACGCGCAACTCCATGAACCGGTCACCCGACGCCCGGGCGTGGTCCAGCATCGCCGTTGCGGTGCGCTCGGCGGCGCCCCACTGGGCGGCCGCTGCCTCCAGTTGGGTGAGCAGACGCCAGGCCCGCGCCAGACCGGCCTCGCTGCCGGCTGCCTCAAGCACCGGAATGAGCTCGTTGACCTGCGCGGCGACCTGAGCGTCGCTGCCGGCCGCCTCCGTGGTGTAGCGACAGCGCAGGCGTTCGATCCGGGCCATGGCCTCGAGTCCACCGTCGCCAACCGCCTGGGCAACCTCAACCGCCTCTTCCGCCAATGCGACTGCGGCCTCGAACTCACCCATGTCCAGCTTCGCCTCGCCCGTCCGGATGAGCAGCCAGGGTCGGGTCGGGTGATCGACGGGGAGGACCGCGGCGGCGCGACCGAGCAGGCTCGCCGCGGCTGGCATGTCTCCGCGGCCGATCGCGCGCGTCCCCGCGGACCCGAGCCGCTCCGACGCCCGGATTCCGAGCTGAATGCCATCATCACCCAGCGGTCCAAGTTCGGTGCGGTAGCGGTAGGCCTGCTCGAGGTGGTAGCCCAGGATCTCCTCGAACTCCGTGGCACGACCGCGCTCGGCGTTGGCCACATCGGCCCACGCGACGAACTGCTCGTGAAGCTGGGCACGAGAGCGCTTCAGCAGGCCCTGGTACGCGGCATCACGGACCAGCAGGTGGTGGAACCGGTAGATCGCGTCCTCGTTCGGCTCTGCGTCGAGCGCACGAAGTAGTTGCCTCGCGGCCAGTCCGGTCAGGTGCGTCTCGAGCTCGGAGCGGAGGCCTTCGGGGACGAGCGCCCTGACCGCCGGCTCCGGGAAGGCGAGCCCGATGACCGAGGCGGGTTCGATGATTGCCCGCTCGGACGGCGGAAGCGCATCGAGTCGAGCGGCCACGAGGGCATGGATCGTCGGGGGGATCGTAAGGTCGGACAGATCGCTGGTGGCAGTCCAGCCGGCCTCGTCCCGGCGAAGTCGACCGCTGTCGATGAGCATGGACAGGAGCTGCTCCACAAACAGCGGGTTGCCCTCCGAGGCGGCCACGATTCGCGCCTGGATGTCGTCGGCCAGCCCGGCCTCGCCCAGCAGGTTCTCGACCACCCGGCCGGCATCCGCGCTGGATAGCGGGTTGAGCACGATTCGGGTCGCGCCGTCGCCCTCTCCCCAGGTGGGGTGCGACTCGAGGAGCTCGTGCCGGGCGGTGCACAGGATGAACACCGCTGCACCTTTCGTGCCTTCGGTCAGGTGATCGATCAGGTCCAGGAAGGTCTGCTCCGCCCAGTGGATATCGTCGAACAGGATCACGACTGGGCGGCTCGCAGCGGCGATCTCGAAGAACCGGCGGATCCCCCAGAACAGCTCGCCGACCTGGTGCGAAGAGTCGGACAGTCCGACGACTGAGGCCACGCGGTCGGCAACGTCGCGGTCGAAGTCGACGTGCTCGAGAAGCTTCGCCAGCGCCTGGTCCGGCGTGTCGTCGTCACTGATGCTGACGGCCTCCCGGACCACCTCGATGAGCGGCCAGAACGTGATGCCGTCGCCGTACGGCAGACAGCGACCCATGAGCACTACGGCCTCGCCCGAAGCGTGGTCGAGGAACTCGCGGGTCAGCCTGGTCTTGCCGACACCGGCGTCGCCGACCACGGTCACCGTGCGGGCGCCGTTCGCCGCCCTGGCGTCCGCAAAGACTGCCGCGAGCTGGGCGTACTCAGTCTCACGACCGATCAGTGGAGCGTCCTGCCGCCGCGCCGCCCCTTGGCCCGAGCGCAGCCCGAGCAGGCGCCAGGCCGGCACCGGCTCCGCCTTGCCTTTGAGCGTCAGCGGTTCGATCGCCTCGACGTTGACGGCATCGCGGACAAGGCGCCAGGTGAGGTCGCCGATGAGGACCGCACGGGGACCGGCGGCCTGCTCCAGCCGCGCCGCCACATTGACGGCATCGCCGGTGACCAGGCGCTGCCCGGCGGCCGCATCGCCGGCCACGACCTCACCGGTGTTGACGCCGATCTGGTTGAGCAGCGTGATGCCCCACCTCTGCTCGAATACGTCGTTAAGGGCCGGCAGGGCGGCCTGCATGTCGAGTGCCGCCCGGGTTGCCCGAAGGGCATCGTCCTCGTGTCGAACCGGCAGCCCGAAGACGGCCATGACTGCGTCGCCGATGAACTTCTCGACCGTGCCGCCGTGGCTCTCGAGGATCCGGCGCATCTCGCCGAAGTAGCGGGACATCACGTCGCGCAGCGCCTCGGGGGCTGGGGCAGTCCCTGACGCGGTGGTGGGCTTGGGGTCGGCGAAGACGATCGAGACCGTCTTGCGGCTCTCCTGGACCGGGCTGCGTGCCAACAATGACGTACCACAAGATCCGCAGCGCTGGAAGTCGAGCGGGCACTCCTCGCCACAATTCCCGCAGATCCGGCGCGCCGCTCCGGCGGTCGTCGTCGTGGCGTCAGGCGCGGCACGTACTGTCGGGGCTCGAACGGAGATCAGCCGGAACGCCGACACCGCAGCATCCATCCCCTTCGGGACGAACGGCTCGACCGGCTCAACCTCCACCCGATCGCCGACGAGTCGCAGGGTAGCTTCGTCGAGCAGCACCTCCATGGCCGGTGCGTTCTGCTCCATTGCGGTGGCAAGCTGGAGTCCTGGTCCGGTCAGGACGTGTTGACCGGCGCTTGCCTCGCCGACCACCACCTCACCCGTGGCGATCCCGGTCCGCGTCGTGAGCTGGACACCCCAGGACCGCTCCAGCACCTCGTTGAGATTGGCCAGGGCACGCTGGGTCTCCGCGGCGGCAGCAACTGCCCGGGTTGGATCATCGTCCCGTCGGGTCGGCAGCCCGAAGACCGCCACGATGGCATCGCCGATGATCTTCTCGATCGTCCCGCCGTGCGCCTCGAGGACCAGTCGCATCTCATCGAAATAGCGGGTCAAGACCTCGCGGAGCGATTCGGGATCCAGCTTCTCACCGAGGCTGGTTGAACCCTTGAGGTCCGACGTGACGATGGTGACGACCCGCCGGATCTCCTCGGGCGGTCGATCCGCGGCGAGCTGCGTGCCGCATTGGCCGCACAGCCGAAACCGCGATGGGGTTTCAGCCTGGCAGGCGGGACACAGCAGCACGCTCGGAGTCTAGGTCACCGGAGCGCCCGTTCGTGGCGCCCGGTGGCGCCGGAGGCGGTCTACATGTGATTCCCGGATTTGCTCTTGACGGTCGTCGGCAAGGTCCATGCCAGGCGCATAACCGCACGCACGGACTAGTACGGAGACGGCCAGCCCGGTCGGGCGGGTCAGCAGCTGATGTCCACGCTCAGGTTCGTCCCGATTCCGCCCTGGCTCGCCCGATTCCGGGCACCGCAGCCGCGAAGTCCCTCCGTATCAGTCTCCCGGCGCGGTTATGCGGATGTCCGACCCGTTTGGGAACGACGACGACGCCGTCATGAGTCACAGCTAGAGCCGGAGCTTGGGATCACCCGGGGGTGAGTACACGACGATCACGAGGTTCTTGGCCTTGTCCAACGCCTTCGACTTGACGCACGGCACGAGCGGATCGGGGTTCCTGCTGACGCACGTTGGCAGCAGCGCAGGACCCAACGGGGCGATGTCGTCTTCGTAGCAGACCTGGTACTTCGAGGCGCTCTTCGTCACGAAGATGGCCGCCAGGGTGAGGGTGGTCAGCTTCGAACGGCCAACAGCCGGAGTCTGACCATCCGCGCCGGTGACATTGAAGACGATCAGCTCCGACGTTGCCCCATACCCGGCGCAATCAGGTGGCGGCACGGTGGGGTCGTTGATCGACAGGATGACCAGGTCGCCGTTCAATCCGTTCGAGCTGGCGGCCACCCTGGCCACCGTCGTCGGCCCGGTCGCGGTCGCCTCGCAGGCAGTCGATGCGGCGCAGATCGTGGCGTCGTCGACGATGTTGAAGTTGTTCGATTCGAGGGCAGCGGTGCTTGTCCCGACCGATGCCGTGCCTGACGTCGCGCTGGCCGTGGCGTCGAGGGAGTAGCCGGTCGCGCTGGCGCTGATCGTGGGGGCGAAGGTGACGACGCCGTTGACGGCGGAGCCCGTCAGTGTGCCACCCAGGATCGGGCTGGCGCCGGCCGGAACGTCGCCGATCGTCAGCGTGATCGTGCCGCTCCACCACGCGACGATCTGTCCGCCGTCGCCGGACAGGACGGAGACCGCGACCGGGGCACCAGCCGGGTTGTAGATGGCGTTGGTGATGGCGACCGGGGCCTTCTCGGCGTGCCTGGGTTGCGCCGCGTAGGTGATCCCACAGATCCCCGTGACCGTGTTCACAACCGGGGCGTCCTGGACCAGGTCGTTGCCGGGCGTGCCGTTGAAATCGTTGGCCTGCTTGACCGCAAAGCCCCACGTGTACGGGGCTTGGTTCGAGGCGCACTCGACCTGGGCCGACACGTGCACGACCGCGGACTCCAGCGGTTGAAGATCGAGACTCCGCAGCTCCAGCACCTGTCCAGCGACCTCCCCAGTGCCAGGTACCACCGCGACCGCGGTCGGCAGGATCCCGGCCGGTACCGTCACGTTGGCCGAGCCAAGCTGAGCCTGGTTGGACGTGTTGGTGATCGTCAGGATGATGGCGGGGCGACCGCCAACGCCATACGAGGCCCCGGCGACCAGCGGCCCCGGGGCCACGGTCGCATGGAAGCTCTTGTCGGCGGCCGCCGAGGCGACGGTTGTCAGCGTCAGCGCCGCCATCAGGGCGGCAATCAGTACCGCCACATGGCGGCGGGTCGCCGAAGGCAGCCGAACGACAGGCATCGTGATCTCCCGGGACGCGGTAAGGGGTGGAGAGGTTAGTACCAGTACCTTCGTACGGTTCGAGCGGTATTGTCAACGGGATTGGTGCGCCGGCGCAACGATATACCCAAAACGCGCGATCGTGGGCCCGCCCGCGCCGAATCACCTCGCCCGCGTAGGATGGCGGCCATGGCTCCGAACCCGACAACCGCTCCGGTCGCTCGCGAAGCCCTGGCCGCCTGCCGCCTGTTTGCTGGCCTGGACGATTGGACCCTGGACCTGCTGGCGGCGGCGCTGCGATCCCGCCGCTACCGGCGCGATGAGGTCATCTTCCACGCCGATGACCCGGGCGATTCGCTCTTCATCGTGGCACGGGGATCGGTCAAGATCACGGTGGCCGCCGACGATGGCACGGAACCCGCGATTCTCACGACGATCGGCCCGGGCGGCTTTTTCGGTGAGCTGGCCCTGCTCGATGGGGCGCCCCGATCCGCCAACGCGATCGCCTTTGCCTCAGTGGAGACGCTGGTCCTGCACCGCGAGTCCTTTGATCGGCTGCTCGACTCGGAGCCCGGATTGCGCCGGGCGCTGCTGGCCTCGCTCGCGCGGGAGGTCCGCCGCCTGACTGCCCAGGTGGAGGACCTCCACTTCCTGGACCTACCCGGCAGGCTCGCTCGTCACGTGCTGCGCGAGATCGAGTCGGACCGCGGCAGGGGCACCCATGACGAGGCCCGGCTGCCATGGCCGTACACCCAGGGCGAACTCGCGGGCATGATCGGCGGATCGCGCCAATCGGTGAACCGGCTCCTCGCGGACTTTGTCGGCCAGGGACTGCTTCGATTCGAGGGCGACCAGCTGGTCATCCCGGATCCGGCCCGGCTCGCCCAAGCCGCCCGTCGCTGACGACTGGCGTCAGCTGACGCCCTCGCCCCCATCGTAGGTGCGCTGGAGGACGTCGACCGACGGTCGTGGCGTGCGCAGATCGCGCAGCGACGCCTGGTCGATACCGGCGAGACGAGGCAGGTCGGCGGCTTCGGTGCGGAGCAACCGCGTCGTGAGCGTGGCGTGGATGAGCTTCTGGATCTCGGGTACGACCATCGTGGCTCGCAGCGCCTCGGCCGGCACCTCGAGCAGGGTCGTGTCGGCATCGGCGATCACGTCGGCCGTCCGTGGACTGCCGGTGAGCGCGGCGATCTCGCCGAAGAAGTCGCCCGCACCCATCGTCGAGAAGCCACGGAAGCCGTCCCCGTCGGGGATCCCCGCGGTCGTCGAGCCATCGAGGATGAAGTACGCGGACGACGCAACGTCGCCGTGCTCCACGATCCGGGTCCCGCTCGGGACGTCGCGGACGGCGGCGCTGCGGATGAACGCCGAGCGCTGCTCCGCGGAGAGCCCCGCCAGCGGTCCCAGGCGAGCGGCAAGCCGGTCGAAATCGGCGAGGGTCGCTGCCCGCAGCGGGAACGTGGCCAGGGCAGGGGCCGCGCCGGCCGCGTGGAGCCGCGCGGTTGCGGCACGCCAGGTCGCCACGCCGAGCCCCGGCGCGACGAGCGTGAACAGCCCCGACACGATCAGCAACGATGACGCCACGATGATCATCAGCCGAATGTCGACGATGTCGGCCAGGCCCGCTCCGGCCATCCCGAACAGGAAGATCACGTCGCGCATCACGTAGAACGCCGAGAAGACCCGGCCGCGCATCTCCCGTGGCGTGTTCCGCTGGAGGAGCGTCGCCCGCGAGATCGACGACGGCGAGTTGAAGAAGCCGGAGATCATGACCATCAGGATGGCGAACGGGATGGACGTGGCAAGCCCATACAGGATCCCGCTCGCCGCCATGCCGAACATGGCGATGACGATCCAGACGGGCTCGGCCAGTCTGCCGGCGAATCTGGCCATGAAGAAGGACCCGGCGACAAACCCGACCGACGTCAGACCCTCCTGGAGACCGTACTCGAACTCGGTCGCGCCGAGCACCCGGATCGACATCGGGAGCAGGAGCACATTCCACAGGCCGAACGAGAAGAACATCAGGGCGCCAACGACGAACAGCGACCGAATGATCGGCGTTCCGAACAATGTCGCGAGGCCAGAGCGCAAATTGGCGACGATCACCGCGACGCTGGCCTCTTCGTCCGGGACCGGCATCGGGTACCTGCCCATCAGGGCGATGCAGCCGGCGGAGAAGACGAACGTGGCCGCGTCGATGATGAACGCCCAGTAGATGCCGACCGTTGAGGCAAGCAGCCCGGCGGCGGCGAACCCGATGGCCGTGGACCCAAACCCGGCGATTGACAGGAACGCGTTGGCCGATGACAGCTCTTCATCGCTGGCCATCTCCGGGATCAGGCTGTCGTGGGCCGGGTCGAAGAACTGCTTGACGCCCGCATTGAGCAGGATCAGGCCGAACAACCCGAAGACCGCGATCGATTCGATGCCGATCACCACCGCGATCAGCGCCACGATCACCGCCTGCACGAGGCAGGTCACCATGAGAATCCGCTTGCGGTCGTGGCGGTCGACATAGACGCCCGCCAGGAGCCCGACGATCAGGCTGGGGACGGCCGTCGCCATCAACGTCAGTCCGACCGCCAGCGCCGACCCGGTTTCGCGGTAGATCCAGATCCCCGCGGCGAGGTCCGTCAGGGCCGAGCCGGCCGTTGACACCAGCTGGGCGAGCCACAGCAGGCTGAAATCCCGCTTGCGAAAGACCGCGAACATGGACGGAGCCGGCGCTGTCGTGGTGGTCATCGTCGGGCGAGTCTAGCCACCTGGCGGCGCGATCGTGACGCCTTCACGCAGCAACAGGTCCGATTTGTTGCGCAGCCGGTGCTTCTGATCACCCCAGCGGTCGCCACCCCAGCCACCGAGTGAGCCGTCCGAGGCGATCACGCGATGGCACGGGATCAGGAACAGGATGGGGTTGCGCCCGATGGCTCCACCCACCGCCTGGGTGGCGCGTGGTGACCCGACCCGGCGCGCGATCTCGGCGTAACTCTCGGTGCGACCCCACGGGATCGCGGCAACGGCCGCCAGCACGCGCTGGTCCCAGGTCGGCCGGTCCGCCAGGTCGATCGGCGGCGCGCCCTTCGCGGGCCGGCCGGACAGGAATGCCTCCACCCATTTGACGGCGCCGGCCAGGTGCTTCTCGCGGTTGCTCTTCGAGCGCACCGATCCCGCCAGGGCGATGCTGCCGCCGAGTCGGCGGCTGACCGCCGCGTCGAAGGCTTCCTCGGTGAACAGCCACTCAATCCCGACGACGCCCCGATCCGTGGCCGCGATGAAGATCGGGCCCCATTTCCCGGCGATGGTCGTCTTGATCGCGACCGGTTCATCCATCGGCGTGAGTCTGACGCACGTGTCGACGGGCGACCAGCCCCCTCTCACGGTCCAAGGCACGTACACTCCGGCGATGGACGACGACGCGCCTGGCCACGCCCACACCGCCGATCCGGCCCGGCCGGACCCGCGCGACCTGACCGGGCCGTTTCGCCATCGACTGGATGTCGTCGTCCGCTTCGCCGACACAGACGCGATGGGCCACGTCAACAACGCCGTCTATCTGACCTACTGTGAAATCGCCCGGATCCGTTACTGGACCGACATCACCGGGGAGCCGGTCGCGCTGGGGACCAGCGGCGCCGAAAGCCTGATCCTGGCCGAGGCCCGGATCACCTATCGCGCCCAGGCGTTCCACGGGGAGACCGTGACGGTGGAGACCAGGGCCGCCCGGATCGGGCGATCGTCGTTCACCCTGGAGCATCGCCTCCTGGCCGCCGTGCCCGCTGGACAGCCGCGCCTGGTTGCCGTCAGCGAGTCGGTCCTGGTCCGCTACGACTACGCGTCAGCGCAGTCGGTCGAGCTGTCGACGGCCCACATCAGCGCGATCGAGGCGTTCGAGGGTCGCCAGCTGCGAGCCGGCCGCGTTTCGTCGACCTAGTCGACAACCCGTCGGAAGACCGCCACCGCGTTCTGCCCCCCGAACCCGAAGCCGTTGATGGCGGCCGTGTCCACCCGAGCCCTGCGTGCCACCAGCGGCACGTAATCCAGGTCGCACTCCGGATCCGGCGAGTGCAGGTTGGCGGTCGGCGGGATGATCCCGTCGCGGATCGCGCCGATCGCCGCCAGCGCCGAAGCGATCCCGGCCGCGCCGACCAGGTGGCCGATCATCGACTTTGGCGAGCTGATCGCCACGCGTTTCGCGTGCGCCCCGTAGGCCGCCTTGATCGCGCGGGTCTCCGTGGCGTCGTTGAGCTGCGTGGCCGTTCCGTGGGCGACGATGTAGTCGATCTCGTCGGGTGCCACGCCGGCGTTGCGCAGGGCGTTCGTCATCGCTCGGGACTGACCCCGGCCGGTCGGTTCGGGGGCGCTGATATGGAACGCATCGGCGGTCAACGCGCCACCCAGGATTTCGACGATGGGCGTGGCGCCGCGGGCCACGGCATGAGCAAGGGACTCGACCACGACCACCCCAGCCCCCTCGCCCAGGACGAACCCGTCGCGGGTCGAATCGAACGGACGGGATGCCGTTTCGGGCGAGTCGTTGCGCTTCGACAGCGCGGTCATGTTGGACAGCGCGGCGATCCCCATCGGCCAGATCGGCGCCTCCGTACCGCCGGTCAGGACCACGTCGCACTCGCCCGTCTGGATCAATCGGAGCGCGTCGTGGAATGCAATGACGGACGTGGCGCAAGCTGCGACTTGCGTGATCACCGGACCGGACAGACCAAACTCCATCGACAGCATGCAGGCCGCCATCGAGCCCGACAGCGCCGGTACGGTAAACGGGCTGACAAACCGGGGGCCCTTGGCATCGTGGACGTGGGTGCCGTTGATGACCTGCTCGATCCCGCCGCCGCCGGTGTTGACGACCACCCCAACCCGATCGCGCTGCTCCGGGGTCATGGCCTCGAAGTCGATCCGCGCGTCACGGACGGCCTCCTTGCCGGCACTCATCGCCAGGTGGATGAAGCGGCTCATGCGCCGGGCCATCTTGGGGTCCATCACGGTCACCGGATCAAAGCCGACGACTTCGGCGGCAATCCGCACCTCCTGGGCGGACGCATCGAAACTGGCGATCAGGCGAGTCCCGGTTACGCCGGCCACGAGGTTGGACCAGTACGTCGGGAAGTCGTTGCCGATCGGCATGATCGCGCCGAGACCCGTCACGACGGCACGACGTGCAGGATCGCGTTCAGGCAAGAATTGTTACCTCAGGTCGCAGTCTGCGATTGTAATGACTGTGTTCGTCGGTGCGACAGCCGTCAATTTCCGGTATATCGCTTGAAGATGATGGCCCCGTTGTGCCCGCCCAGCCCGATGTTGTTCGAGAGCGCGTAGCGGATCGGCATCGAGGTTGTCTCCCGCACCACCCAGACATCGCACTCTGGGTCCGGATCGCGGAAGTTGATCGTGCCCGGCGCGCATTGTTCAGCCACGGACTTGACGGTTGCAAACGCCTCGAAGGCGCCCGCCGCGCCCATGAGGTGACCGGTCATGGACTTTGTGGCACTGATCGCGATCGCCCGCGCCGAGGCGCTCGAGCGCGACCCGAAGACGGACCGGATGGCCTCCGCTTCGCGCTTGTCGCCCAGGGGCGTCGAGGTGCCGTGCGGGTTGATCAGGTCGATCTCGTCCGCGGGCACGCCGCGACGCTCCAGCGCCATGCGCATGGCCCGTGCGGAACCCACGCCAGCTTCGATGGGCTGGACCATGTCCCAGCCATCGGCGGCCGAGCCGTAGCCCACGACCTCCGCGTAGATCCTGGCGCCACGCGCCCTGGCGAATTCGAGGTCTTCGAGGAAGAGCGATCCCGCCCCTTCGCCCAGCACGAATCCGTCGCGGGTCAGGTCGAACGGCCGACAGACGGTCTCCGGACCTTCACCCGGACGGGGCATCCCCATCCCGCGCATGTTCGAGAACCCGGCGTGCGCAACCTCCAGCAACGGCGCCTCGGTTGAGCCACTGATGACCGCAATGCAGTCGCCGCGCCGGATCGCCTCGGCGGCCTCGCCAATGTTGTGGGTCCCGGTTGCGCACGCGGACACTACGCACATGTTGTGGCCGATCGCCCCGGTCTCAATCGCGATCATGCCCGAACACGAATCAACGAGCGCGTTGGCGATGAAGGTTGGCGCGACGGTGCGCGGTCCCCGTTCGTGGAGCGACGCGTAGCTGTCGATCATCAGGTGCTGGCCGCCGGCACCGGAACCAAAGATCACCCCGACCTCGGTCCGGTTCTCGTCGGTCAGCTCGAAGCCAGAATCGGTCAGCGCCTGTTTCGCGGCAGCGACGCCGAAATGCAGGCTGGACTCGCTCCGTCGCGCGGCCTTCGCATCCATCCAGTCACCGGCCCGGAAGTCATGCACCTCGCCGGCCAACTTCGCCTCATACGGCGAGGGATCGAAATGGGTGATCGCGCCCAGCCCGGACACGCCGTTGACCAGGTTGGACCAGGCGGTCGCGACGTCGTTGCCGACCGGGCTGATCACGCCGAGGCCGGTCACAACGACTCTGCGCTCGTAGTCGGGTCTGCGCACGATGATGGTCTCCTTGGGGATGGTCGGCGATTCGGGTGGGTAGGCCAGGTCGGGATGGTCGACGGTTGGTCGAGATCAGGCCGGGACAGCCGCCAGGGCCAGCAACCGCTCGGCCGAGGCTGGGTCATCGGCCGGGATCAATTCGGCGTCGGGAACGATGCGTTTGAGCAGACCGGTGAGGACACGTCCCGGGCCGATCTCGACATAGATGGTCGCCCCCGCAGCCGCCATGCTCTCGACGACGCGGATCCAGTCGACCCCGGTCGTCAAGTGTTCGACCAGCTCTTTGCGGCACCCTTCCGCGGTCGTGATCGCACGGGCGTCGGCGTTGGCGAGCAGCGGGGGCGTCGGATCGCGGAAGTCGATGCCCGCGAGAGCGGTCCGCAGGGCTGCCGCCGCGTCGGCCATCAGCGGCGAGTGCGCGGCCACCGACACCGGAAGCACGATCGCCCGCCGCGCGCCGAGCGATCGCGCCAGTTCGGCGCCGGCTTCGACCGCCGCTCGTTCGCCGGAGACGACGACCTGGCCTGGGGCATTACGGTTGGCGACATCAAAGGTGCCGTGCGCGCGGGCGCCGGCGACTAGCGCCGGGAGGTTGGCATCGTCGAGCCCGATCAATGCCGCCATCGCGCCGTCGCGTCCCTCGCCCGAGGCCTGCATCAGGCGACCGCGCTCTCGAACCAGGCGGAGGCCGTCCTCCAATGACAATGCGCCCGCCGCGACGAGGGCCGAGTACTGGCCCATGGAATGACCCGCCATGAACGCGGGATTCGGGCCTTCGAGGCCGGCCGCCGCCCAGCGCTCCCGCAGCGCAGCCAGGATGGCGACCGAGGTTGCCAGCAGCGCAGGCTGCGCATTCTCGGTCAGGTCGAGTTGCTCCTGGGGTCCTTCCCACGCCATTCGGCTGATCGGAGACCCGAGGGCTTCGTCGGCCGTGGCGAAGACGGCAGCGGCGGCCGGCGACGCCCCGGCGAGGGCACGTCCCATCCCGACCGACTGGGATCCCTGGCCGGGAAAGACAAAGGCAAGCGTTGACATTGATCCACAGGGTATGGGCGCACTCGGCCGACCGCGGCGAATCACATGCACTGTTGCATGCGTTCGACTGCATCTCTACCCTTGGATGATGTCCACTGGCAGGCGATGACAAGACCGTTGAGCCGGCCTTCGCCGGTTCGCTCCATCACCCGCCGGTTCGAGGCGGATCTTTCGGCGCCGGTGCTGGCCGCCGGCAATCGCCTGGTCAGCGTGCGCCAGATCAGCGAGCGCGTGGCGATGGGCCGAGCCCTCTGGCGGGAGCTGGTGATCGGCTTTGCGGGACAGCTCGGGGAGCTGCGCCTGGGGTTCACCCAGCTCGCGGGGCTGTATGTCCTGGCCGATGGCAGCACGCTCACGGTGGGCGAACTGGCCGAGGCGATCGGACGCTCGCCGTCGGCGACCAGCCGGCTCGTCGATGGCCTTGTGCGTCGTCGTCTCGTGGAGCGCCAGGAGGAGCCAGAGGATCGACGTCAGCGGACCTTGCGGTTGACGCCGCGTGGGCACGCCATCCTGCGCGTCGTCGACCGGGCGCGCGCGGATCAATTTCTGTCTGCGGTACGGCCACTCCCATCGGCCGAGCGGGCCGTGGTGGCGATGGGGGTCGCGGCGCTGGCCACGCATGCCATCTCGCGGCGCGGTCGCCTGATCCGGACGCCACGGGAATAGCTGGGACGAGGCGGGAGGGCGGCCGGGGCAGTGGCGCACGCCGGCTGCGGGCGTCCCGACTGACGGCCGCGGCCGCCGGGCTGCCTGACAAGGGTGCGGCGCATGCACGTTCGGCACGCCGAGGGGCCGGGCGGGTCGTCGGCGTAGGTGTCGCAGTGGTCCTCCCAGCACGAATCGGGCGATCTGGCGTCGCTCGAAATGCCCGGATGGGCTGTAGCGCGGTGGCCGGCGCGCCCAGGGTGCGCGGGTGCACTGGTAACAGGATCCGGTCCGGCTCGGGGCCGGCTCGACAGGCAGCCTCGCTGTCGCTCCCGGACACGCC
>CAYRTS010000011.1:50561-59948 GCA_964427285.1 uncultured Anaerolineaceae bacterium
GGTCCGGCTCGGGGCCGGCTCGACAGGCAGCCTCGCTGTCGCTCCCGGACACGCCCTTGAGGGTGGCGGCCACGGCCTGCCCGGTACGCATAACCGCATCCACGGACTCGTACGGAGAGGCGATCGACGATCGGGCCGGTCGGGACATGCGATCCACGCTCAAGGAGCGTCGGATTCCGGCCGGTTGCGCAGAATTCGGGGCGCGTGAACCAGGGATCGACCCGTACCAGTCTGGTGGTGAGGCTATACGGAGCTCGGGACGATCATTCGCGCCGACATGGGCAGACCCAGGTTACCTACGACGGCTGGCCGCTCTACTTCTTCCAGGGCGACAAGGCTCCCGGTGACACGACGGGCATCTACCCGAAAGGGGAAGCCATCGTGCTCGCCGAGTCCCCGGCCGACCCGACGATTCCACCAACCTCGGTTGCTTCGCCGATCGTCCCAGTCGGTCCCGGGGGGAGCGATCCTCTCGGTCTCCTCGTCCTGATCGGACTCCTGGCGGGCGCCGCGACGTTCCCGTGGCTGGGACGCCGCCGATCGACGAGCCAGCTCTAGCTCCGAAAAACCTGCTGCGACAAGAAACACCCATCGGGGTGCGGTTTCGCCAACGCTTCTGCGGCTTGTCTCAGCCGCAGAAGCGGCGAACCACGTCGTACAGGACCGGCAGGCCCCAGCGCAGGGCCGCGACCGAGACGCGCTCGTCGACGCCGTGAAAGCGCTCGAGAAAGCGCTCGTCCGGGTCAAGCATCAGTGGCGAGAATCCGTAGGTTGGGGTGCCCAGTGGCCCGGTGGACTTGGCATCGGTGCCAAAGGGCGCCATCGCCGGCAGCGGGATGGCCTCGGGGTCATGGTCCACGATCGTCGAGACCAGGAGGTCGAACAGCGGTCCCTCGGCCGGCGCCTCGACCGGGGCGCCAAAGACGAGCAGCTCGATTTCGCACACCGCGGCCAGCTCGCTCCCGAGGCGCTCCACGAGCATCGCCCGACAATCCACTTCTGTTGTGCCCGGCAGGACGCGGCAGTCGACGACCACCTCGGCGTCACCCGGGATCACGTTGTACTTGACCCCGGCATGGACGACGTCCGGGCTGATCGTGTCGCGCAGTAGCGCGCGGACGGCCCGGGCATACATCGGGTCGCAGGCCACGGCGAGGGCCGCTTCCGCACGTCCAGAGTCGCCCGACGCCAGTCCTCGCAGGATCGAGGCCGCCTCGGCGGGGAGCGCCGCCGCCGCCTCCTCGAGAAATCGGCCCATGACCGGCGTGATCCGGGTCGGCCCGGGCACCGCCATCCGGCGGATCACCTCGGCTGCGAGGACGGCGGCGTTGTCGTCGCGTGGCATGGAGCCGTGACCCCAGGTGCCCCGAACGGAGATCCGGTACGCGGCGAAGCCCTTCTCCGACACCTGGATCGGATAGAGCCGGCGGCCAGCCACCGTGGTCGCGACCCCGCCGCACTCGTTGAGTCCACCGGCCGCCAGCAGCCAGTCGGGACGATGCTCGGCGATCCAGCGCGCGCCCGCCGCTCCACCGGCCTCCTCGTCAGCGGTACAAGTGAACAGCACGTCCCGCCGCAGGCCCGGGATCGGGTCGCTGGCCGGATTGCGGCCGGCTGCCCGGGCGGCGTCGGTCAGCAGCCGGACCACGCCGAGCTCCATTGCGACCATGCCCTTCATGTCGACCGCGCCGCGTCCGTAGATGTAGCCGTCCGCCAGATCGGCAGCGAACGGGTCGTGGGTCCAGCGGTCCGCCGGGGCGGGCACCACGTCCAGGTGCGACAGCAGCAACAGCGGGGCGCCGCCGGACCCGTCGCCGCGGAGGCGGGCGTGGACCGACCCGCGACCGGGCACTGGCTCCAGCAGCTCCGGCACGAGACCCGCATCCTCCAGCATCGCGCCAATCCGCCGAGCGGCGAGGAGCTCACCAGCGGGGGCGTCCGCTGACGGCGGATTGATCGACGGAATCCGGATCAGCTCACGGGTCGTCTCCACGAGCTGATCGGTCGCGCGATCCCAGGTGAGTGCATCCAGCTCCCGCGACGGGGCCACCGCGCTGGCCGCGCGGGTCATGACCCGCCCGACGGCAGGAGCGCGATGATCGTCCCGAGCACGAAGCCGGCAAGGACGACCGCCACGACCATCGCCACGAGGAGGCGCAGGTAGAACCGCTCCTCGCGCCGGCCAACCTCCGGGTCCGGATCGCGCCCGCCCGCGATGTACGGTGCAGCGAGGCCGCGCGCCCGGGCATGTTGTGCGCGGACGGAATCGTAGGCCTCCGGGTCGGGGGGCAGCTGGGCCGGGCGATCCTGGGCGGTCATGTCAGGGCCAATCATGCCGCGCCGCCCGGTGCCGTGCAGCGTGCCTCTGGTCACTTGATCCGGAGGTTGGCCGTCATCCGCGGCCCGGTCGTGACGGCGCCCTGCGACGGGGAGCCGACAAGCGCGGCGTACTTCGCCATGACGCCGGACCGGTACCGCGCGGCCGGCGGCGACCAGCGCGCGAAGCGGCGGGCGACCTCATCGGCCGACACGTCGAGGTCGAGGGCCTTGCGGTCGACATCGATGGTGATCTGGTCGCCCTCCTCGACGATCGCGATCGGGCCACCGAGCGCCGCCTCGGGCGCGACGTGGCCGATCATCAGGCCGTGAGTCCCGCCCGAGAAGCGGCCGTCCGTCAGCAGTGCGACCGAATCGCCGAGGCCCTCGCCGACCAGTGCCGCGGTGACCTGGAGCATCTCCTGCATCCCCGGCCCGCCGACCGGTCCCTCGTAGCGGATCACGACCACATCACCCGCCTTGATCCGTTGGCCGCGGACCGCGTCGTAGCAGGCTGCCTCCGAATCGAAGATCCGCGCCGGGCCGGTGTGCGTTCGGCGCTCGTGCCCGGCTAGTTTCACGACGCAGCCCTCGGGCGCGAGAGAGCCGTGCAGGATGGCCAGCCCGCCGGTTGGCTTGAGCGGTGTCTCGAGGGGGACCACGACCTTCTGTCCCGGTGCTGCGACCGCCGCAGCCGCGATCTGCGCGATGGTCCGCCCGTCAACGGTTCGTTCGTCGCCGTGGAGGAGGCCCGGGCGCTTGAGCAATTCGCGCATGACGAGGCTGACGCCGCCGGCCTCGTACATGTCCGTGGCCGTGTAGCGGCCACCCGGCCGCATGTCGCCGATGAGGGGGGTGCGGTCCGCGATCTCCCCGAACTCGTCGATGTCGAGCGGGATCCCGAACTCGTGGGCGATCGCCAGCAGGTGCAGGACGCCGTTGGTCGAGCCGCCGGTGGCCGCAACGCTGGCGATCCCATTCTCGAGCGCCGCCCGGGTGACGATCGACGACGGCCGTACGTCGCGCCGCACCAGGTCCATCACCAGCTCGCCGGTCCGCCGGGCGGCCTCCTCCTTGGCGGGATCCTCGGCTGGGATCCCATTGAGGCCCGCCGGTGACAGCCCGATGAATTCCATGACCGTACTCATCGTGTTGGCCGTGTACTGGCCGCCGCATGCGCCGGCTCCGGGACACGCCGCGTTCTCGATCTCGTGCAGTTCGTCCAGGCTGATCTTGCCGGCTCGGTAGGCGCCGATCGCCTCATACACGGTCACGACGGTCGCGTTGCGCTGGCCCTTGTAGACGCCGGGGTTGATGGTGCCGCTGTAGAGCACGATGCCCGGGACGTCCAGCCGCCCGAGGGCCATCGCGGCGGCGGGCACGGTCTTGTCACAGGCGACCACACAGACCACCCCGTCGAGCAGTTGACCGCGCACGACCAGTTCAATCGAATCGGCGATCACCTCGCGGCTGACCAGCGAGGTCTTCATCCCCTCCGTGCCCATCGTCACGCCGTCACTGATCGCGATGGTGTTGAACTCCATCGGCGTGCCGCCGGCCGCCCGAACCCCGGCCTTGACAAACTCGGCCAGGTGGCGCTGGTTGAGGTTGCACGGCATCGTCTCGATCCAGGTCGTGCCCACTCCGATCAGGGGCTTGGCGAGGTCTGCGTCGGTGAAGCCGACGGCCTTCAGCATGGCGCGCGCGCCGGCCCGATCCGGTCCGTCGGTGATCGCAGCGGAGTGGCGCTTGGCGGGATCGGAAACAATCGGCGCAGCGGACATCGAAGCGGGTCTCCTGGGGCGGTGGGTCAGTTCCTGCAGCCTCTCAGCCTACAGCGTGAGACAGCCTTGACGGGGCCGCCGCGGCATCGGCGCTCAGTTCACGCAGGCCCCGGTCTCGACGGCGGCGATACGTCCGAACCCGGAGGCAATCGCGCGCGCAACCGCGGTCGGGGAGAGGGCATAGCCGACATCCGGGCTGGTCCGCGCTTCGGCGAAGACGATGCCGCCGACGGTGCCATTCGACAGGATCAGGGGCCCGCCGCTGTCGCCCCGTTCGATCGCCGCGCGGAGTTCCAGGATCTGGCGGCTCACCTGGACCTTGCCGTAGATGTCGTAACCGGTCGCCGGATAACTGCCGGTGACCGCTGCTGCGAGGACCGTCAGCGGGCCGCCATCGGGAAAGCCGATCGTCGCACCGACGCTGCCGCGACCCGGGTCCGTTGTGGCAAGCGGCAGCGCACGCAGGCCAAGGCTTCGAACATGCAGCAGGGCAACGTCAAGCCCCGGGTCGTACAGGACGGGCACGGCATCGAAGAGCCGGCCGTCGGTGGTCGCGACGCGGATTCGGTCGCTGTCGGCCCCTGCCACCACATGCGCGTTGGTGAGGACGTAGTCGGCCTGGACCACGAACCCCGTTCCGAGCGACGACAGGCCGCAGGTTGCGGCCGACACCAGGAGCGTGCTGGCCATGGCGCCAGCCGCCATGGTCGCCGCGGCGGCGTCACCTGGCTGCTGAACGGGCGCGGCCGGGAGCGGCTCAAAGCCGACGAACACGTCGGGCAGCCCGGATTCGTCAAGCCAGGTTCGGAGTTCCCCGGCGAGCTCGGTTGGCGGCGGCAGGACTTCCGAGACGGTCCGCACCACCGTCGATTGGCTCGCGATCTCCGCCAGCCTGGGGAGCGGGCCTTCCGCCAGGAGGCCGCCAGCCAGCCACACCAGCAGGACGGCCTGGGCACCGCCAAACACCGCCCCGGCGAGGC
Organism: uncultured Anaerolineaceae bacterium; assembly: GCA_964427285.1. Taxonomy (GTDB): domain Bacteria; phylum Chloroflexota; class Limnocylindria; order Limnocylindrales; family CSP1-4; genus SPCO01. The sequence goes on from CAYRTS010000011.1 coordinate 55,642, forward strand.
GATCCACGCTGCTGAGCAGACCGCCGCCCAGCGTCCCGACGGCCCAGCGACCGAGCGTCGATCCGAGCGCCTGGCCCAGGCTGACGGCGCCGATCAAACCGCCGAGCACCAGCCACGGCCGGAAGACCGGGTCAACCTCCAATAGCAAATCCGCCGCGAGTGGAAGTGCCGCAACGACGGCCAGGGCGCCCCCACCGACCGCGCCAAACAGTCCCGCAACCTGCGGCACGGCGCCGGATCGCGCCCCGAGCAGCATGAACAGGACGGCCAGGACCACCGCGACCAAATCCAGCGAATTCACGTAAGGATCGTGGCACAGCCGGTCGGCCGCCGCGCCGCCTCGACTGGCGGGTTCAGGCGGACCCGGTGAAGGTGTTGACCCGCGGCGGGTGGGCGGCCTCCCAGGCACCGATTTCGGTGTCCTTCAGCAGCAGGTAGCCGAGTTCATCCGTGCCGGCCAGGATCATCTGCTTGGCGAACAGGTCGATCTCGAAGTCGATCGTCGTGCCGTCCGGGAGGAGGACGCCCTGCTCGGCCAGGTCAATGGTCAACTCGGCGTCCGGGTTGTCCGTCACCAGCTTGAACATGCGGGTGTGCGTGGCCGCGTCGAGCACGATCGGCAGGACGCCGTTCTTGAGGCTGTTGCTGCGGAAAATGTCCGCGTACGAGGTGGACAGGATCGCCCGAATCCCCCAGGCCGCCAGCGCCCACGGCGCATGCTCGCGCGACGAACCCGCTCCGAAGTTGTCGCCGACAAGGAGGATCTTCCGGCCAGCCATCGGCGGCTGGTCCAGTATGAAGCGCGGCTCCTTCAGCGTGCCATCCTCGTTGAAGCGCCAGTCCCGAAAGAGCGCGTCGGCGAGCCCGGCCTTGTCGGTCACCTTCAGATAGCGGGCCGGCACCACCTGATCCGTATCCACGTTTTCTGCTGCCAGCGGGACGACTCGGCTGGTGAAGACGGTGAACCGCTCGGCCACGATCAGCGACCACCAAGGGCGGCCAGGGTCTCGATTCCGGGCAGGCGCCGCGGATCCGCGATGACACCCGCGATCGCACTGGCGGCTGCGGTCAATGGCGAGGCGAGGAAGGTTCGACCGCCCTTGCCCTGGCGGCCCTCGAAGTTCCGGTTGCTGGTGCTGACCGCGTACTGCCCCGGGCTCAGCTGGTCTCCGTTCATGGCGATGCACATCGAGCAGCCCGCCTCGCGCCAGTCGGCGCCGGCCGACCGGAAGATGTCGGCCAGGCCTTCGCGCTCGGCTTCACGCTTGACCTCATCCGAGCCGGGGACGACGAGCAGGCGCACCCCATCCGCGACGTGGCGGTTCTTGAGCACCGCCGCGGCGAGGCGCAGGTCGCTGATCCGGCCGTTGGTGCAGCTGCCGACGAACACCACGTCCACCTTCTGGCCCAGGATCGGCTGCCCCGGCCGCAGGTCCATGTACTCCAGGGCGCGCTCGAGGGCGCGGCGCTGCCCCGGATCGGTCTGATCGGCCGGATCCGGGACGCGACTGGTGATTGGAATGCCCATCCCGGGGTTCGTGCCGTAGGTCACCATGGGCTCGAGCTCGTCCGCATCGATCGTGATCTCGCGGTCATAGCGGGCGCCGCCGTCCGTGGGGAGCGTCCGCCAATCGGTCACGGCGGCATCCCAGGCCGCGCCGTGAGGCGCATGCGGCCGGCCATGGAGATATTCGAAGGTAGTGTCATCCGGCGCGATCAGGCCGGCGCGGGCGCCGCCCTCGATACTCATGTTGCAGACGGTCATCCGCTGGTCCATCGTCAGGGCACGGATCGCATCGCCCGTGTATTCGAAGACATGGCCGGTTCCGCCGCCGATCCCAATCCGCGCGATCAGGGCGAGGATGATGTCCTTGGCGCTGACTCCCGGGGTCAGCCGACCATCGACCCGGACCTCGTAGGTCTTCGGCGTGCGCTGGAGCAGGGTCTGGGTGGCCAGCACCATCTCCACTTCGCTCGTCCCGATCCCGAAGGCGAGGGCGCCGAAGGCACCGTGCGTACTGGTGTGCGAATCGCCGCAGACGATGGTCATGCCTGGCTGGGTCAGCCCCAGCTGCGGCCCGATGACGTGGACAATGCCCTGGGCTGGGTCTCCGATCCCGTGGAGCGGGACCCCAAACTCCGCACAGTTCGTCTCCAGTTGACGGACCTGCGCGGCGGCCATCTCATCGACGATCGGGAGGTTCCGGTCCGTCGTCGGAATCGAGTGGTCGGCGGTCGCCACGGTCTGGCCGGGGCGGCGAACCCCGATCCCGCGGGCACGCAGCCCCGAGAACGCCTGGGGGCTTGTGACTTCGTGGACCAGGTGCAGGTCCACCGCGAGAACTGCCGGTGCTCCCGGGTCCTGGCTGACCACGTGATCGGCCCAGATCTTGTCAACGATCGTGCGCGGTTCGGTCATGCGGGGGCTCTCGTTCAAAGCTGCGGATGAGGCGGAGCCTAGCAGAGCCCATCGCGGGGCACGGTTGGGCCAGCCCATTGGTCCGGGCCGGTGTAGTACCACAGAGTCCATGGCACGCGTGTTGCCCCGGGATATAAACGTGGTCGCAAGCGTTTCCAGCCAACGGGAGCCACTCCATCAGCGACTCTGCACGCCTCGATCAGTCATCGCCGGGCCTCATCAAGGGTGGGTCAACGAACCTGCGCCTGGTGCGGCTGCGGCTGATCCTCGCGCTCATGACCATGTTCGTGATCCCGATCGCGATCGCGGTGCCAGTCATGTTCGCCCAGGCAGGTGGCCGGCGCGTCGATCTGATCACCCCGTTTGTGGCGATCATCAGTCTCGCGCTGGTCATGGGTATGCTCGCGGCCTGGCTGTCGCAGCGCGTCCTTGAACCGGCCAGGCGTCTGGACGAGGCCCTTCGTGTGCTCGAAGGCGCCTACGACCAGGCCCGCCAGGAAGCCTTGCTGGATGGTCTGACGGGGCTCGGCAACCACCGAGCCTTCCAGGAGGAGATGGAGCGCCAGCTGGTCGCGGCCGCGCGATACAACCGGCCGCTGTCACTCGCGCTGATGGATCTCGACGAATTCAAGCAGATCAACGATTCTGAAGGTCACGCCGCCGGTGATCTGTTGCTGCGGCGGACCGGCTCCCTGATCGCCGGCAGCCTGCGCCGTTCGGACCGGGCCTTCAGGGTGGGCGGCGATGAATTCGCCATCCTTCTGGCGGAGACCGATGCGGACGCGGCATACACGGTCATTCGCCGGCTTCTGGCTACGTGCCTCGAAGATGGCGCTCGCCGCGATCCAGTGGCCGGTATCTCCTTTTCGGCCGGCATCAGCGCGATCCCCGGCGATGCCCGGGACCGTGAGACCATGTACTCCCACGCCGACGCCGCGTTGTATTGGGGCAAGCGCCACGGTCGGACATCGGTGACTCGGTATGACGCGGAGCGCCACGGCGCCGCGACCTCGAACCAGAAGCCGGCGGAACTCTCGGCGCTCGTGGCGCAGGTCGCTGCGACGGGTGCGATACGGGCGGTCTTCCAGCCGATCTATGACCTGGTCACGGGTCTGCCGCGCGGCTACGAGGGGTTGGTCCGGCCGTTGCCCACGAGCGGCTTCAACGATCCGGGGACGATGTTTGCCGCCGCTGAGGCGACCGGCCGGACGACGGAGCTCGACATTGCCTGTCTGAACACCGTCATGGAAGCGGCCGCCCGCCTCAGTCTGCCCGGATCGCTCACCATCAACCTGTCCCCACGGACCCTCGAGATGGAAGAATTCAGCGTCCACGTCCTGCTGCGCATGATCATGCGCCACGGTCTTGACCCACGCCGGATCGTCCTGGAACTGACCGAGCGCGAGGCGGTGGAGAACATCGACCGTCTCCGCTCGGCGGTCGATGACTGCCGCCTGGCCGGGATCCGCGTGGCCGCTGATGACGTCGGCGCGGGCAACGCCGGGCTTCGTCTCCTGAGCCAGCTCCGCTTTGACATCGTCAAGATCGACCTTTCCCTCGTCCAGGGTGGTCAAGGTCAGGACCAGTCGCTCGAGATCGTGCGCACGCTCAGCGATCTGGCTGATCGGTGGGGCGCGCTCGTCGTGGCAGAGGGGATCGAGACACCCGCGCAGCTCCAGGCCGTCCGATCGCTCGGGATCGGTGCTGGCCAGGGCTACCTGCTCGGCCGCCCCACCGAGCAGCCGCCGACCACAGCGATCGACATCGAGGGGCTGTCGAGCGGTCGCGAATGGCTGATCGACTCTCTGCGAGCCATTCCCGCCTGAGCGGTCGCGTGGCGGTTGACGCAGGCTCGATCCCTGCTAGACTGCCGGCACGCTGCGGGAGC
>CAYRTS010000012.1:0-21305 GCA_964427285.1 uncultured Anaerolineaceae bacterium
GGGCGCGCGTGACGGGCGGACGCGTGACGGGCGACGCGACGGGCGACGGCTGACCCGCGCGACCTACGCGACCGGCAGGTCGCGCCCCGCGGCCCGGGCCGCCGAAGCCTTCTCCGCCCAGGCGTTCAGGACCTGGTCCTTGTGCGGCCGGATCGGGCAGTGGCCGTCGCGGTTATTGAATTCATCGCAGTAGCCCAGGGGCACGCACTTGGGCGCGAGGAACGACCCAAGGAACGGCGAGACGCTGAAGATTTCGTGGCGGATCTGCTGGAACAGGCGCCGGATCTCCCACTGGGCCATCGTGCACAGCCGAAGTCCCGACATATGGATGAGCGCCCGCAGGTTTGTAGTCATGACCAGGTTCGTCCGGGTGGCATTGGGGAAGACGAACCGGGCGTCCTCGCCGGGAATTCCCGCCCCGAGCATGTCGCCGTACAGGCCGAGGGCCCCATCGACCTGCTCCTGATAGCGGGCGCGCAGCCCCTCGTCGCCCTCGGCGATGGAATGGGGGAGCATCGTGGCGGCGCCCTTGAACTTGACGTAGCGCTGGCTCTGCTGGTCGAAGGCCACGCCGGCGCGGTGTCGCACGAGCTGATGCGACAGGGTGCGCGACACGCCACTGATGGCGAAGGTGAAAACGACGTGCTCGATGGTTGAGCCGTGGCCGGATTCGACCACGGAGCCAATCAGCTTCTGCATCTTGAGCGTGTCGAAGTCTCCGGCCAGCGATCGGCGGAAGATCTCGTCGGGATCCTGCTCCGAATAGCAGGTGCGACAGGCGGTATAGATCAGGGGCACGTAATAGCGGTCGACGATCTCGCGGTTGGGGAAGAGCAGCGTCGCCCGCAGGCCGAGTTCGCGCCGACCGGGGTTCTTCGGGATCGCCGACTTTTGGCGCGCCGGCTCCCGGGTCGCGGGCTGGGCGGGCATCGCGGGCTGGGCGGGCAGCCCGTGCTGGGCGGGCAGCGCGGGCGTCGCGGGCTGGGCGGGCATCGCGGGCTGGGCGGGCATCGCTGGCTGGTCGGTCATCGCAGGACGTCAGTTTAGTGCAGCAGGCAGCTCCGGGCCCGCGACGCCCTCCGGAGCGTCAGCCGCCGTCGCCCAGGACCGCCGCCAGATCGTCCAGGTAGCCGCTCCAGTAGCCCTCGTGGTCATCGCGCGCGGCATCGTCGACGCCGGCTTCGGCCCAACCATCGTGGACCAGGGTGACCCGGGCACCGCCGTCGGGCAGCGGTTCGACGGACCAGGTGACCACGGTTTCCTGACTCGGCTCGACGTCCGCCCAGACCCACGTGTGGGCAAATCGCCGCCCGGGCTCCACGAGACGGACGACCCCCTTCACGACGGTCCCGTCGCCGAAGTCGAGCTGATATGGGGCGCCGACCTGGCCAAGTGGCGTGGCTTGGGTGAACCACTCCGCTATCCGCTTCGGCTCCGTCAGCGCTGCCCAGGCGTCGGCGGGCGTGGCGGATGTCTCGATCGCGAGCACGATGGGCGGAAGCGCCACGGTCATGGCTGAGTCTCCGTGCGGGCCGCGGGCGGGATCCCGCCCTCGACGCCCAGAGCATACGCCACGAGCTCATCGAGCCCCATGGCGGCGCCCTGTGCGGCCAGGCTGTCGAGCTCACCCGGATCGATCGCTTCCCTGGCGCTTGGAACCCCGAACAAGTCGAAGTTCCGGTCCGTGTAGCCGCCGATCGCCACCCCTGCCACCTTCGTGAGATGACGAGCCGCGCCCCACAGGCGCCCGGCCCGGGGATGATCGCCATCGACCATCGCCACGAGCGACAGGTCATCGATCGTGAGCGCGACGCCCGCGACGTCCCCCGCTTCGTGGAAGTGGCGAAGGGCATGTCGCGCCTGCCCACGAGCCTCGTCGGCATGGCGCTGGCCGGTGGCCGCGAGCGCGATCATGTGGAGCGACCACGCCTCCATCGTCCGATCGCCGGCCGCACGATGGAGATCGAGCGAGCGCCGAAACCAACCCTCCGCCGTCGCCGCGTCCGCCGTGAAGTAGTAGAAGCTGCCAAGGCCCCAGACGACATTTCCTTCGCCCCCCTTGTCGCCGATCTCGCGGTAGATGTCGACGGCTTCGCGCAACAGGACCACCGCCGAATCGAGGGTCTCGGGCCCGGCGTTCCCGTCCATCACCACGATCATGTCAGCGTAGGCGCGGTTGTACAGGGCATTCGCGATCTGCGATCGATCGCCAAGCTTGCGCCAGATGGCAAGAGCCTCGTCATACCAGCGGGCCGCGGCCGGGCGATCCGACTGCCAGTAGGCAACCCCGCCGGAGGCTTCGGCAAGGCGCGCCCGGTCTACCGGTTCGAGCTCGGTGGCCCGCGCCGCCAGTGACTCGAGGAGCGTGCGTGCCTGGTTGAGATAACCGCGCCGCTGCCAGAACCGCCACAGTGCGAACGCCAGGCGGGCGGCGAGCGTTGGGTCGTGGTCAGTTGCCCATTCCAGCGCGGCAACCAGGTTGGCGTGACCACGTTCCAGCCGATCCAGCCAGGCCCGCTGGTCCGCCCCGGAGAGCTGCGGCGCGGCCTCCTGGGCAACCGCAAGGAAGGCAGTCCCGTGGCGGCGCCGAAGCTCCTCGGCCTCGCCGCTGGTCGTGAGTATCTCCGCGGCGTACTCGCGGATCGTCTCGAGCATTGCAAAGCGTGGTGGGTCGCGCTCGTCATCGAGTCTGACCAGGCTGTGATCGACCAGCTGGCCAAGACGATCGACGACGTCACCGCCGATCTCGTCCGCCGGCCCGCAGACGGCTTCCGCGATCTCCAGTTCGAACCCGCCCCGGAACACCGACAGGCGATCCAGCAGTCGTCTCGCCCCCTCGTCGAGCAGGTCGTAGCTCCAGGCGATCGCGCCGCGCAACGTCTGCTGCCGCTCCGGCAGGTCGCGAGAGCCGGCGGTGAGCAGGGCCAGGTGATGCTCGAGGCGAGCGAGGATCTGTTCCGGCGACAGGAGTTTGATCCGGGCCGCGGCGAGCTCGATGGCCAGCGGCATGCCATGGAGGCGCGCACAGATCCCGGCGACCGCGGGCGCGTTCGCGTTGGTCACGGCAAAACCGGGTTTGACCGACAGCGCCCGCGCGATGAACAGGCGAACGGCCTCGTACTGGTTGAGGGCGTCCACGTCGAGCTCGCGGAGCCCCACGGGCAGGTTCAGGCGCTCCACCTCCGACAGATGCGACATGTCTGGGGGCGTGGGCAGCCCGGGAACCGGGTATTCCTGTTCGCCCGATACCCGCAGCGCGGCCCGGCTGGTCACCAGGACGGTCAGGTTGGCGCAGCGACGGAGCAGATCCGCGATCACCGGCGCGCCCGCTACGACCTGCTCGAAATTGTCGAGGAGGAGCAGCACCGTCCCGGCTCCGACGGCGTCGGCCAGGACGTCGAGCGGCGGTCGGGTCGAATTGTCCGAGGCGCCAAGAACCCGGGCGATCGTTGGGGCGACCAGCGCTGGATCGCGAACCGATTCCAGGGCCACGAACCAGACCCCGTCCCCGAATCGGTCGGCGGCCGCGGCGGCAACCTGGAGGGAGAGCCGCGTCTTGCCGGTGCCACCGGGTCCCGTCATCGTCAGCAGCCGGGTTCGGGTCAGCAGCTCGAGTGCCTCGGCAAGTTCGCGCTCGCGCCCAACGAACGTGGTCAGCTGGGTCGGCAGATTGTTCGGGCGGGCGTCGAGCGACCGAAGGGCCGGGAATTCCCCCGATAGATCGTCGGCGTCCAGCTGGACGAGGCGCTCCGCTCCGCCAAGGTCACGCAGTCGGTGCTCGCCGAGGTCCCGCAGGTGGAGGTCGTCGGGCAGGGCGGTGCCGACAAGCGCACGGGTAGCGTCGGAGAGGAGGATCTGACCCCCGTGGGCAGCGGCCGCGATCCGCGCGGCCCGGTTGATGTCCAGCCCGACCAGGCTCCCGCCGATCATCCCGGCTTCGCCCGAATGGAGACCCATGCGGACGCGGATGGTGGCACCCGCGGGCCACGGTTCGCCCGCCAGTCCGCGTTGGGCATTGACTGCCGCGGCTACTGCGTCGCGGGCGCTGCCGAAGACGACGAAGAACGAATCGCCCTCGGTGCCCTGCTCGATCCCGCCGTGCGCGGCAAACGCCGCTCGGAGGATCTCGCGATGCCGTTCGCGCAGATGACCGTACGGTTCCGTGCCGATCGCCTGCTCCAGGCGTGTCGAGCCCTCGATGTCGCTGAACAGGAAGGTGACGGTTCCGCTGGCTGGAACCGGACTCGCGGTCATGACGGTGGCGCTCCGGCCGTCAGTGATGGCGCGCCTCAGTCAACTGGCGCAGCCGGCCGGCCAGCTCACGAAGGATGGCGAGCGCCACGCTCGGCTGGTCGCGCACGACCGCCTCGAAGTCCCAACTGGCGAGGGCGAGACAGGTCGTCGGTTCGGTGCTCAGGACCTGGGCGTTGCGCGGCATGCCGTCCAGTACGGACAGCTCCCCGAAGAAGTCGCCGGGACCCAGTTCGGCCAGCGTCTCGCCGTCCCGGATCACCCGTACCGAACCGGTGGCGATGATGAAGAAGCCGGTACCGATCTCGCCCTGGCGGGCGATCACCCGGTGGCCCGTCACCTCGAGCTCGGAGATCCGATCAGCAATTCGCGCCAGTCCTTCGGCGTCGACTCCGGCGAACAAGCGGGTTGCGCCCAGGAGTTCGATCGTTCGTTCGCGGCTGAGGGCCACGGGTCCTCCCATCATGATTGGCACGGCCATGCTGCGCCGCGGGACACACGGCCGTCAAACGAACGGCTTTCGCGGAGGGCGGCTGTCTCTGGCACCATGCGCAGGATGGCTGGTCGAGCGGAGCTGGTGGATGCGATCGCGGGCTTCAGTCTGTTCGCCGATCTGACCGATCCGCAGCTCACCGGGATCGTGCACATTTTCGAAGAGGCGATGTTCGCCGAGGGCGAACGGGTGCTGCGTCAGGGGCTGATGGGCTCCGGCTTCCACGTCATCCTCGATGGCGAGGCGGCGATCGTGATCGACGGGACCGAGCGGGCACGGCTGGCCCGCGGCGACTATTTCGGAGAGATCTCGATCATCCTCGGCGAATCGCCGATCGCCGACGTCGTGGCACTTCGGCCGCTTCGCTGCCTCGTGCTTGCGGGGCCACGGGTCGAGGCTTTCCTGCTGGACCACCCACGGGTCATGTACCGGATGCTCCAGGTCCAGGCCCGGCGGTTGCGGGCGGCGAACCGATGGCGGAGCTGATCGCGCCATTCCCGCCGGGTGACTACCCGGTCGTCGTGATCGGGAGTGGTCCGGGCGCCATCCAGGTCTCGTACTCCTTGCGGCACCTGGGCGTGGCCCACGCGGTCGTCTCGGCCGATCCGTCGCCGGGCGGCATGTTCCGCCGCTGGCCGTTCCTCCAGCGGCTCCTGTCGTGGACCAAGCCGCATGCCCCCGTCGCGCGCGGAACGAGAGTCTACGAACGGTACGACTGGAACAGCCTGTTGGGCGAGGAGGCCGGGACCCGCGCGCTGCAACCCGACCTGATGGATGGCACGTCGTACTTCCCGTCGCGACCGGAGATGGAGGCGAACCTCGTCGCGTTCGTCGAACGAGCGGGCGTCGCGATCCGCTACAACTGCCGCTGGACCGGGACGAGCCGGGAGTCAGGTCCGGCTGGCGACCGGTTTGCGGTCGAAACGACAGACGGGACCTACCGCTGCGAGGCCCTTGTGGTCGCCGTCGGTGTCGCCGAGCCCTTCACGCCTCCCGGAAACGGGATGGAGCTGACGAAGCACTACGCGGAGGTCCGTCCGATCGAGACCTACGCGGGTCGCCGCGTGTTCATCATGGGCAAACAGAACTCCGGGTTCGAGCTGGCCACCGGCCTGCTGCCATGGGCTCGACAGATCGTCCTCGCGTCACCGTCGCAGGCGCGCATGTCCGTGGAAACGCGATCCCTGGTCGGCGTGCGCGCCCGCTACGCCCAGCCATATGAGGACCACGTCCTGGGCGGCGGGGTCAACGTCCTCAACGCGGCGATCGACCGTATCGAGCGCGCCTCCGGACCTGCGTATGTCGTGCACCTGCGGCGGACCGACGGTGGTGCCGACATGGTCGTCGAAGCAGACGACGTGATCGCGGCGACCGGGTTCGTGACGCCGCTGGTCGATCTGCCGGCGCTCGGCGTGGCCACGTTCGGTGCCAGCCAGCTGCCCGCCCAGACGCCGTGGTGGGAGAGCGTCACGGTCCCCGGCATCTTCTTTGCCGGCACCATCGGCCAGGGCTCGAAGGGATTGCGCAAGCACGGCATCCCGGCGAACTCGGGGGCGGTCCACGGCGCCCGCTACAACGCCCGGGTCCTGGCTGGACACCTCGCGCGGACACGCTTCGGGATCGAACCTGACCGCCCGACGATTGCGCCCGACGCGGTGCCGGGCTTTCTCGCGGCCGACCTGGCCGAATCGCCCGAACTCTTTCACCAGCGCGGCTACCTCGCCCGCGTGCTCACCGCCGACGACTCCGGCGGCCTGCGCGACGACGGCATCGCCCCCCTTGCCCACGAGCTGGATGCGGGTGGAGCCGACGCGATCATCACCACCCTCGAGGCGGACGGCAGCGGGGCGATCTATCCCGTGATCTACAGCCGGCTCGGAGGTCAGGTCGTCGAGCGCGTCATCGACCCCGATCCGCTGCTGCGGTATGACACGACGGACACGCGCCTCGCGATTGCCGACCTGGCCAGCCGGGTCGGCGCCGGGTAGGGTCTCGCTGCCCCACCCCAACCCGGGCCCCGGTTCAACTCGTGGTTGAGCGTTTCGCATGGAACCGCGTGCTCGATGCCCCAGACTGCAGTCTGGGCGCCCGGCCGCGCTCGTTCATGCTGATCTCCAAGCTACCAGTTGAGCGCTCACGCCGACGGCGTCCAAACCGTCGCGTGGGTCGCGCGCCGGGCTGGGTGCGCGTCGGCCGAGTTCCCGCCGACAAGCCGGTGCCTCCAGGGGGGCGTCAGACCAGTCGGCGCGCGATGGTCTCACGCCATTCGCGGCGGAAGAAGGGCTCGCTATCGACATCGACCTCCAACTCGACGGCCAGCTCAAACGTGGCGGCATTGCTTGTCTGGAGTGAGTGTGCCCGGATTTCGGTATCGAACGAGTGCTCGTGCCAGCGGTAGACAACGTCCGCGTCCAGGGTTGCACGGGCGGGGTCGCGGTCGCTGGCGGTCAGCTTCAGGGTCTCGGCCGAATAGAGCCGGCGGCCGTCGTCGAGCAGGTCCTCGCCCCCATCGTGGATCGTGACGGTGACGGTGTCGTCGATGACGTCCCGGGCAATGAGCCAGACTGGCCGGTCGGCACTTGCCTCCCCGCCAACCTCAGGCGCCTCCGGTGGCGTGGTCTTGAACGCCGGCACCGGCAGGTCGCCGGTCCCGCCCGCGGGTGGCACGACGGGCAGGATGAGTCGAGAGGGGCTCGTCGGCCCACGATGCAGCCCGAAGGTGGCGGGGAATGGTGATGGCCAGATGACCGGCCACGCAGCCGAGGCAACCGAGACCCGGATCCGATGGCCTGGGAGGAATCGATACCCTGCCGGACGGAGCGCGACCCGGATCTCTTCCAAGGCCCCGGGCACGAGGGGCTCCGGTACGGCATGCGACCGCCGGTGGGTCAGGTTGAGGATCCCGGCCGAGACCTGGGACGAGGTGCCATCCGGCGCCACGTCGGCGAGGCGGACGACCGTCGTGGCCACCGGCGCTGAGACCGCCAGAAAGAGCACGACCTCCGGGACGCCGAGAACCTCCAGCGCCGACTCGAGCGGATCGGAGGTATAGGTTGGGCCGAGGCTCTCATCCGGGCGCAGGTCGCGGCCCAGGCCGTTGGGCGGTCCGCCGGCCCCCCAGGAGAGCGCGGCGCGGGTGCCGACCGTCGGGCGGTGGGAGTATCGATCGATCCCGGGGGGCTGCCGCTCCGCTGCACCGCTCGCCCCGCCACCCGCCCCGCCGCGCGCCGCGCCGTCGGCGTCGCCGTCATCGACCAGCCGCCCGACCAGCGGCATAGATCCGCCGGCAAACGACCACGCCAGCGACCGAGCCGAGGGATGGGGATACGCGGCTGCCGCTCGCCAGCGCCCAGGGAGGCTGACCGGGAACGCCTCAGGCTCGGCATATTCGTGCTCGAACCAGACGATCGGCGGCTCCGTGTCCGCACCGTTCGGCAGCCCCTTGAGCCATCGATCGAAGAAGCGGACCATCTCGTGCCGTTCGTCCACGTTTGGGCCCGGAGTCGCCGACGCGGGCAGCCCATGCACCCAGTTGCCCACGATCGTCCGCGATGGCGCCGCGCAGGCGGCCTGCATCCGGAACGCCGCGTCCACATAGGAATCCATCCAGCCGCCGAAGTTGAGGATCGCGGCCTCGATGGCATCGTAGTCAGGGGCCAGGGATCCCGGACGCCAGTACGGGCCATCGTGCTGCTGGCGCAGCCATTCGAACAGCCACGGCGGCGTCGCCTCCAGCCGGGCGAGCCAGTCCGCGCGCCACGTCTCGCCGCGGATCGCCGGATCCGGTGGCATCGCGTTCATCGCCACCTGGCTCACCGCGTACTGGCTTAGCTCGCTGGCCGTAACGCAGCCCCCGATGTAGTGGATGTCGCTCAGATAGCGATCGTCTGTGGCCTGGATCGGGACGATGGCGCGCAGGTGCGGTGGCCGCAACTTGGCCACCTGGATCGCAGTGAACCCGCCGTAGCTGATCCCCCACATGCCCACGGCGCCGGTGCACCACGGCTGGGCCGCCAGCCATTCGACGGCGTCGTACCCGTCACGCGTCTCAGCCTCGGTGTACTCATCGAGGGCGACTCCCCGGGACGAGCCGGTCCCGCGCACATCGACCCGGCACAGGACATAGCCGCGTCGCGCGAAATAGGTTCCGCGGGCGACGTCCGCGTTGCGCCGCCAGTTGTCCTTGCCGTACGGGATCATCTCGAGAATGGCCGGAAAGCAAGCCTCAGTCGCAAGGTCTTCCTCGGCCGTGAGAGGGATCGGCAGCCAGAGATTGGCCGAAAGTTCGACGCCGTCGCGCGCCGGAATCACCACGCCCCAGCGCGTCTCGACCTCGTGACGAGGCTCGCTGGCGGGCCGGGCGTGGGCGGGGTCCGGTTCGACTGCGTGGGGCGATAGCGGCATGCACCCGGGAGTCTATCCGCCGTGATCGAGGTGCAGACACCCCCGCCCACGCCGTGCGACGATGCCGCCATGGAGGACGGCCCCGTCAGCTCAGGCCCGTGGACTCGTCACAGCCGGCGTGTGGCGTACCACAACCCCTGGATCACGATCTGGCACGACGAGGTGACGCGCCCGGACGGCGCGCCCGGAATCTACGGCGTCGTCCATTACGACAACCTTGCCGTCGGCGTTGTCGCCCTCGACGACGAGAACCAGATCCTGTTGGTCGGCCAGCATCGTTACGCGCTCGACGCGTACTCGTGGGAGATCCCGGAAGGTGGCGTGCCTCCCGGTGAAGGCGCGCTCGAAGGGGCGCGGCGCGAACTTCGTGAGGAAACCGGCTGGGTGGCCGCGACATGGCAGGAGCTCGCCCGCTGCCACCTCTCCAATTCGGTCTCGGACGAGCTCGCCGTCCTCTACCTGGCCACCCGCCTGACGGCGGGTCCCGCGACGCCCGAGGGCACCGAGGCGTTGGAGATCCGCTGGCTGCCCTTCGAGGCGGCCCTGGCGATGACGCTCGATGGGCGAATCACCGACGCGATGACCGTGATCGCGCTCCAGCGCCTCGCGCTCCTGCGCGCATCTGGTGAGCCTGCGCGTCAGTAGGTCTCGATGCGAACCGGCAGCTGCGAGAAATCCTTGACGTTGCGGGTCAGGACTGCCGCTCCTTGATCGAAGGCGGTCGCGCCGATGAGCGCGTCCTCGATGCTGAGTGTTCGCCCGGCAAGGCGGGCCGCCGCTCGCCAGATACCCGCGAGTCGGGACGTCGTCGGCCCAGGATGCACGTATTCGAGGTACCGCAGAAACGCATCGAGGTCGTCATCACGGGACGAGCGAGCGCCACTCCAGGACTCCGAGACGACGACACTGGTCACCAACGGCTCATCGCCAGCTTCGTAGATCGATCGCAGTCGCGATAACGCTTCCGGCTGCTTGCGCAGGTAGTCGATCACGAATGTCGTATCAAGCATCAGCTTCATTGAGCGTCGTCCCATGGGTCGGTGCCCTCCGCGCGACCCGCACGGACCCATTCGACGACCGATTCGTCCGTCGGGAACAGCGGATGGTCTTTCCATGCGCCAGCGGCCGCCTGGGCGGCAATCCACCAGCGATCACGACGCAGGCGCTGTTCGACGGCCTCCGCCACGTACCGGCTCCGCCCGCGGGGGCCCGCGACCTCGTCAATACCGGCCACGAGAGCCTCTGGCAGGAGCAGGTTCGTGCGCACGTTCATGAGCGAACCATAGCACACAACTGTGCGCCGTCATGTGCGGCACCGACCAATTCGCTGCCGGCGGCGCGCTCTGCGGTTCAGCCTTGCGCAGGGATGACCGCGTGTGCCACCGTACCGCCAGCCAGCGGGAGCGGGGCAGCAGCCCGGGAGAGACGGCCCCGCTAGAGGAGGATGTTTCGATGCGATCCACCCTGCGCGTTCGAATGGCCCGGGTCCTTGGAGCTGGCGCCTTGATCGGCGCGCTGGTGCTTCCATCGGCCGTGCCGGCCACGGCGACCAATCACGACGTCCTGCGGGTCGGCACGAGTCAGGATCTAGACGCCATGAACCCGTACCAGACGGCCCTGGTCGTCGGGTTTGAGGTCTTCACCCTGAATTACGAGCTCCTCGTGGGGTTCGGCCAGAAGCTGGAGCCCGTGCCGGCCTTTGTCGAGTCGTGGGCGGTCAACGCCGCCGGGACCGAATACACGTTCAAGGTTCCCGCCGGCAAGTTGTGGTCCGACGGGACACCCGCGACGGCGGAGGATGTCCGGTTCTCGCTCGAGCTGCTCCTCGACGCGGTCGCCTCGGAGGCCGGCGCGATGTGCCTCGGATACATCGATCCGTACCTCGTGAATGCCGGCGTCACCGCCGTCGCTGCGCCCGACCCGGAGACTGCGGTGGTCACCCTCGATCGGCCAAACGATCGGATCCTGGCGACGTACGTCCCGATCCTCCCCGCCCACATCTGGGCGTCCAAGGTGGCCACCCTGTGCGACGACCAGTTCGACACCCCGATCGTCGGCTCCGGGCCATACCAGGCCCAGGAGTGGCAGACCGGCCAGTTCGTCCGGTTTGCCCGAAACCCGAACTGGACCGCCGGCGACCTCGCCGCGTCCGAGATCGTGATCCAGTTCTTCGAGACCGAGGACACGATGGCGCAGGCGTTCCGAAGCGGCGAACTCGATTACGTGCAGAACATCCTGTCGGACCAGTTCGATCAGCTCACCGGCGTCGAGAATATCGTCACGGTCGCGGGGACGGCCAATGGCTTTACCGAGCTAGGATTCAACACCTACGGCACCGGAACAGGCAATACGATCGAGGGCGGTGGGCCCTCCACTCAGGCGCTGCTCGACCCCGCCTTCCGCGACGCCCTGGGGTACGCCATCGACAAGGCGGAGCTCGTCGATCGGGTGCTCGGCGGCTACGGGGAGGTGGGCACGACCCAGGTCCCGCCGTTCCAGGCCAACTGGCACAAGGAGCCGGCCACGGTCCGCACCTTCGATCTGGCGCTCGCCGGACAGAAGCTGGAGGCGGCCGGATACGCGCTGGACGGCGAGAACCGCCGGCTCGACAGGGCGGGCAATCCCATCGTCCTCGACCTCGTCTTCCCCGATTCGGACACGACCTATGCCACGACGGCGGAGTTCATCCAGACCTGGTGGGCGGAGCTCGGGATCGCGGTCAACCCGTCGCAGTACGACTCGGACACGTTGGTCGACCTGATGCTCTCGCCCGAGGCCGATCCCGAGGCCGGTTACACCGCCGATTACGACCTGTTCATCTGGGGCTGGGGCGGCGACGTCGACCCCAACTCGCTGCTGGAGATCTTCACCTGCGGCCAGATCGGCGGCTCCAGCGACAGTCTCTACTGCAACCCGGCCTACGACGACCTGTTCACCGCACAGAACGCGGCCGCCGTGCCAGCGGAGCGCCGGGCACTCATGGATCAGATGCAGGAGATTGTCTACAACGAGGCGCCCTATCACGTCCTGTACTACGACGCCGCCCTGCACGCCTACCGCACGGACCGGTTCACCGGCTGGGTCAACCAGCCCGACAATGGCACCCCGCTGTTTGGTTACGGGCCCCATGGCTACACGCAGCTGAAGCTCGTCGGTGCCGCCGAGCCAAGTGCCACAGCGGCTCCGACCGATGCGCCCGCCCCGAGCGCCGGGGCCACCGCCGCCCCTACCCCAAGTCCCGAACCAGCCGCGCCGGTCTCCGCCCCGACCGACAATACGGCGCTGCTCGCCGGGATCCTGGGGCTGGTGGCTGTGGCGGTGGTCGCGATGATCCTGGTCAGGCGCCGGCGTCGCGCGACGGCGGTGGAAGAGGAGTGACCCGGAGAAGGGTGCGCGAGCGACCTCTGGTCTGACCGGGGCGGCTTGGTGGGCTCACGGTTTCTTGCCCGGCGCGTCCTCCAGGCTGTCCTGACAATCCTGTTTATCGTCGTCCTCAATTTCATCCTCTTTCGGATGATGCCCGGATCGCCGGAGCGGGTCCTGACCCGAAACCCGAATATTTCGGCGGAGGTCAAGGCCAACCTCCGGGAAAAGTGGGGCCTGGACAAGCCTCTCTTCCCCGACCAGTTCGTGGCGTTCGTGGCGTCGACCGCCCAGGGCGACCTGGGGCTTTCGTACAAATACCGCGGCCAGCCCGTGACCGAGGTGCTCGGCAGTCGCATCTGGCCGACGGTCATCCTGTTCGGTCTGGGTGAGTTGATCGCGATCGTCGTGGGGATGGCCCTCGGCGCCTATGCCGGCTGGAGACGAGGCGGCCGGGTCGACTATGTCGGCAACGGCTTGTCGCTGATCCTGTACGCGACTCCTTACTTCGTGCTGGGCATGTTTTTGCTGGTGGTGTTCGCCTCGACCCTCGGCTGGTTCCCGACCAACGGGATGCTGTCCGCGGGCGCACGCTTCGACTCCTTTGCCGACCAGCTCCTCGACTTCGGCCACCATCTGGTGCTCCCGCTCGCGACCGTCTCACTAGGCCTCATCGGGCTGTACTCGATCCTGATGCGCTCATCGATCATCGAGACCCTGTCCGAGGACTATGTTCAGACCGCGCGCGCCAAGGGGCTCCAGGATGGCCACATCCTGCGCGCGCATGCCGTGCCCAATGCGTTGCTCCCCGCCGTGACGATCGTGGCGATCCAGTTCGGCTATGTCATCGCGGGCGCGATCACCGCCGAGGTCGTGTTCAACTGGCCGGGGATCGGAACCCTGACCGTCGACGCCCTGTCCGCGCGTGACTATCCGGTGCTGCAGGGCATCTTCATGCTCCTCGCCGTGTCGGTCGTCGTCGCCAATCTCCTCGCCGACCTGGTCTACGGCCTGCTTGATCCGCGGGTCCGGACGTGACGGCCGGCGTGGGCACAATGGGCGGTGGCGATCTGCGCCGGGCGTGGCTGCGGCTGCAGGCCCGGCGATTCGGTGCCTTTGTCCGTCAATTCGTCCGTCGACGGGACGGGCTGGTCGGCGGGCTCATCCTGCTCGCGTTCGCTGTCCTCGCCATCGCTCCGGAGCTGTTCGTGGGCCCACTCGAGAGCGTCGTGACCGCGACCGGCGAACGCTTTGATGCGCCGAGTGCCGGACATCTCCTGGGAACGGACCGCCAGGGTCGGGACATGCTCAATCTCTCGGCGCACGGGACCCGCGTGTCGATGATCATCGGGCTGCTGGCGACACTGATCACGGTCTTTCTAGGTGCGCTGATCGGGATCATCAGCGGATTCCTCGGCGGACGAGTTGACACGATCCTGATGCGCATCACGGACTTCTTCCTCGTCCTGCCGACGTTCGTCCTGGCCCTGATCCTCGCCCCGATCCTGCTCGACATCATCGGCAGCCAGGCGGAGCTGTTCGGGATGCGCATGACGTTGCTGGTCATCGTCGTGGTCATCGGGATCACCTCCTGGGCGGCCACGGCGCGGATCATCCGAAGCCAGACGCTGTCCCTCCGTGAGCGCGCCTTTGTCGATCGGGCACGGGTGGTTGGCGCTGGACCGGGCTGGATCATGCGCCGGCACATTCTGCCCAACGTCATCAACCTGATCGTCGCAAACACGGTGCTGACGTTCGCGGGCGCGGTCCTGACCGAGACGACCCTGTCGTTCATTGGCCTCGGCGATCCATTCCAGCCGTCCTGGGGGCAATTGCTCAACCAGGCCCACGCCGAAGGGGCGGCTGGTCTCGGGGCCTGGTGGGTGATGGCACCGCCGGGCGTCGCGATCATCCTGGTCGTCCTTGCCTTTACCCTGGTGGGCGGCGCGCTCGATGACATCCTGAACCCCAAGTTGCGGGGTCGTCGGTGACCCCGGCGCCCGACGAGGCACCGACGGCCGCATCCGATCGTGACGCGATCCGTGCCCGGCGCCAGGGATCGCTTCCCAGGCAGGCGGACCCGACCGCGCCGCTGCTTGATGTTCGCGACCTGGCGGTCCATTTCTCGCTCCCCAACGGTCGAGTGGAGGCCGTCCGGGGCGTGAGTTTCCGGGTCGAGGACGGAGAAGCCCTCGGGATCGCGGGCGAGTCCGGTTGCGGCAAGACCACGATGGCGCTGTCGCTCGTACGCCTCCTGCCGTCCAACGCGCGGATCGTCGGGGGCAGCGTCAACCTGTTCGGGATTGACCTGGTCCCAAAGACGGAGCGCCAGCTCCAGCGCTACCGCTGGCGCGAAATCGCGATCGTGTTCCAGGGTGCGATGAACGCGTTGAACCCGGTGCAGCGCGTCCGGGATCAGATCGCGGAGCCGGTCGAGTTGCGTTCGGGTCAGTCGCGTTACGCGGCTCGCCGGCGCGCCTCCGAGCTCCTCGAACTGGTCGGGATCCCGAAGAAGCGCGGAGACGCCTACCCGCACGAATTGTCCGGCGGGATGCGCCAGCGGGCCATGATCGCAATGGCCCTCGCCTGCGACCCGGCGCTGGTCATCGGTGACGAGCCGACGACGGCCCTCGACGTCATGGTCCAGGCGCAGATCCTCCACCTGCTGGAGGAGTTGCGCCGCGAACTCGGGTTGTCGCTGATGCTTATCACGCACGATCTGTCGGTGATCGCCGAGACCTGCGACCGCGTGCTCGTCATGTACGCCGGCCGCGTGGCGGAGGAGGGTCCCGTGAGCCGGGTCTTCACGGCACCGCGTCACCCGTATACGCAGAAGCTGTTGTCGTCGTTCCCGAACATCCGGGCGGACCGGCGGACCCTCGATTCCATTCCCGGCATGCCGCCGGATCTGCGCCATCCGCCGGCTGGTTGTCCGTTCGCGTCGCGCTGCCCGGCCGTCATGCCCGTGTGCACGGAGGTCGTGCCGCCGGAGGTGCAGCTTGGGGACGGCGTGCGCGTTGCCTGCCATCTCTACCCGCCCACGTTGGAGGGTGGCGCAGGTGCTCCGGTTCAGGTGGCTGGCTCGGTTGTCTTCGAACCGGGGACCAAAGCCCTGCCGGTCACCGTGGACGACCAGCCATGACCGAGATCCTGCGCCTCGAGGGCCTCGAGGTGCACTTCCCGATCCGCGGGGGCCTCCTGGACACCATCACCGGGCGACCGGCCGGCGTCGTTCGGGCGGTTGACGGGATTGACCTGACGCTCGAAACGGGTGAGGTGCTTGCTCTCGTTGGCGAATCGGGGAGCGGCAAGACCACGACCGGGCGAGCGATCGTCAAGTTGACGCGCCAGACGGGCGGATCGATCTGGTTCGACGGCGCAGACGTCTCGGGGCTGTGGGGTACGCGTTCGCTCCGTTCGTTCCGGCAGCGGGTCCAGATGATCTTCCAGGATCCGTACGAGACCCTGAACCCCAGGCAGACCATCTTCGATTTCGTTGTCGAGCCTCTTGCTGTCAATGGGCAGCGGCTCAGTCACGAGGAGCGGCAGCGCAAGGTCTTCGCAGCGATTGACGCGGCGGGCCTGCGACCGGCCGCCGAATATGCGCTGCGCTATCCGCACGAATTGTCCGGTGGCCAGCGCCAGCGGGTCGTGATCGCCGGGGCGCTGGTGATGGATCCTGACGTCATCGTCGCCGACGAGCCCGTCTCCATGCTGGACGTGTCGATCCGGACGGAGCTGCTGCGGCTGATGCTGGACCTGCGGGTGGAGCGCGGACTGACCTATCTGTTCATCACCCACGATCTGTCGCTGGCCTGGGTCATCGCGGACCGGATTGCGGTGATGTATCTCGGCAAGATCATGGAGATCGGCCCGGCCGAGCGGGTCATCCGCTCCCCGCGTAACCCCTACACCCAGGCGCTGGTCTCGGTGTCTCCGTCACCGGACCCGCCGACACCCGGCCAACGCGCCAGCCGGACGATCCTGGCCGGCGAGGCGCCGGACGCCGCGCACATCCCGAGTGGCTGCCGGTTCCGGCCGCGGTGCCCGCAAGCGTTCGATCGCTGCGCGGTGGAGGAGCCGCCGCTGTTCGACGTGGGCGGCGGTCAGTCGGCCGCCTGCTGGCTCGCCGAGCCTGGAAGGGCACTCCCAGTTATCGATGGGGTCTCACGGCTTCCCGTGGTGGACGGGGGAGCGGCCTGACTGCTGGCCGGGTCGTCTGGTCCATGGATCGACCAAGCGACGAACATCGCAGCGGTTCAGCGCCGTTCCTTCGTCGAACGGAGCACGGGGAAGAACCTGCGTCCGGCGAGCTCAAAGGGTGAGTGCGGACCCTGGCAGTTTCGGGCGCAGCTTCGGAGGCATCTCGAGTCAGGCGGCGGCGGGCTTGTCCGCGGCGGCAAACCGGTAGACCAGCGCGCCGAGCACGCCACCGACCAGCGGTGCCACGATGTAGATCCAGAGAACGCCGATGTCACCACCGACCACCGCGGACCCGATGGACCGGACCGGGTTAACCGATGCGCCGCTCAACGGCGCGGCCGCGAAGTGGATCGCGACCAGCGTCAGCGGGATCGCGAGGGCAGCGAGGGCACTGGCATGTTTGGTCGCGGCCAGGATGACGGCAACGAAGCCAGCGGTCAGGACGACCTCGATGATCAGCGCCCCGATGTCCGTGATACCGCCACCGGGCCTGTTGATGCCGGCCGCGACCGCATCCTGACCGGCCGTGACCAGGACGACAGCCCCCGCGCCCAGGGCGCCAACGACTTGCGCCACGATGTACCCGGCTGCGTCGGTCGACGGCAGCCGGCCATCGATCACGGCGGCCACCGTGACGGCTGGGTTGTAGTGACCGCCGGACACGTGCCCAAAGGCGAAGATCGCGGCCAGCAGACCGAAGCCGAAGGCGAACGGCACGACCAGCAGACCGTTGGCATCCGCGGCACCGAGCGCAGCCACGGAGAGGTAGCCGATGGTCAGAAACAGGAACGTGCCAAGCAGTTCGGCGAGATAGGCGCGGGTATTCATGATTCCTCCGTGTGTGACCCTGGGCTGGGTCCCGACACGATACCCAGTCCGGCACGTGCCGCGCGAATCAGGAGGGCATCGCGCCAGGTTCGGCACAGGACCTCGACCATCTCCAGCCGATCCACCGCCTGGGTCGGATCGCTCCCAACGCCGATCGCGCCATGGCGCTCGAGGAGGACGGCGGGCGCCAAGGGCTCGGGCGGCTCAGCGAAGGCAGCGGCAACGCGGGCCGCGAGGTCCGCACTCCCCGGCACGCCCAGGGGGACGAACGGCAGCCGCGGCAGGAGCAGCGCGGTTTCGGGCAGCGCCGCTGGATCCGGCAGTTCGCTCGCAAGCGTGAGCGCCATCGAGGCCGGCAGATGCGCGTGCGCGATGGCTTCGACGTCCGGGCGTGCCGCATACACCGCGAGGTGGATCGCAAGGTCGGACGAAGGTTGCCGGCCATTGGCCGATATGAATACCCCGTTGGGATGGTCCAGCCAGATGACCACGAGGTCCTCCGGCACGAGTTCATCCTTGCGCCGCCCGGTCGGCGTGACCAGCAGCCGGTCACGGTCAAGGCGCGCGGACAGGTTGCCTTCCCCAGCCGAGATCAATCCGCGGGCGCCCAGCCGACGCCCGGCTTCGACCAGTCGGCGCGCGGCTCGTGCGTCGCGACTCTCACCCATCTGCCAATCCTACGTCCGCGCCTACGGTCGGCGCCTCGTTACGATCTGGCCCATTGCCACGTTGGGCATCACGGGCAACCGTTTGGTGGCGTCTCTCAGGCGGCGCGGTCCATCCGCGCGGGCTGCCCGTCAGGCGCGATTTCGACCATGATCCCGCAGGTATCGCAGGAGATCTCGCGGTGGCTGATAGGCTCAATGTCCGCCGGCTCGGTACACCATGGACATTCGATGGTGATCATCTGATGCTTCTCCCGTGCTGTTCCCTTGGTTCGGTCCATCTGATCCTCGCGTGCCCTTGTGACAGCTAGGGTGTCAACACCATCGATCGACCTCGACGGCATCTTCAAGTCGTACGGCCGGACGGTCGCTCTCGACGGACTGAGCCTCGTGGTGGGACGCGGCGAGTTGGTGGGGCTTCTCGGTCCAAACGGGGCCGGCAAGACGACGACGATCAAGCTGTTGCTCGGCCTGGCGCGACCATCGGGCGGTACCGGGCGCGTGCTCGGTGCTCCACTGGGCGATCGGGGCACTCGGGCACGGATCGGCTACCTGCCCGAGCTGTTCCGCTACCAGCCGTGGCTCCGGGCGCGGGAGGTGCTGCGCCTCCACTCGGAGCTGGCCGGCCTGCTTGGCCAGGCCGCCGAGGCGAGTCGCTGGGTGCTGCCGAGTGACGGCCTGTGGCGCGGCGGGATCTACGGGCTCGAGCCGCCGCTGCTGGTCCTGCTGGCCGCGGGCGAGGTACCCCGGCTGGCCGAGGCCAATCCTTTCTACGCAGCCGCCCCGCCTGCGCCGCTGCTCGTCATCTGGTCAGTGGTGTGGATCGGGTTGGTGCTCGGACTGGCCGCGTGGCGGTTCGAGCGGCGCGATCTCTGAGTCCAGCCCAGGGTAGCGTGGCCCAGGCGCGGTCGGATGTGGCTGTC
Source organism: uncultured Anaerolineaceae bacterium (assembly GCA_964427285.1). Taxonomy (GTDB): domain Bacteria; phylum Chloroflexota; class Limnocylindria; order Limnocylindrales; family CSP1-4; genus SPCO01. Next base: position 19,131 of record CAYRTS010000012.1, read on the forward strand.
AGGGGATCGGGGCAATGTCCAGCAGGGTGCTCTTGAGGCTTCGTTCGGTCGCGGGCCGCCGGGCGTTGAAGACGGCCCGAAAGATCTCACCGGACACCGTCCGGCTGCCCAGCGAGCCGATCAGCGTGACGCTCACCAGGCGCCCGGACACGCCGCGGTCTTGCAGGTCCAGCGCCGTCAGGTCGCCTACGTTGGTCCGCGGGTCTGTGGCGAACCAGGCGGACAGCTGGGCCCGGCTGTAGGTCCGCGTGGCCCAGCTCGCGTATGGGGCGAGCGCATCGAATGGCGTGCCATCGGCGGCGCGGTCGAGCGATCCACGCAGATAGCTGACCGGCTTGCCCGTCCGCTTGCCACTGGCCGAGGTATAGACGTTCTCGTTGGACTCCGTCGCACCACCACCGGTCGAGTGAAACAGGGCATTGGCGATCGTCGAGCCACTCATCAGCACGAGCGCTGTGGTGGCAGCGATCGCGGCCGAGGTTGACGGATGTTCCGCCAGGGCGCCGCGGTAGACCTGCGAACTCGAGCCATCCGGAACGTCGAAGTACGACACACCGGGGCGCAGCCGACGTGCCGCAAATGAGCGCGCGGCAATCGCCTGAGCCTGGAGCGCGGCGGACGGCCAGGCCGGTGGCATCTCGATCGGCACGACCCCGCCGAGGTATTGCTCCACGGCCACGTCGTTCACCACGGAGACCCGTGTTGCGGTCTGGATCAGGACCCGGAGCGAGCCGCGATACCGGTCGTAGCGGGTCGGCTTGGACCAGAGCTGGAGTCGGCCATCGTCGGCGGTCGCCCGGACGGTGAAGTCGAGTGGCGCCGGCGCATCGAACAGGACGGCGCCGTCGGCCGCCTCGATCAGGAGGCGCCATTGTCCTGCCGTCGCGACGGCGTCACCGCTCGTCAGCGGGATCAGCCGGAGACGTGCATCCGAAGGAAATGTCGAGCCCAGCTCATCGATCGACCACGGCGTGACCCGACCGAAGATGACCAGCGGGGCCGCTCCGGAAGCGAGCCAGCGGGACTGGACCAGCACCCGGATCCGCGTCGCAGGGTCAATCGATGCGAGAACCGCGCCCTGGTAATAGTGGGTCAGGATGGTCCCGGCATCCTCGCCCGCCAGCGCCCGGCCGCGCGCCCCGTACTGCGACATCCCGACGCCGTGGCCGTAGCCGCGCCCGTGGAACGTGACGGTCTCGCCAAGGATCGTGGGCCCGCTGACCGTCGCGGCGGGCGATGGCACTGGCGCGGCCACCGGGCTGGCGCTCGGCTCCTCGGCCAGCGCTCGAGCGGGCGCGAAGGCCGCGCCGATCGTGGCCGCGAGCAGCAGGAGGGCCGTCGCCGCTGCCGTCAGGGTCGTGCGGTGCGCCCTGCGGATCTCGGTGCGGCGTCTGTCGTTGGTCGGCATTGGCTCCTCGCGATGGGTCTCGCGGGCGAGGATGGCTGGTGCATCGGGTCCACGGCCATGACCCGAGTGGGTCATCCGGCATCCCGCCGAACGGCCCAGCCCACAGGGTACCCTGTGCACATGGCCGTGCGCTGCTTCCTCGGACATGGCGCGAGCGGCACGGCTGCCAGCATGGCGCCGGTTGTCGAGGGGCTCCGCCAGCGTGGCGTGAACGCAGTCGCCATCGACCTGCCCAGGCGCAAGGCGGAGGACGCTGTGCCCGCCTTCCACCTCGTCGTGCCTGCCGCCGTCGATGTTGCCATCGGCGGGCATTCGTACGGCGGCCGCGTCGCGAGTCTCGCGGCTGCCGAACCCGGGGCGCTGTACGCCGGCCTCGTCCTGTTCAGCTATCCACTCCATCCACCCGGATCGCCTGACCGGACGGAGGCCCGGATCGCGCATTGGCCGTCGATCCGCTGTCCTGTCTTGCTGCTGTCCGGCGAGTCGGATCCGTTCGCCCGGATCGATCTACTCCGCTCGGTTGTGGCACGCCTGGGCAGCGCGCAGCTGGTGACCTACCCGCGGCTGGGCCATACGCTCAAGCCGGTGCTGGACGACGCGCTCGACCGTGCCGCCGCATTTCTGCGGGATCTGGCGGTCACCTGACTCTCGGGCGACGCGATACGCAGGAGGTCCTGTCTGGCGGACTGATATCTAGGCCCGGTGCGCCCCGGGGCGCTTGCGCCCATTGAACGCTGGGCGTGCCGTCCGACCGGCGAACCGACGAC